>NZ_JBEOUE010000025.1:0-125372 GCF_040303965.1 Streptomyces sp. NPDC094032 | reverse complement strand
GGTGTCCGGACGTGGCGGCGCCCTGAACGAGCGAAGCGAAGTGAAGTGCGCAGTCCGGACACCCCCACCCCCGCTCCGGCCCCGGACCCCGTGGAAAGACCACACCTCACACGGTCGCCCCAGGATCAAGCGGAGGCGAGGCGACCCCACAGTGATACCGACACTCCGGATGACAGCTCAACGGAGGCGGCGGCCGAACGATCGCCCAGGCCAGCACCGCACCCCCCACCAGCAGCCCCGCGCACAACGGCATCGCCTTGCGAAACGTGTCCCCGAACTCCGCCGCCGAGCGATACGCCTCCGGGCTCATCCCGGTCAGCGCAGGCAGCGCCGCCACCGCGAGCAGCCCGGCGGCCCGCGCCGCCGCGTTGTTGATCCCGCTGGCAAGCCCCGCCCGGGTCACCGGCACGGAGGCCAGCACGGTGGCCGTCAGCGGCGCGACCAGCGTCGTCATCCCCAACCCGAGCACGAGCATCGCGGGCAGCACATCCGTCACATACGAGGCGTTCTCCCCGACCCGCAACATCAACAACATCCCCGCCGCACACAACAACGGCCCCACGGTAAGCGGCAGCCGAGGCCCGGTCCGCTCCCCGATCTCACCCGACTTGGCGGAGCCCAAAAGCATCAGCACCGTAGTGGGCAGCATCGCGGTCCCAGCCGCGAGCGCCGAGTACCCGGACACCACCTGGAGCTGGAGCGCGGCCAAAAAGAAGAACCCACCGAACGCCCCGTAAACACACAGCGTCACCAAATTGACCGCGGTAAAAAGCCGCGACCGAAAAACCGACGGCGGCGCCATAGCGTCCTCCCCCCGCCGCCGCTCCACGACCACGAACCAGGCCCCCAGCGCCACCCCGCCCACCCCCGCCCACCACGTCTGCGCGATCAACGCGTACGTCACGAGCGCGAGCGCCGACGCCCCCAGCACCGCGCCGAGCACGTCGAACCGCCCATGGGCCGTCTCGTCGCGCGACTCCGGCACATGCCGCAGCGCCACCGGCACGCAGACCAGCGCGAGCGGCACGTTCAAGAAGAAGACCCACCGCCACCCCGGCCCGTCCACGAGCCACCCACCCACGAAGGGCCCGACGGCAGCGCCCACCCCACCGAACCCGGACCACAGACCGACCGCCTTGGCCCGGTCGTCCTCGTGAAAGCTGGCCTGGATGATCGCGAGCGACCCAGGAGTGAGCAAGGCGCCCCCCACCCCCTGGAGCGCCCGCGCGGCAACAAGAAATCCCGCGCTCGGGGCGAGCCCGCACAACAGCGAGGCGACCGCGAACCAGACCACGCCGATCACGAAGACCCGCCGCCGCCCGTACCGGTCGCCGAGCGACCCACCGAGCAGGATCAGCCCGGCGAGGGTGAGCATGTAGGCGTTGACGGTCCACTGGAGATCGGCGATGTCGGCGCCGAGATCCTCACCGATATGGGGCAGGGCGACATTGACGACGGTCGAGTCGAGCAACGCCATCCCGGAGCCGAGGACCGTGGTGAACACGATCCAGCGCCCCGTCCGCGAGGCAAGCCGGATGTCCATGCCTGCATGGTCCCGCGAACACCGACGCCCCGCCCCCCGAAAACGTCAACGCCGCAGCCTGAAAACTCAGCGCCGCAACCGCCCGGCGGCAGCCACCAACGCGTCCACACCCCGCTCGGCCTTGCCCCGAGGGCACCCCACATTGAGCCGCACGAACCCAGGCGTCCCATAGACCCCACCGGGCATGACCGCGACCCGCTCGACGGACACCAGCTCCTCCTGGAGCGCGGACTCGTCGATCCCCAGCGGCCGCAAGTCGATCCAGGCGAGATACCCGGCCTGCGGCGGCGCCCAGACAACCCCCGGAAGCCCCTCGGCGATCCGCTCCTCGACCATCCGCATGGTCCCGGAGACATAGCCACGGAGCGCGTCCAGCCAGGGCGCACCATGCCGATAGGCGGCGATGTGCGCGGTGAGCGAGAGCACGGCGGGCGAGGCAAGCCCCTCCCCCGTCTCCATGCGCCGGACGAAGGCAACCCGCTCGTCCGGGTCGCCGAGGAACCCGTACGAGCCGGAGAGCGAGGGAAAGTTGAACGCCTTGGTCCCCGAGGTGACCATCGCCCACCGCCGCCCCCGCCCAGACTCCGCGACGGCGGCCCACGGCACGTGCCGATGCCCCTCGGAGGTCAGGTCGGCATGGATCTCGTCGCTGACGACGGCGACGCCGTACCGCTCGGCGAGCCGCGCGAACGCCTCCAGCTCGTCCGCCCGCCACACCCGCCCGGTCGGGTTGTGCGGGGAACAGAGCAGCAGCATCCGGCTGTCACCCCGGGCCAGCTCGCGCTCCAGGGCCTCCGGGTCGTCGAGCGGCACGCCGCGCAACTCACGCCCGAGCCCGGTGACGGCCTTGCGGAAGCCGTCGTACGTAGGGGTGTGGACGACAACACCATCACCAGGCCCAGTCCACATCCGCAACAGCTGCGAAAGCTGACTGAGCACGGAAGGCGCATAGACCATCGCTTCCGGATCGACGACAGTGGAGTACCGCTCCGCGTACCAGTCCCGGACGGCCTCCCGGAACTCCCCGAGCCGCCAGTCGGTGTAACCGAAGACCCCATGCCCCACCCGCTCGCGCAGGGCGTCGAGAACGACGGGCGGAGAGGCGAAGTCCATGTCGGAAATGGTGAAGGGCAACAAATCAGAAACCCCGAACCGATCCGCGATTCCGTCCCACTGCACGGACCAGGTCCCACGTCGGTCTATCTCCCGGTCGAAGTCGAACTCGAACTCGAACTCAGACACCCTGCCTCACCCTCCGGATACGACGAGGGGCCCGACCCCGCCGAAACGGTGCCGAGCCCTCGTTCGAACTACGTGACTACTACTTCAGCTTGGTGCCGGCCGACCGCAGCGCGACACACGCCTCACCGACACGCGCGGCCATGCCGGCCTCGGCCAGCTTGCCCCAGGTGCGCGGGTCGTAGGTGGACTTCGTGCCGACCTCGCCGTCGACCTTCAGGACACCGTCGTAGTTGCGGAACATGTGGTCCACGACCGGACGGGTGAAGGCGTACTGGGTGTCGGTGTCGAGGTTCATCTTGACCACGCCGTTCTCCAGCGCGGTGGCGATCTCCTCGGCGGTGGAGCCGGAGCCGCCGTGGAAGACGAAGTCGAACGGGGACGCCTTGCCGAACTTCTCGGCGACACCCGCCTGGAGGTCCTTGAGCAGCTCGGGGCGGAGCACGACGTTGCCCGGCTTGTAGACGCCGTGCACGTTGCCGAAGGAGGCGGCCAGCAGGTAGCGGCCCTTCTCACCCAGACCGAGCGCCTCGGCGGTACGGATGGCGTCGTCGACGGTGGTGTACAGCTCGTCGTTGATCTCGTGGCTGACACCGTCCTCCTCGCCACCGGTCGGGGTGATCTCGACCTCAAGGATGATCTTGGCGGCGACGGCCTTGGCCAGCAGCTCCTGGCCGATGGCCAGGTTGTCGGCGAGGGTCTCGGCGGAGCCGTCCCACATGTGCGACTGGAACAGCGGGTTCTCACCGCGGGCCACGCGCTCGGCGGAGACCTCGATCAGCGGGCGCACGTAGGCGTCCAGCTTGTCCTTCGGGCAGTGGTCGGTGTGCAGCGCGACCGTGATGTCGTACTTCGAGGCGACGATGTGCGCGAACTCGGCCAGGGCGACGGCGCCGGTGACCATGTCCTTCTTGTACTGACCGCCCAGGAACTCGGCCCCACCGGTCGAGATCTGGATGATGCCGTCGCTCTCGGCCTCCGCGAAGCCACGGAGGGCGGCGTGGAGGGTCTGGGACGAGGTCACGTTGATGGCCGGGTAGGCGAACTTGCCTGCCTTCGCCCGGTCGAGCATCTCGTTGTAGACCTCGGGGGTTGCGATGGGCATTCGTCCGCTCCTTGTGATGTGCGGGTGTGTGGTGCTAGGCCCTGACCTGGGGGCGACGTCATCGTCACCGCCCATCTTTCCAGACTCCTGTGCGAGCTCCCACGGGCCATACGGACACAAAGGCGGGGTGTTTCACGTGAAACACCCCGCCTTTGAATAAAACCGCAGGTCAGAAGGACACCACAGGGGGTCCCGGGACCTAAGTCACGACTTGACCCCGGTTACGCCAGTCCGAGATCCGAGAGCTGGTAACCCGTGAGGTACGGAAGCCCCGCCTCGGCGATGGCGTCGGCCGCGCCCCGGTCGACGATGGTCGCCACGGCGACGACCTCGCCGCCCGCCTCACGCACCGCCTCGACGGCGGTGAGCGGCGAGCCGCCCGTGGTGGAGGTGTCCTCGACCACCAGGCAGCGACGCCCCTTGACGTCGGTGCCCTCGATACGGCGCTGCATGCCGTGCGCCTTCTGCGCCTTGCGCACGACGAACGCGTCCAGACGCGCACCGCGCGCGGCGGAGGCGTGCAGCATCGAGGTCGCGACCGGGTCGGCGCCCAGCGTCAGACCACCGACGCAGTCGAAGTCCAGCTCGGCGGTCAGGTCCAGCATGACCTGGCCGACCAGCGGCGCGGCCTCGCCGTCCAGGGTGATCCGGCGCAGGTCGATGTAGTAGTCGGCCTCACGACCCGAGGAGAGGGTCACCTTGCCGTGCACCACGGCCTTGTCCTTGATCTGCTGGAGCAGCTCAGCGCGTACGTCAGTCATGCGCATGAGCTTAAAGCCGCGCGCTCAGAGCCGACGCCAGCGCCAGGTGGTCGCGACCTCCAGCGGGTCGATCGGGGTGACCAGACGCGGGAGGGTGTTGAGGCCGTTCGGGGGGCCGGACTGCGGCTCGACGCAGACCGCGTCCGCCGGCTCGTCGTAGATCACGAGCCACTCGGCCCGGCTGGTCAGGCGCAGCTCCAGCTGCTCCGGCCAGGTGAGGGTGATGTCGACGCCGCCGGGCATCCCGAAGCAGTCGTCCCAGGGGCGCGGGGTCGGCTCGACACGCCGCCCGGTGGGGAGGTGGTCGTCACCGCGCTCCTCCTGCCAGCCGGGAGCGAAGTCGAGCTCGACGTCCCGGCCGCCGAGGCTGCGCCGGAACCAGGGGTGCCAGCCGGCCTGCGCCGGGAAGGAGTCGGCCATCGCCTCGATGCCGAGCTGGAGCGTGAGGGAGTCCTCGGTCAGCTCGAAGGTCTGGGTGACCAGGCCCGGGTACGGCCACGGGGCGGCCAGCGCGGTGGTGAAGGCGGCGGTGGTCTCCGTGACCTGGGCGGGCTTCCAGGGGACGTCACGGACGGTGCCGTGCAGGGCGTGCGGGGCGGCGTGCTCACTGACGGGGAGCTCGTGGACGGTGCCGCCGTTGCGGAAGCGCGCGTTCGCGGTGCGACCCGCCCAGGGCGCCATCACGAAGCAGCCGTAATGCGCTCCCTGGAGCAGCAGTTCGGTGCCGCCGACGCTCAGGCCGGTGATGCGGCAGCCGTGCTCGGGGTCGATGGTCAACTCGGCGTCGCCGGCCGTCAGTCGCGTCAGAGTACTCACGCCCCGACCTTATGGCCCAGGACCCGTCGGCCCGTCAGCGGCGCCGCCGCAGGGCCCGCCCGACGACGACGGCGGAGGCGATGGCCAGCGCGGCGGCGGGGGCGATCCAGCGCAGGGTCGCGGTGGCGCTGGAGGTCTCGGGAGCGGGGACGGGGGCGTACCGCCCGCGCGGCGGGGCGTGGTCGACCTCCTCCGCGCTGCGGCCGATCATCGTGCGGCGCGCGTGAGCGGCCTCAGCGGCGGGCGGCACGGGCCCCAGGGGATCGGAGTCGTCGAGCCCCCCGGCCACCGAGCGGGACGGCTCCTCCACCCCGTCGTCCACACCGTCGTCGTCGGAGTCGGAGCCGTCGTCGGAATCGGCGTCGGTGTCGACGTCCGGCTCGGCACCACCCGAGGCGGCCATCTCCGCCTCGGCCATCTCCGCCGCCGCGATCTCCGCCTCCACATCCGCCACCGCCACCAACGCCTCGGCGAAGCGGTCGAGCAGCCGGGCGCCCGCCGCTCCCCTCGCCTCGGCGTCGGCCTCGGCGAGCCGGCCGGCGGCCTTGACCCGGCCACTGAAGGTGAGCGTGGTGCCCTCGGCCACCGGGGTGAGCGTGAGGGTCAGGTCCAGCGCGGCGGAGCCCTTGCCGCGCACCTCGCTGCCCTCGCCCTCGACGGCGAAGGCCCCGTCGCGCTCGGTGAACCGCAGGGCGCCGCGGTAGGTGATGGTGTTGCCGCCGACCCGGATCTTCAGGCGTCCGGCGAGCGGGTCCGCGCCCGGTTCGGCGTCCTGCTGGAGGCCGGGGACGCAGCGCGCGACCCGCGCCGGGTCCGTCAGCGTGGCGCGCAGGACCTCGGCCGGGACCGGGACGAACACCTCATGCTCCATGGGAGCCGAGCCTACTCAGGAGCGGGCCGCCCGTCGCCTGTTCGCGTCCCACCGGGGCCCCGGCGGCCGCTCAGTAGCGCGGGTGCACGAGCGTGGACGGCGGCAGGGCGGCCGTCTCCCCGGTGCGGGTGCCCTCGACGCGGGCCTCCGCCGTCGCCAGGGACCGGGCGGTCAGGGACCGCAGCCGGGGCGCGGCCGGGTCCAGGCCGAGGGCGGGCGGCACGGGGGCCGGGGCGGCGAGGAGGAAGCCCCACTGCCCGGCGTCCCGGTCCTGGGCCGAGCGGGTCGCCCGAGTGGCCGCCGCCCCGGCGGGGCCGGCCGCTCCGTAGGGCCGGGTGGCGAAACCCGCCGCGCGCAACGTGGCGTCGACCGTCCAGTACGCGCGGGGGCGGACGGCCGCCGAGCCGGCGTGGACGACCAGGCGGCCGCCGTCGGCCAGGACGCCGGAGACAAGCCCGTAGAACTCCTCCGAGTACAGCTTGGCCCCGGCGGTGAGCCCGGGGTCGGGCAGGTCGGAGATCACCACGTCGTACCGCTCCGGCAGGGGCCGCGCGGCGCGCAGCCAGCGGAAGGCGTCCCCGTACGCGACGGTGACGCGGGGGTCGCGGAAGGCCTGCCCGTTGAGGGTGGCGAGCGCGGGGTCGGTGCGGACCAGGCGGACCACGCCCGGGTCGAGCTCGACGATGGTCACCGCGCGGACGTCGGGGTAGCGCAGCACCTCGCGGGCGGCCAGGCCGTCGCCGCCGCCGAGGATCAGCACCCGGGCGCGGCGCCCGTTCATCGCGGGGTGGACCAGCGCCTCGTGGTAGCGGAACTCGTCCCGGCCGCCGACCCGCAGCCGCCCGTCGAGGAACAGGTCGGGCGCGCCGCCGTGGCCGCCGGTGACCACCACCTCCTGGAGCGAGGTGTGGACGGCGACCCGCACGTCGGCGCCGTAGACGGCCCGGCGCGCGGCCCCCTCGAAGTCGTCGGCGAGGGCGGTCGCCGTGCCGAGGGCGGCGAGCACGGCGAGGTTGGCGCCGACCAGCAGCCACCGGGAGCGGGGCGTCAGGTCCCGGCGGAACAGCCAGAGCACGAGGGCGCCGCCCGCCACCGCGTTGACCGCGCCGGTGACGAGCGCGCCGGTGAGCTGGCCGAGCCAGGGCAGCAGCAGGAACGGGAAGGCGAGGCCGCCGACGAGGGCGCCGACGTAGTCCGCGGCGAACAGGTCGGCGACGGTGCCGGCCGCGTCCTGCTCCCGTCGGCCGCCGCGCTGGATCAGCGACATGAGCAGCGGGATCTCCGCCCCGATCAGCACCCCGATGGCCAGCGAGAAGGCGACCAGGACGTACCGCGCCTCGCCGAGCCAGGCGAAGGCCGCGTACAGCACCATCGCCGAGCAGCCGCCGATCAGCGCGAGAGCGCACTCGACCAGGCCGAAGCCGACGGCGGCGCGGCAGCGCAGCCGCTTGGCGAGCAGCGAGCCGACGCCCATCGCGAAGACCATGACGGACAGCACGACGGACGCCTGGGTGACCGAGTCGCCGATCAAGTAGGAGGCGAGCGCCACCAGTTCCAGCTCGTACACCAGACCGCAGGCGGCGCACACGAACACCACCGCCAGGACCGGATACCGCACCGCGCGCGGCCGTTCCGGCGGCAACCGCACCGCCCGCTGGGGTGGCGGGGGCGCGGTCAGGGGCGGGTCGATCATGCCCGTAACGCTACGTCACACCCCTGTTGCCGCTTGTCACCCACACGAGTGCACCTGAGGCGATCGGGGGCGCATCAGAGTGTCGCGGGCATACGGGCGCCGATCCTGGTTCTGGTCACCACCAACTGCCCTTCCTGCGGGTACGCGTGCCAGGTGCGCCAGCGCACCTGGCCCTCGTGGCGCTGCGCCAGCATCGCCGTGAAGGCGTGCGGCGAGCCGGGGAAGGTCCCCGCGAGGCCGTGGGGGTGGTCGGCGACGAGCGCGAGCAGCTCCTGCGCGCGGCCCGCGAACGAGCCCTGCGTCAGGGTCTCGACGCGCGCCGCGAACTCGTACTCCCACTCGCCCACCCGCTTGGACACGCCCAGCGGCAGCGGCGTACTGCTGCCGGGCATGCAGGCGACGGTCTCCGAGCAACTGCGGTCCGCCTCCTCCAGGAGCACCTGGTGGGAGGCGCCGAGCAGCCGCAACTGGAGCTTGGCTCCGGATAGTTCGAGGTCGAGCACGGCGAGCGCGGGCAGCGGGTCGCGCCCCAGCGCCCAGGCCAGGTCGGCCGCGCGCGTGTCGGTGTAGGAGGTCTTCAGGGTCGTGAGCATGGGTCGGCTCCGCAAACACGGTTTGACGGGTGGGCCGGGGGCGGCCCGGCGAAGGGGCTTCGACCGGGAGTGGGGATCGCCGGCTCGGGTCCACACACGGTCCGAGGGCTGGATGTTCTCAACAGCGAGGGAATCATGAACCGTGGGTAGCTCACAGCGTTTTTACCCAACTTGACGTGGTTTCCATCCCCTCGGGGGCCCCACGGTTCAACTGTTCAGTCGGATTCGATCGCGTGGTGCCCCCACAAGCCCAACGGAAGCGCGTACGGCGCCCGTTGCACGCGTCAGCTGGAGCCGCAGCCGCCCCCGCCGCCACAGGAGGAGCCGCACGACGAGGACGAGCCGCACGAGGACGACGTCCCGCAACCGCCGCCGCCACCCCCGCTGCCGCCGCTCGACCAGCCGCCCCGGCGCCGCCGCCGCTTGCTCGCCCCGCTCCCCTTCACCGCGGCGGTGAATCCGATGACGACGATCGCGAACGCCACGATCATGAAAACTTCCATGGTGTACCCCCCGTACTGACGGCCTTCGTGCCGTGCGAGGGGGATTCCCGCCCCGCGCCGCGCCCAAAGCGCACTTGAGCAAGTCCAGAGCTTCACCCGAGGATGACCGGCATGACACGACCGCTGCTCAACCGCCGGCTCGCGGAGTTCGGCACGACGATCTTCGCCGAGATGTCCGCGCTCGCCACCCGCACCGGCTCGATCAACCTGGGCCAGGGCTTCCCCGACACCGACGGCCCCGAGGAGATCCGCGAGGCCGCGGTCCGGGCCCTGCGCGAGGGCCACGGCAACCAGTACCCGCCGGGCCCCGGCGTCCCCGAGCTGCGTACCGCCATCGCCGCGCACCAGCTGCGCCACTACGGCCTGGAGTACGACCCCGACAGCGAGGTCCTGGTCACCGCCGGGGCCACCGAGGCCATCGCCGCCGCGCTGCTCGCCCTGGTCGAGCCGGGCGACGAGGTCATCGCCCTGGAGCCGTACTACGACTCGTACGCCGCCTGCGTCGCCATGGCCGGCGGCACCCGTGTGCCGGTCACCCTCCGCCCGCGCGACGGGGCCTTCGCCCTCGACCTGGACGAGCTGCGCGCCGCGGTCACCGACCGGACCCGGCTGATCCTCCTCAACACCCCGCACAACCCCACCGGCACCGTCCTCAGCCGCGCCGAGCTCACCGCCATCGCCGAACTCGCCCAGGAGCGCGACCTGCTCGTCGTCTCCGACGAGGTCTACGAGCACCTGGTCTTCGACGGCGCTGAGCACCTGCCGATCGCGTCCCTGCCCGGCATGCGGGAGCGCACGGTCACCATCGGCTCCGCCGGCAAGACGTACTCCTTCACCGGCTGGAAGGTCGGCTGGGTCACCGCGAGCCCCGAGCTGACGAGCGCCGTCCGCTCCGCCAAGCAGTTCCTGACGTACGTCTCCTCCGGCCCCTTCCAGTACGCCGTCGCCGAGGCGCTGCGGCTGCCCGACGCGTACATCGACGGGCTGCGCGCCGAGCTCCAGGCCAAGCGGGACCTGCTGAGCGAGGGCCTCGCCGCCGCGGGCTTCGGCGTGCACCGGCCGGCCGGCACCTACTTCGTCACCACCGACATCCGCCCGCTGGGCGAGACCGACGGCTTCGCCTTCTGCCGGGCGCTGCCCGAACGCGCGGGCGTCGTCGCGATCCCCAACGCGGTCTTCTACGACCACCGCGAGGAGGGCGCGCCCTTCGTGCGCTTCGCGTTCTGCAAGCGCGTCGACGTGCTCCAGGAGGCGGTGGACCGGCTGAAGCGGCTGGCGGGCGCCTGAGGGTCTTCTCCCACCGGCCCGGATAGGGTCCCCCTCGACCTGATCCACCAAGATCACGGCGTCATCCCCGGGGGGACCCACACCATGCCCGAGCCCACCTTCTCGCCGAGCCGCAGAACGGCGCTGCTCGCCCTCGCCGGAGTCGCGGCGGGCGGCGCCCTGCCGCTCGCCGGGGCCGCCCCGGCCGCCGCCGCCCCGGTCCCGGCGGCCGACCCGCCGCTGGTCCCTTCGCCGCTGCCGGGCCTGCCCGACCCCCGGCTCCCGCTCCACGTCGACCCGACCGACGCCTGGCACTTCGCCCCGCACCCGGCCGGCCCGCTGACCACCCGCGCCGTCCCGGGCGGCCTGGAGGTCGCCGACGACGCGGGCGTCCTCGCCACCCTCACCACCGGGGCGCGCACCGTGACCGTGCGCGGGCCGAAGCGCTGGTTCACGGAGCAGAAGAAGCAGGTCCTGGACGACTTCGACCGTGTCCCGCCCAAGGGCGGCTGGGGCATGTCGCCGGGCGGCGGCAGCTGGTCCCACATCAACGGCGCCGACGCCGACTACGCGGTGGAGGGCGGCCAGGGCGTCATCACCCTGACCGCCGCCGACGCCAGCCGCTTCTCGCTGCTCCCCGACTACGGCATCGGGGACGTGGACGTCCGCGCCCGCTTCTCCTTCGACCGGCTGCCCGTGGGCGCTCCCGTCTCGCTCGGCCTGGTCCTCGGCGCCGAGGACGTGAACAACCACTACCGGTCCCGGCTGATCCTCACCCCGGCGGGCGAGGTCCAGCTCGTCCTGGAGAAGGAGGTCGCGGACCAGCCGGCCACGCTCGCCGCGGCCGTCACCGTCGGCACCGGCTGGACCGCGGGCGAGCAGTGGTGGGTCCGGGTCGAGCGGACCGGCGACCTGCTGCGGACCCGGGCCTGGAAGAGCGCCACCGAGCCGTCCGGCTGGACGCACAGCGTCGCCGACACGTCCTTCCCGATGGGCGCCGTCGGCGTCCGCGCCCTCGCCTCCAAGGGCGCCACCGTGCGGCCGAAGGCCCGGGTCGACAGCTTCCGGATCGAGACGGCGACCTGGGCCGACCCGCCGCTCGTCACCCACGACACCTGGGTGCGCCTCCTCCCGGAGCCCTTCGCGGGCACCTGGACCCCCGACCTGGAGCAGCGGATCACCGCCTGGGCGGGCGACACCTCCCCCGACCTGCTCGCCTACTGCGCGATGTACCAGCCCTTCGCCCCGGTCGTCACGCAGGGCGGCAGGCAGGTGCTCGGCGAGTCCGCGTACAGCAAGGCGGACCCGACGACCGGGCTGCGCACGGTCGGCGCCGACTTCCAGGAGTACCTGGGGATCCCGTACGACTTCCCCGGCTACCCCAGGCGCGAGCCGGAGGCCGAGTTCCTGCGCTGCCTCGACTGCTCGGGCTACGTCCGGATGGTCTTCGGCTACCACCTGGGGCTGCCGCTGCTCCACGAGTCCGCGGCCGCCGGCACCCAGGCACTGGCCCGTACGTCCTCCGGCATGGCGACCGCCGCCCCCGGTGTGACGATCGCCGAGAGCGCGGTCGGCAGCACCCCGCCGCTCGACGGGCTGCGCATCGGCGACACGGTCTACTTCGACACCGACGCGACCACCGACGACCCGGGCGGCCACGTCGGCGTCTACGTCGGCCCGGACCGGTACGGCAAGCGCCGCTTCGTCTCCAGCCGCAAGTCGCCCAATGGGCCGACCCTCGGCGACGTCGGCGGGAAGTCGATCCTCGACGGGCGGCCGAACGTGACCGAGAACGGCGTCACGAAGAAGGGCGACATCTACACCGTCACACTCCGGGTGATCCGCCGCTTCTGATCCGCGCGCCCCCTCCGTGCCGCGCCGCTCGTCAGGTAAACCGATTTGTCGGGTACGACCTGATTCCCGCGCGCACGGAGGTGCCCCCTGTCCGCCGAGACCCTCGACCGCCCGGCGTCCGTCCCCGCCCCCGCCGCCGCCCCGGCCGTCCGGCGGGTGCCCGCCTGGCGGGCCTCGCTGCGCCGGGCGGCGCCCGCGCTCGGGCTCTTCGCGGCCGCCCGGCTCACCGGGACGCTGGTGCTCGCGCTGTGGGCCTGGCACGTGGGGCGCTCGCCACGGGCGCTGCTCGCGAAGTCCTGGGACTCGGACTGGTACACCCGGATCGCCGCGCACGGCTACGGGCGCACCCTGCACTGGCCGGACGGCGGCGCCCAGTCGGACCTGGCGTTCTTCCCGCTCTACCCGGGGCTCGTGCGGGCCCTGACGGCCGTGCTGCCGATCGCGTACGGGACGGCGGGGCTGCTGCTGTCCTGGCTGGCGGCCGGGGCGGCGGCCTGGGGGATCTACCTGGTCACGGAGCGGGTCGCGGGGCGGCCGGCCGCCGTCGTGCTCGTCCTGCTGTGGGGGCTGCTGCCGCACGCGGTGGTGCTGACCATGGCGTACACCGAGCCGCTGATGACCGCCTTCGCCGCCTGGTCGCTGTACGCCCTGCTCACCCGCCGCTGGCTGCTCGCGGGCGCGCTCGCCGCGCTCGCCGGGCTCTCCCGGCCCAACGGGGTGGCCGTCGCCGCCGCCGTCCTCGTGGCCGTCGGCGTGGAGCTGTGGCGGCGGCGCGGCCGGGCCGGGTGGCGGCCGTGGGCGGCGGCGGCGCTGGCACCGGCCGGCTGGCTGTCGTACGTGCTGTGGGTCGGGGCCCGCCGGGGCGACCTGCTGGGCGGCTACTTCGCCGTGCAGGACGGCTGGACCTCGCGCTTCGACTTCGGCCGGGGCGCGCTGCGCTTCGTCCGGGACATGCTGAAGGGCCCGACCCAGTTCGGGTTCGTGATGGCGCTGGTGATCACCGGCGTCGGGGTGCTGCTCTTCGCGCTGCTGGTGCTGGTGGAGCGCCCGCCGCTGCCGCTGCTCGTCTACACGGGCGTGCTGGTGCTCATCACCGTCGGCGGCTCGGGCTTCTTCGAGTCGAAGCCGCGCTTCCTGCTGCCGGCCTTCCCGCTGCTGCTCCCGGCGGCCCTGGCACTGACGAGAGCCCGGCCACGGGCCGCGATCCTGGTGGTCGCGGGCCTGGCCGGGCTCTCGTTCGGTTACGGGGTGTACGTGCTCACGCTGGCACGCATGGCCCTGTAGCCGGGGTCACGCGGGGAGCCGGGAGGGGCGATTCACTCGCCGGCCTCGCCGGACTCCTTGTCCTCGGGGGTCTCCAGACCGAACTGCTCGACGATCCACTTGTCGAACTCGATCGACGCGCGGACCCAGCTGACGGTGGAGGACACGAAGTGCTCCAGCGACACGCCGGTGCCGATCAGCATCTGGGCCTCACCGATGAGACGGAGGGTGGCGGAGCCGTCCTCCTCCTCGTGCAGGTGGGTGTAGACCTTGGGCCACAGGGTGCGCCGGTTCCAGTCGTCGATCGCGTCGAGGACCTTGGCACGGTCGTCCGCCGAGTGCGGGCGGTCGTAGAACGTGCGGACGGAGAAGACCTGCTGGTCGTCCTCGCCGCGGAACATGAAGTACGTGCGGAATTCCTCCCACGGCGCCGCGAGGTCACCCTCGTCGTCGACGACGTACTTGAGCTCCATCTGGTCGAGGAGCTGCTTCACCAGGTCCTGGTCGGGAACGACGGGGCCCGCCGGTCCTGCGGCCTGAGGCTGGGGCTGTCCCCCGAAATTCGGAATCGAGGACGGGTCGATGCTCACCGGGATTTCCCTTCGTACGGATGCGGCCATCCTCCCTCATGCCGGGCGGGGGGTGGCAAGCCCCCACGGCCCGGATCAGCTGCAAGCTGATCCGGGCCGTGGTCTCGGCGTGCTCACCCGCCCGCTCAGGCCGTCGCCGGGCCCACGATCAGGCCGTCCTCGGCGCGGTCCACCCGGACCGTGTCCCCGTCGCGTACCTCGCCGGCCAGGATCTCCCGGGCCAGGCGGTCGCCGATGGCGCTCTGGATGAGGCGGCGCAGCGGGCGGGCGCCGTACGCCGGGTCGTTGCCCTCCTCGGCCAGCCAGGCCAGCGCCTCGGGCGTGACGTCCAGGCCGATCCGGCGCTCCGCGAGGCGGCGGGCCAGGCGGTCGATCTGGAGCCGCGCGATACGGGCCAGCTCGTCCCGGTCCAGGGCGGAGAAGACGACGATCTCGTCGAGCCGGTTCAGGAACTCGGGCTTGAAGCTGGCGCGCACGACGTCCAGGACCCGGGCCCGCTTCTCGTCCTCGGGCGTCCCCTGGTCCACCAGGTACTGGCTGCCCAGGTTGGAGGTGAGGATCAGGATCGTGTTGCGGAAGTCGACCGTGCGGCCCTGGCCGTCGGTGAGCCGCCCGTCGTCGAGGACCTGGAGCAGCACGTCGAAGACCTCCGGGTGGGCCTTCTCCACCTCGTCGAGGAGGACCACGCTGTACGGGCGGCGGCGGACGGCCTCGGTGAGCTGGCCGCCCTCCTCGTAGCCGACGTAGCCGGGGGGCGCGCCGACGAGACGGGCGACGGAGTGCTTCTCGCCGTACTCCGACATGTCGATGCGGACCATGGCCCGCTCGTCGTCGAAGAGGAAGTCGGCGAGCGCCTTCGCCAGCTCGGTCTTGCCCACGCCGGTGGGGCCGAGGAAGAGGAAGGAGCCGGTGGGCCGGTCGGGGTCGGCGATGCCCGCGCGGGTGCGGCGCACGGCGTCGGAGACGGCCCGGACGGCCTCGCCCTGGCCGATCAGACGGCGGCCGAGCTCGTCCTCCATGCGCAGCAGCTTCTGGGTCTCGCCCTCCAGGAGGCGCCCGGCGGGGATGCCGGTCCAGGCGCCGACGACGTCGGCGATGTCGTCGGGGCCGACCTCCTCCTTGACCATGGTGTCCTTCTGGGCCTCCCGCTCGGCCTCGGTGGCCTCGGCCAGCTCGCGCTCGGAGGTGGGGATCTCCCCGTACAGCAGCTTGGAGGCGGTGTCGAAGTCGCCGTCGCGCTGGGCGCGCTCGGCCCGTCCGCGCAGCTCGTCGAGGCGCTCCTTCAGCTCGCCGACCCGGTTGAGGGACTGCTTCTCCTTCTCCCAGCGGGCGGTGAGCCCGCGCAGCTCCTCCTCGCGGTCGGCGAGGTCGCGGCGCAGCTTCTCCAGGCGCTGGACGCTGGCGGCGTCGGTCTCCTTGGAGAGGGCGAGCTCCTCCATCTTCAGCCGGTCGACCGAGCGCTGGAGCTCGTCGATCTCGACGGGCGAGGAGTCGATCTCCATACGGAGCCGGCTGGCGGCCTCGTCGACGAGGTCGATGGCCTTGTCGGGCAGGAAGCGGGAGGTGATGTACCGGTCGGAGAGGGTCGCGGCGGCCACCAGGGCGGAGTCGTTGATCTGCACCTTGTGGTGGGCCTCGTAGCGTCCCTTGAGGCCGCGCAGGATGGCGACGGTGTCCTCGACGGTGGGCTCGGCGACCAGGACCTGCTGGAAGCGGCGCTCCAGGGCGGGGTCCTTCTCGATCCGCTCGCGGTACTCGTCGAGGGTGGTGGCGCCGACCATGCGCAGTTCGCCGCGGGCCAGCATCGGCTTCAGCATGTTGCCGGCGTCCATGGCGGAGTCGCCGCCCGCGCCCGCGCCGACGACGGTGTGCAGCTCGTCGATGAAGGTGATGATCTGGCCGTCGCTCTCCTTGATCTCGGAGAGGACGGTCTTCAGCCGCTCCTCGAACTCGCCGCGGTACTTCGCGCCGGCGACCATGGCGCCGAGGTCGAGCGAGACCAGCCGCTTGCCGCGCAGCGACTCGGGCACGTCGCCCTTCACGATCCGCTGGGCGAGGCCCTCGACGACGGCGGTCTTGCCGACGCCGGGCTCGCCGATGAGGACCGGGTTGTTCTTGGTGCGGCGGGAGAGGACCTGCACGACGCGCCGGATCTCGTGGTCGCGGCCGATGACCGGGTCCAGCTTGCCCTCGCGGGCGGCGGCGGTGAAGTCGGTGCCGAACTTCTCCAGGGCCTTGTACGAGCCCTCCGGGTCGGCGGTGGTCACCCGGCGGGCGCCCCGGCTCTTCTCGAAGGCGTCCTGGAGCCGCGCGGCGGTGGCGCCCTGCCGGTCCAGGACCTGGCCGGACTGGCCGCCCTTGGCCGCGGTGGCGATGAGCAGGTGCTCGGTGGAGATGAAGTCGTCGCTCAGCTTCTTCGCGCGCTCGGCGGCGTCGGCGATCACCGCGAGGAGCTCGCGGTTCGGCTGCGGGGGCGCGACCGTGGACCCGGTGACGCTGGGCAGCGCGGCCAGCAGCCGCTCGGCGCCGGAGCGCACGGCGGCCTGGTCGGCCTCGACGGCGGCGAGCAGGTCGGTGATGTTCTCGTTGTCCGCGCCCGCCAGCAGGGCCAGCAGCAGGTGCGCGGGGGTGAGGTCGGCGTGCCCCTGGGACACGGCGCGGCTGCTCGCCGCGTTCAGCGCGTCCCGGCTCCTGTTGGTCAGTTCGGCGTCCACGTGCGGTGTCTCCTCCTGAGAGCTCGGCTGAATACTATGATGCATCCAACGTACACAAAGTTGAGTCTATTCCACTCAATGTCCGCGCGAGGTACCGCCGGGGGCCCCGTCGGGGGTAGTTTCCGGGCATGGCGACCGACCCGAGGAATCCCGGCGACTCGTATCTCAGCTTCTGGCGCGAGTACCACATGTGCACCCTGACCACCCCCCGCCCGAACGGCACCCCGCACGTGGTGGCGGTGGGCGTCACGTACGACCCCGAGAACGGTCTCGCGCGGGTGATCACCAACAAACACAGCCGCAAGGTCGCGAACGTCCTGGCGGCGGGCGCGGACGGCGCGAAGGTGGCGGTCTGCCAGGTCGACAAGGGGCGCTGGGCCACCCTGGAGGGCATCGCCAGGATCCGCACCGAGGCGGAGGCCGTCGAGGACGCGGTGGCGCGCTACGCGGCGCGCTACGACCGCACGCCGGCCCCGAACCCGGACCGGGTGGTCATCGAGATCACCCTGACCCGCGCGATGGGCCGCGCCTAGCCGGAACGGGCCGGACCGGAACAGTCCGGAATGGGCCATTCCGGTCCCGGGACGCACAACGGCGCCATCGCGTTTCAGGTCCGCGATGGCGCCGCTGTGTGGGGGAAGTACCTGAGCGATCTACAACGACGGGGGAATCGCTCAGGCACTGCGGGGGGTGGCGGTGATGGTCTCTGGTTCGACCAGCTGGTGGTCACGCTGGTCGAGATTGACGAAGATCATGCCGTACCGGATGGCACAGCGGACGGGCTGCGGGGCGCCTCGGGGCCGGCGCAGGCACCGGTAGGCACGGACGTCCTCGTCCTGCTCCCGGGCGACGACGATCGGTTCTCCGAAGAGGGTGACCATCAGCGAGTCGCCACGGTGGGGGATGGCCGTGACGAGATCGACGAAGTGCCACCCGGACCGGTAGGCCGAAGCCATCTCCCGCCTGAAGGACCGGTCGTCCGGGGGCACGGTCATGCGTCCGCGTCCGCCGGGCTGGAGTCCCATACCGGGTCGAGCTGACCGGCCGGGGTGAAGTCCCAGACGGGGTCAATCGGTGCCGCGACGACCTTGGCGGGCGTGCTGTCCCACACCGGGTCGCTGACGGCCAGCGCTCCTACTGCCGCCGCCCCAATGAAGACGGAAGCAAGTATCGAGCGAAGCAGTTTCGTGGACATGAGCGGCTTCGACCTCACTTGATGGTTTCCTCTCCCCCGCGTACAAGACGATGGCTCAGTCTTTGCGCTGGCACCACCGGGGCAATGCATCATGTTCCTGAAATACAGGATCCTGGGGGGTGTGCATATGCCGCAGAAACTGACAGAGCCGACACATCCCCACGGGCATGTCGACCTCTGTGCAGCCGGAACGGACTTGTACGCAAGTGCGTTGCGGATCGGGCGAATAACCAGGAGTGAGGCAGAAGCCGCACCCTGCCTCATGGATCTCGACCTGTTGCACCCGGATCCGGACGATCCGTCCTGGCTCCGGCCCGTCCCGCCCTCGGCGGCGCTCGCCCGGCTCGTCCAGCCGCTGGAGCGCGAGATCCAGGACCGGCGCGCCCTGGCCATGGGGCTCTCCAGCACCTTCGAGCCGTTCATGGCGATCAGCGCCCAGGACCCCTCGACCACCCACGCCATCACCGTGCTCGAAGGCATCCACCGCATCGACGCCGTCCTCGGCCGGGCGACCGCCGAGTGCTCCCAGGAGCTCCTGACCGTCCAGCCCGGCGGCGGCCGCAGCGAACACACCCTCAGCACCGCGCTCAACCGCGTCCAGCCGCTCCTGGACCGGGGCGTGCGGGTGCGCACCCTCTACCAGCACACCGTCCGCCACAGCCCCGGCATGCAGGTCTACCTCGAACAGGCCGGCATGGACCGGCTCCAGGTCCGCACCCTGGAGGAGAGCATCGAGCGGCTCATCATCATCGACCGCTCCGTCGCCCTCATCCCGGCCCGCCAGGACCGCCAAGTGGCCCTGGAACTGCGCCACCCCGGCCTCGTGGAGTACCTGGCGACCGTCTTCGAGCAGTCCTGGGCCCGCGCCACCCCCTTCGGCGAGCAGGTCCCGGGCGCCCAGCGCAGGGACGGCATCAGCGGCGTCCAGCACTCCATCGCCAAGCTGCTCGTCGAGGGCCACGTCGACGAGGCCATCGCCCGCCGCCTCGGCATGAACGTACGCACCTGCCGCGCCCACATCGCCAAGCTGGCCGCCACCCTCGGCAGCGGCAGCCGCGCCCAGCTCGGCTTCCTCATCGCCCAGTCCGGAATCCTCGACGAGGCCCCCTCCGCCGGAGCGGAAGGGGCCTCGTGAAGATGCTGAGGGCGTACGGGAAGGGCTACTCGCCGCGCTTGTGCCCCGGCCGCCAGACCACCAGGGCGCTGGCCTGCTGGACGTCCGTGTAGGGCACCAGGTCGCGCCGGTACGAGGCGTGGACCTGGGCCTCGCGCTGGCGCATCGCCGCCGCCGCGCCCTCGACCGCGGTCGACAGCTCGGCGATCCGGCTCTGCAACGCGGCGACCTGGTTCTCCAGCTCGATGATGCGCTTGATGCCGGCCAGGTTGATGCCCTCGTCCTGCGACAGCTGCTGCACCTGACGGAGCAGCTCGATGTCACGGGCCGAGTAGCGGCGCCCACGGCCCGCCGTGCGGTCCGGGGACACCAGACCCAGGCGGTCGTACTGGCGCAGGGTCTGCGGGTGCAGACCGGACAGCTGGGCCGCCACCGAGATGACGTACACCGGCGTCTCGTCGGTCAGTTGGTACGCCCTGGAACTGAATCCGGGCTGTCGGCGGCGGTCCATGTCCTCAAGCTCCCTTCGCGGCCTGGAACAGCTCTGCCCTGGGGTCCTCGTCCGCGGTGGCCTCGCGGTAGGTCTCCAAGGCCTCGCGGGCCTTGTCGCCCAGGTCCTTCGGCACCGCGATCTCCACGGTCACCAGGAGGTCGCCGCGCGTGCCGTCCTTGCGGACCGCGCCCTTGCCACGGGCGCGCATCGTGCGCCCGTTGGGCGTGCCGGCGGGCAGCTTCAGGGTGACCGGGGGGCCGCCCAGCGTCGGGACCCTGACCTCGCCGCCGAGCGCCGCCTCGTCGAAGCTGACGGGCACCGTGACGGTGAGGTTGTCGTCCTTGCGGCCGAACACCGGGTGGGCGTCGACGTGCACGACGACGTACAGGTCGCCGTTCTGCCCGCCGCGCTCGCCCGGGGCGCCCTTGCCGCGCAGCCGGATCTTCTGGCTGTCGCTGACGCCCGCCGGGATGCGGACCTGCATGGTCCGCGAGGACTTGGCCCGGCCGCTGCCCTTGCAGACCTCGCAGGGGTTCTCCGCGATCAGGCCGCGGCCCTTGCAGTCCACGCACGGGTCGGTCAGCGAGAAGCCGCCGCCGCTGCCGCGCGAGACCTGCCCGGTGCCGACGCAGGTCGGGCACACCCGGGGGGTGCCGTTCTTGTCGCCGGTGCCCGAACACGCCTTGCACGGCTGCTGGCTGGACATCCGCAGCGGCACGGTCGCGCCCTCGATGGCCTCGGTGAAGCTGAGCGTCACCTCGGACTCGATGTCCTGGCCGCGGCGCGGCTGCGTACGGGTGCCCGCACCGCCCGCGCCCCG
Organism: Streptomyces sp. NPDC094032; assembly: GCF_040303965.1. NCBI lineage: Bacteria > Bacillati > Actinomycetota > Actinomycetes > Kitasatosporales > Streptomycetaceae > Streptomyces > Streptomyces sp. NPDC094032. The sequence goes on along the minus strand of NZ_JBEOUE010000025.1, from coordinate 104,939 downwards.
GTTGAACAGACCGCCGAAGACGTCCCCGAGACCGCCGCCGCCACCGAAGCCACCGGCCCCGCCGGGGCCCTGGGCGCCGCCGAAGAGGTCGCCCAGGTCGAAGTTGCCGAACGAGCCGCCCCCGCCCGGTCCGGCACGGAAGCCTCCGTTGCCGAACAGGGCGCGGGCCTCGTCGTACTCCTTGCGCTTCTTGGGGTCGCCGAGGACGTCGTTCGCCTCGGAGATCTCCTTGAAGCGCTCCTCGGCCTTGGCGTCGCCCTTGTTGGCGTCCGGATGGTTCTCGCGAGCCAGCTTCCGGTACGCCTTCTTGATCTCGGCGTCGGTGGCGTCCTTGGGGACGCCGAGGACCTTGTAGTAGTCCTTCTCGACGAAGTCCTTCGTGCTCATCGACGTCCCTCCTTCCGGACGGTCACTGCGTCACCCCTCTTCGGGGGCACCGCTCTCCTCGTCGGCCTTCGACTCTTCCTTGCCGGCCGGGGCCGCGCCCGGCTGGGGCTCGGCGACGGCCACGCGGGCGGGCCGGATGGTCCGCTCGCCGATCCGGTACCCCGGCTGCAGGATCGCCACGCAGGTCGTCTCGGTGACGTCCGGCGCGTACGAGTGCATCAGGGCCTCGTGGATCGTCGGGTCGAAGGGCTCGCCCTCCTTGCCGAACTGCTGGAGGCCCATCTTGGCGGCGACGGTCTCCAGCGACTCGGCGACGGACTTGAAGCCGCCCACGAGCTCGCCGTGGTCCCGCGCCCGGCCGATGTCGTCGAGCACCGGGAGCAGCTCGGTCAGGAGGCTCGCCACGGCGATCTCCTTGACCGTCACCCGGTCCCGCTCGACCCGGCGGCGGTAGTTCTGGTACTCGGCCTGCAGGCGCTGGAGGTCCGCCGTGCGCTCGGTGAGCGCCGTACGGGCCTGGTCCAGCTGCGCCAGCAGGGCCACATCACTCGCGTCCCCGGCCGGGGCCGCCCCCTCCGCCTTGTCGGCGGAAGCGGCGGCAGCGGCGGTCTCGGGCTCCTCGGGCGTGCCGTCGGCGGGGACTTCGGGCTTCTCCTCGAAGCCCGGGGTCTCCTCCGACATCAGGCAGCGCCGCCCTTCGGCTTCTCGTCGTCGATGATCTCGGCGTCGACGACGTCGTCGTCCTGGGCCTGCTGGGCACCCTCGGCGCCGGCGGCACCCTGGGCGGCCTGCGCGTCGGCGTACATCGCCTGGCCCAGCTTCTGGGAGACGGCCGCGACCTTCTCGGTGGCGGTACGGATCTCGGCGGTGTCCTCGCCCTTGAGCTTCTCCTTCAGCTCGGCGACGGCGGCCTCGACCTCGGTCTTGACCTCACCGGGGACCTTGTCCGCGTTGTCCGCGAGGAACTTCTCCGTCTGGTAGACGAGCTGCTCGCCCTGGTTGCGGGTCTCGGCGGCCTCGCGGCGGCGGTGGTCCTCCTCCGCGTACTGCTCGGCCTCCTCACGCATCCGGTTGACCTCGTCCTTCGGCAGCGAGGAGCCGCCGGTGACGGTCATCTTCTGCTCCTTGCCCGTGCCCAGGTCCTTCGCGGTCACGTGCATGATGCCGTTGGCGTCGATGTCGAAGGCGACCTCGATCTGCGGGACGCCGCGCGGGGCCGGCGGGAGGCCGGTCAGCTCGAACATGCCCAGCTTCTTGTTGTACGCCGCGATCTCGCGCTCGCCCTGGTAGACCTGGATCTGCACGGACGGCTGGTTGTCCTCGGCCGTCGTGAAGATCTCGGACCGCTTGGTCGGGATCGTGGTGTTGCGCTCGATGAGCTTGGTCATGATGCCGCCCTTGGTCTCGATGCCGAGGGACAGCGGGGTGACGTCGAGCAGCAGGACGTCCTTGACCTCGCCCTTGAGGACACCGGCCTGGAGCACGGCGCCGATGGCGACGACCTCGTCCGGGTTCACGCCCTTGTTGGCCTCGTTGCCGCCGGTCAGCTCCTTGACGAGCTCCGCGACGGCCGGCATGCGGGTCGAGCCGCCGACGAGGACCACGTGGTCGATCTCGGACAGCGCGATGCCGGCGTCCTTGATGACGTTGTGGAACGGGGTCTTGCAGCGGTCCAGGAGGTCCGCGGTCAGCTGCTGGAACTGGGCGCGCGTGAGCTTCTCGTCCAGGTGCAGCGGGCCCTCGGCGGAGGCCGTGATGTAGGGCAGGTTGATCGTGGTCTCCGTGGAGGAGGAGAGCTCGATCTTCGCCTTCTCGGCGGCCTCGCGCAGACGCTGGAGGGCCATCTTGTCCTTGGACAGGTCCACGCCGTGGCCGTTGGCGAACTGCTTCACCAGGTAGTCGACGACGCGCTGGTCCCAGTCGTCACCACCGAGGTGGTTGTCACCGTTGGTGGCCTTCACCTCGACGACGCCGTCGCCGATCTCCAGGAGGGACACGTCGAAGGTGCCGCCACCGAGGTCGAAGACGAGGATCGTCTGGTCGTCCTTGTCCAGGCCGTAGGCCAGGGCGGCCGCGGTCGGCTCGTTGACGATGCGCAGGACGTTGAGGCCCGCGATCTCACCGGCCTCCTTGGTGGCCTGGCGCTCCGAGTCGTTGAAGTACGCGGGGACGGTGATGACCGCGTCGGTCACCTTCTCGCCCAGGTACGCCTCGGCGTCGCGCTTCAGCTTCTGCAGGATGAACGCCGACATCTGCTGCGGGTTGAAGGTCTTCCCGTCCAGCTCGATCTTCCAGTCGGTGCCCATGTGGCGCTTCACGGACCGGATGGTCCGGTCGACGTTGGTGACCGCCTGACGCTTGGCGACCTCGCCGACGAGCACCTCGCCGTTCTTGGCGAAGGCGACGACGGACGGCGTGGTCCTGGCGCCTTCGGCGTTGGTGATGACGGTGGGCTCGCCGCCTTCGAGAACGCTGACGACGGAGTTAGTGGTGCCCAGGTCGATGCCGACCGCACGTGCCATTTCGATTCCTCCAGCTGACTGACTTGAGTGGAACTGACTCAAGGATGCACGAGGACCCGATCCGAGTCAACAGACCTGAGCGCCTTCGACTCAACTCTTCGCCCTCTCCCTCGCTCAAAGAGCCTTCCCCCAGGGTGGCAGAGGGCGCGTCATTCCCGGATAAGGACCGGTGCGGCGTGAGAGAGTCCGGACATATCCCATGATGCGTACCCCATGATTCTCGTGATCCTCGCGATCCCCGCCGGAAGGTGTGAGCGCATGACGGCGAAACGCGCGGTCGACGTGGCGGTCGGGCTGGCCCTGCTGACCCTCCTCTCCCCCCTGATCGCGCTCGTCGCCCTCTCCGTCACTCTCGGGACCAGCAGCACGCGCGGGGTGCTGCGCCGCCGCCCGGTCGCGGGCCGGGGCGGCCGGACCTTCACGATGCTGACCTTCCGCACGAGGAGCCCGCTGGCCACGCTGCCGCTGCTGCTGCATGTCGTACGGGGCGAGATGTCGCTGGTCGGACCGTGTCCACTGGCGCCCGGGCACCGGGAGTCCGCCGGGGACGGCCGGCGCCGGCTCTCCGTACGCCCGGGGATGACGGGCCTCTGGCAGATCAGCGGGCGCTCGGAGCTGCCCTGGGAGGAGCGCGAGCTGCTCGATCTCCACTACGTGGACCACCACTGGCTGGGCATGGACCTGGTGATCCTTGCGCGTACGCTTCCTGCAGTCCGACGCCGCCGCCACGCGGAACCGGCGGCAAGGGTTGCCTGAGCGACACAGATCACCGTGAGCTCCGCTACAGTGCGGCGCCACGAGCGGGTAATCTCGGCACGGACTGAATAAGTTACCGCTTAGTAGGCCCGACTGGCCCCCGCCCGAGGAGCCCCTCATGCAGCTCGCCGCGATCATCGTGTCGCTGGCCCTGACCGTGGTCGGCGTTGCCCTGCTCGCTCGCGCCATCGGTCAGTTCGTCCGGTACTTCAACCTCGGCCAGCGGCTCCCCGCCGGCACCCGGACCGACAACCCCTACCAGCGGAGCGTGACGCTCGTCCGGGAGTTCCTCGGCCACACGCGCATGAACCGCTGGGGCATCGTGGGCTTCGCCCACTGGTTCGTCGCCGTCGGCTTCCTGACCCTGCCGCCGACCCTGGCGCAGGCCTTCGGCCAGCTCTTCCAGGCCGACTGGACCCTGCCCGTCATCGGCGGCTTCCTGCCGTTCGAGCTGTACATCGAGTTCATCGGCGTCATGACGATCCTCGGCATCGCCGCGCTCATCGTCATCCGCCTGCTGAGCCTCCCGGGCCGGGCCGGCCGCAAGTCGCGCTTCGCCGGCTCCAAGGCGGGCCAGGCGTACTTCGTCGAGTACGTCATCCTCACCATCGGCCTCGCGATCTACGTGCTGCGCGGCCTCGAAGGCGCGATCCACCACGTCGAGTCCTACGAGGCCGCGTACTTCGCCTCGTACCCGCTGGTCCTCGCCTTCAAGGGCCTGAGCACCGAGACCCTCCAGAACCTGATCTACTTCACCGCCATGGTGAAGATCGGCACCTCGTTCATCTGGATGATCGTGGTCTCGCTCAACACCAACATGGGCGTCGCCTGGCACCGCTTCCTCGCCTTCCCGAACATCTGGTTCAAGCGCGAGGCCACCGGCGGCACCGCCCTCGGCGCGCTCCAGCCGATGACCTCCGGCGGCAAGCCGATCGACTTCGAGGACCCGGGCGAGGACGACGTCTACGGCGTCTCCCAGGTCGAGCAGTTCTCCTGGAAGGGCCTGCTCGACTTCTCCACCTGCACCGAGTGCGGCCGCTGCCAGTCGCAGTGCCCCGCCTGGAACACCGGCAAGCCGCTCTCCCCGAAGCTGCTCATCATGTCGCTGCGCGACCACGCGCACGCCAAGGCGCCGTACCTGCTCGCGGGCGGCGGCAAGGACATGGAGGGCAACGAGAAGGCGACGCCCGAGCAGCTCAAGGACGTCCCCGCCGCCGCCCTCGCCGAGGCCGAGCGCCCCCTCATCGGCACCGCCGAGGAGAACGGCGTCATCGACCCCGACGTCCTGTGGTCCTGCACCACCTGCGGCGCCTGCGTCGAGCAGTGCCCGGTCGACATCGAGCACATCGACCACATCGTCGACATGCGCCGCTACCAGGTGATGATCGAGTCCGCGTTCCCGTCCGAGGCGGGCACGATGCTCAAGAACCTGGAGAAGAAGGGCAACCCCTGGGGGCTCGCCAAGAAGGCGCGCGTCGAGTGGACCAAGGAGGTCGACTTCGAGGTCCCGATCGTCGGCAAGGACATCGAGGACCTCTCCGAGGTCGACTACCTCTACTGGGTCGGCTGCGCCGGCGCCCTGGAGGACCGCGCGAAGAAGACCACCAAGGCCTTCGCCGAGCTCCTGCACATCGCGGGCGTCAAGTTCGCGATCATGGGCGGCGACGAGAAGTGCACCGGTGACTCCCCCCGCCGCCTCGGCAACGAGCCGCTGTTCCAGCAGCTCGGCCAGGAGAACGTCGCGATGCTGAACATGGCGTTCGGCGAGGACGACGGGGACGAGTCGACGAAGAAGCCGAAGTCGGCGAAGAAGATCGTCTCGACCTGCCCGCACTGCTTCAACACCATCGCCAACGAGTACCCGCAGCTCGGCGGCGAGTACGAGGTCATCCACCACACCCAGCTGCTCCAGCACCTCATCGACGAGGGCAAGCTGGTCCCGGTGACCCCGGTCGACGGCCTGATCACGTACCACGACCCGTGCTACCTGGGCCGCCACAACAAGGTCTACACGCCGCCGCGCGAGATCATGTCCGCCGTCCCGGGCCTGCGCCAGCAGGAGATGCACCGCCACAAGGAGCGCGGCTTCTGCTGCGGCGCCGGTGGTGCCCGGATGTGGATGGAGGAGCGCATCGGCAAGCGCATCAACACCGAGCGCGTCGACGAGGCCCTCTCCCTCAACCCGGACATCGTCTCCACCGCCTGCCCGTTCTGCCTGGTCATGCTGACGGACTCCGTCAACGGCAAGAAGAACGACGGCAAGGCGAAGGAGAGCCTCCAGGTCGTGGACGTGGCCCAGCTGCTCCTCGACTCGGTGAAGACACCGGTGGAGCCGGAGCCGGAGCCGGAGCCGGAGCCGGCCGCGTAACGCTCGTAGGTACGGAAAGGGCCGCCACCCGCGGTGATGCGGGGAGGCGGCCCTTTCTCGTATCCGGTTCTCGTATCCGGAAACCCCTACCCGGCAACCCCTAGGGGATGTCACAGCCCTGTCGCACTCCCCCTCCAGGGCGCGAGGGCCCGTCAGGAGCGGGTACGTTCTTGAGGTGGCTGGATTCAGGAACGGACGCGGCCGGGCCGGCGGCCCCCCGCAGCAACCGCAACAACCGCAGCGCCCGCAACGCCCTCCGCAGGGGCCGTACGGGTACGAAGCGGCACCGCCGCCGTACCCGCAGCAGCAGTACCCTCCGCAGCCGCAGGGCGGCCAGGCGTACGGCGAGCCGGAGTACTTCGGCGACCCGCACCCCCAGCAGCACCAGCAGCAGTACGCGGCGGCGAACAACCCGGGCCACACGCAGGTCTTCAGCGTCCACGACGACCCGTACGGCCAGGGCGCCACGTACCAGGCCGGCGCCGCCCCCGTCCCCACGGGCCCGCGGCTGCCCTGGAAGCCGCTGCTCCAGGGCATCGTGCTGCGCCCGGCGGACACGTTCCTCCAGATGCGGGACCACGCCGTGTGGGGCCCGGCGCTGATCGTCACGTTCCTCTACGGGCTGCTGGCGATCTTCGGCTTCGACAAGGCGCGCGACGAGGTCCTGGACGCGCCCCTGTCCAACATCCCCTCGATCCTGATGACCGGGGTGGGCTTCGTCATCGGCGGCCTGATCCTGGGCGCGGTGACCCACACCCTGGCCCGCCAGCTGGGCGGCGACGGCGCGTGGCAGCCGACCGTGGGCCTGTCGATGCTGATCATGTCGATCACCGGCGCGCCGCGGCTGCTCTTCGCCCTGTTCCTGGGCGGCGAGAACGGCTTCGTGCAGGTCATCGGCCTGCTGACCTGGCTGGGCGCCGGCGTCCTGTTCACCCTGATGGTGAGCCGCTCCCACGACCTGCCGTGGCCGAAGGCACTCGGCGCGTCGGCGATCCAGCTGGTGGCGCTGCTGAGCCTGATCAAGCTGGGCGCGATGTAGCGCGGCGACACGCGACAAGGCAGAAGGCCCCCGTCAGGTGCGATCACCGACGGGGGCCTTCTGCCACTCTGCCTGGGGGGTCAGGCGTCGAGCACCTGCCCCTCACGCTTCACGACGGGCGGCTCGACGCTCCAGGGGAAGTTGATCCACTCATCGGTCTTCTTCCACACGTACTCGCACTTCACGAGGGAGTGCGACTTCTCGTAGATGACGGCGGAACGGACCTCGGCGACGTGGTCGACGCAGAAGTCGTGGACCAGCTTGAGCGTCTTGCCGGTGTCGGCGACGTCGTCGGTGATGAGCACCTTCTTGTCGCTGAAGTCGATCGCGTCGGGCACGGGCGCCAGCATGACCGGCATTTCCAGCGTGGTCCCGACCCCGGTGTAGAACTCCACGTTCACGAGGTGGATGTTCTTGCAGTCCAGGGCGTAGGCCAGACCGCCGGCGACGAAGACGCCGCCACGGGCGATGGAGAGCACGATGTCCGGCTCGTAGCCGTCGTCGGCGATGGTCTGGGCGAGCTCGCGGACGGCGGTCCCGAAGCCCTCGTACGTCAGGTTCTCGCGTACTGCACTCATGCCTGCGACCGCCTCACACCTGGGTCCGATGGAAGTTCATGTACGAGCGGGACGCCGTCGGCCCCCGCTGGCCCTGGTACCGGGACCCGTAGCGCTCGCTGCCGTACGGGAACTCGGCGGGCGAGCTGAGCCGGAACATGCACAGCTGCCCGATCTTCATGCCCGGCCAGAGCTTGATGGGGAGGGTCGCCAGGTTCGACAGCTCCAGGGTCACGTGCCCGGAGAACCCGGGGTCGATGAACCCGGCGGTCGAGTGGGTGACGAGCCCGAGCCGCCCCAGGGAGCTCTTGCCCTCCAGCCGCGACGCGATGTCGTCCGGCAGGGTGATGACCTCGTAGGTCGAGGCGAGCACGAACTCACCGGGGTGAAGGATGAACGCCTCGTCCCCCTCGGGCTCGACCTCGCGCGTCAGGTCGAGCTGCTCGATGGCGGGATCGATGTGGGGGTGGCGGTGGTTCTCGAACACCCGGAAGAAGCGGTCAAGCCTCACGTCGATGCTCGAGGGCTGCACCATGGATTCGTCGTACGGGTCGATGCGCACCCGTCCGGCATCGATCTCGGCCCGGATGTCCTTGTCTGAGAGAAGCACGCTCCCACGATACGCAGAGGGTGCGGAGCTCCCCCAATCGGGAAGCACCCGCACCCTCCGGACATCGTCAGCGCCGCCCGATCTCCACGGGCACCGCATGCCGCAACCGCGCACACCGCGGACACCGGACGAGCCGCCCGGGCCCGATCCGTCCCGCATCGAGATGCTGCAACGGGAACGAAGCGGTGCTGAAAACGTGCCCCTCGGCACAACGGACGGTGCGCTCCATCGAACCCATCAAGTCCCTTCCCCGACAACGACAAGTGGTGGACGAGACAGCCACATTAGGGGATCAAGGGGACACCACTCCAGGCGGCACTCCGCACACCGGACGGGCGTGAACTTCGCCTCAAGTGGCACATGGGGTACGCTGTGCAACGATGCCGCACCGATCTTCGGGGCGACCATTGCGGATGTAGTTTAATGGTAGAACATGAGCTTCCCAAGCTTATAGCGCGGGTTCGATTCCCGTCATCCGCTCTTGAACGAAGGCCCAGGTCAGAGACCTGGGCCTTCGTTGTTGTCTAGACCTGTCGGAGGGCACGTGGCGCACCACGTCGCACTACCTGCGTCAGAGTTCTACCGAGGGGATTACCGCCGGTCTCGGGAATCTCCCCATACGAGGCCGACCACGTGGCTAGCGTGTGGCGTCATGACCGACGCCACATCCTCCGGGGCGGCCCTCCTGACGTACCTGAACCGTCTGGAGTTACGTTTCGACTCGTCCGCTTCCTTGGTCGCCTCCGATGCCCACGACGATCCCGCAACACTGGATTGGAGCTGCCGCGCTGTCCTGCCCCTGTGGGAGCCGGACGACGAAGAGACCGAGGCCGACAACGCGCGGCTCCTGGCCCCTGGCCTATCGCTGACCCGGTCGTCCCGGGGCGAAGACCAGGAGCTGACGATCCTCAGCATGTCCGGCCTCACGGTGGACTTGTGCCGAGTCGGGAGCATCTACGTGTCGCTGGACGCACGCGATGCCGACTATGAGCACTTCACGCCGCTCTTCGAGAAGTCGGGAGAGCTCGGCCTGCACCCCGATCTGGAGGAGGGCCTGGTGAGCGGTGAACAAGTCGTCATCATCGACCGGGTTCGGATCGCACCGGCGTGGCGCGGGTTGGGTGGCGTCGGCCGACTGTTGATCGGCCGGCTGCTCCGCTGGGTGGCCGGCCAAGCGGCGCTCGTGGCGACACATCCGTACCCGATCGACATCCCTGTCAGCGAACGGGAGGACCTGGCCCGGGAGGCGCGGGAGAAGGTTGTAGTGCAACGCACATGGCGGTCCTTGGGATTCGAGCCCTTCCGTGAGGACGTATGGGTGATGCAGCCGCATCTGAGCGCCCATGGAGACGCCGTCGAGCGCCTGGAGACCGCATTCGCTCAGCACCTCTGACCCCACCCGTACGGCCACACCAGAAGAGAGGACGAACAGGACCGCAATGCGCGAGTTCACCAACTACAGGGCGCGATCCACGCTCAACGCTCTTTGCCGCTTCTACCTGGAGACCCAGGACTTCTCAGAAGCGCATCCCGGGGCAACACTGGACGACTTCGAGCGGCACCTGCGTCAGCAGATCGACGATTTGAAGGCGGAGCTGGAAACCGGCGAAGCAGCGGCTGAGACTGCCGTCGTCACCAAGACCCTGTCGGGACCTCTCGCGGACCCGGAACGCCAGCGTGCGTTCCGTCTGCAGCAGGAATCGGAGCCACCTGCAACGGGCCCCGAGAGAGAAGCCTGGTGGAAACAGCGTAGGGCTGTGATAGTCGAGATCAAGCAGCAAGGGCTGGCGGAAGCCCTGGACTGGGAGTGCCGCGATTGCGGCGCCCCGAACGGAGTAGCCTGCAGGACGGCTGGCGGCAGGCCCAAGAAGGAGCCGCACTTCCTCCGGGCCACCGATGCCCAAGCCCCCTATAACCACGCGTACGGTCTGCGCTGAAAGCCGTGGGCTGAGGCCGGGACGTTAAACCGCAGATCCATACCCGCGCCTGTCGGCAATGGAACTGACAGGCTGGTGGCAGCCGCTGGGGAGTGGCGCAGCCCTTCCCTCCCCAGCGGCTCGTCAGACGAGCCTCAGCACAGGGCGGCTGTTGGGCATCCCCAACAGCTCACGCACCCTCGCCGGCTTCCAAGCAAGTTCCGCAGCAAGCGCGCGGATCGTCAGTCCGGTGTCCTGTTCCGCCAGCTCGAATGCCTTGCTCAGCATCACGGCTGCTCCCCCGGGTATCCGCGGACGGACTCCGGAGCGAAGCGCGGCTGATCGTCGCGTCGGAAACGAGCCCGAGCTCCCGGTACCGGTAGATGAGCGAACTCACCGACACGCCCCAGGCCTGGGACAGGCCAGCCAACTACGCAAGGCTCTTCTACGAAGCCCCAGGTCAGAGACCTGGGGCTTCGTTGTTTGGGTCGGGTGGGGCCAGGGTGCGGAGGACGTCGAATTCGTTGCCCTCTGGGTCGGTCATGAGGATCCAGGTGCTGCCCTCGGCCGTCTGGGTGGCGCCCAGGGTGAGGAGTCTGGTCACTTCGGTGGCGGTGCTGGTGTCGATCGGGCTGATGTCCAGGTGAAGTCTGTTCTTCACGGTCTTGCCTTCGGGGACCTTGATGAAGAGGAGGGTGGGCGGCATCTGGCGGGACCTGATCTCCTCGGCGGTCGGTTCCCAGGAGCCGATCTCGACCTTGTCCTCCGAGCGGTCGATCACCCTGAAGTCCAGGACCTCGCACCAGAAGGCCGCGACTCTCTCCGGGTCGTGGCAGTCGACGACCAACTCGGTGAATCTGCTTGTCATGTCACTCCTCGGGGTGGTCGGCGGCGACGGTGGAGAGCGGGGTGTGCAGGATGCCGTCGAAGGCGTTCAGGACGGGGGTGTGGAGGAAGGTGGTCTGGAGGCGGATGCGGTCGGGGGCTCGTTCCTCGTGTTGGTTGAGGGCGGTGACGGCGAGGCCCAGGCCTGCCTCCGTGAAGGCTGCTTCGATGCTGGTCGGTTCGGGGGGTCTCAGGGCCGTGTGCTCGACGGTGAAGCCGAAGCGTGCGCGCTCGTCGCGGACCAGCTCCGCCGTCTGTCCGGCCGAGCTCGTCAGGCCGAGGGCGAAGTAGGCGTCGCCCAGGGTCTCGCTCAGGTACTGGCCCATCGGGAAGCCCGTGAGGTGGCCGTCGAAGGAGATGGGGCTTCTCTGGATGTGGGCGTTGTGGGCCACCAGCACCACGCGGGTTCCCGGCTCGGCGCGTTCCAGGTGCCACAGGACCGATTCGGCCATGTAGGCGTCGCGGGCCGAGGTGTCGGCGGTCAGGCCGTCCCCTGCGAACAGGCCCGCCATGGCGCGGAATCCGTGGTCGGCCCGGCAGGCGCCTTCCAGTCGGTGCAGGGCGACGTCGTAGCTGTGCCGGTCGCCACGGGACACGTACAGCGGTGCGACGGCGCGGAAGCGGATGAGCAGGCGGGCCAGGGTCGCGGTGAGGGCGTCCTGGTCGGTGGCGGGCAGGCGGGTCCACGCGGGCGCGGCTACGGCCGCGGAGGGGGCGGCGAATGTCGCGGCGAGCCGCAGTGCCTTCCGGGCCAGTGGGAGAGTGTCGGGGTCTACCTGGCGTAGGTAGTCGGCCACCGGGGTCAGGGCCGGCAGCAGTGATCCGCCGGCGGCCGGGATGTCGATGCCCGCGAAGTGGACGGGTGGCGAGGCCGCCGTCTCGTTGTGCCGGCGGATCCAGCGCAGGGGTCCTTCCACGCCCACCGGGATCGTCTCGGCGAGGTGGGCGTCCAGTGCGTCCTCCGTGCCCTCGCCCCGGCCCCAGGCGTCGAGGAGAAAGCCCTCGCTGAAGCCGTACTCGAAGGCCAGGACGGTGAAGCCGCAGCGCTCGACCAGGAACCGCACGAGGCGTCCGCGCAGCCGTATGAACTCGTCGATGAAGTGGGAGTGTTCGCCGATCGCGACGACCCGCGCCTCGCCGATCAGGTCGCGCAGCGGTTCCAGGTCGCCCAGGGGCGCCTCGGGGTCGAGGTGGGTGAGCGGGATCGCGTGTCCGGCGAGCCAGTCCGCGAACGAGGGGGAAGGGGAGGGGGAGGGGGAGGGGGCCGTCTGCCTGCTGGTGGCGCTGTTCTCGTGTCGGCTCACAGGCGTCCGTGTCCGCTCTCCGGGGCCGCCTTCTCCAGGTCCGCCACGCTGCCGGACATGAGGGTGCGGATGTGGGCGGTGATGTGCTCGGCGGGCCAGTCCCACCAGGCCACCGCCAGGAGCCGGGCCACGTCCTCGTCGGCGTACCGGGTGCGGATCAGCCGGGCCGGGGCGCCGCCGACGACTCCGTAGTCGGGTACGTCGGAGGTGACCACCGAGCCCGCCGCGACGATCGCGCCGTGGCCGACGCGTACCCCGGGCATCACCGTCACACCGTGGCCGAACCAGACGTCGTTGCCCACGACGGTGTCCCCGCGGTTCGGCAGGTCCTTCAGCAGGTCGAAGTGGTCGGCCCACGAGCCGCCCATGGTGGGGAAGGGGAACGTCGAGGGGCCGTCCATGCGGTGGTTGGCGCCGTTCATGAGGAACCGCACGCCGGTGCCCAGCGCGCAGAACTTCCCGATGACGAGCCGCTCCGGCCCGTAGTGGTACAGCACGTTGCGCGTCTCGAACGCCGTCGCGTCGTCCGGGTCGTCGTAGTACGAGTACTCCCCCACCTCGATCAGCGGCGAGGTGACCAGCGGTTTCAGCTGGACCACCCGCGGCTGGCCGGGCATGGGGTGCAGCGCCGTCGGGTCGGCGGGAACGGCTTTCTTCACTGGGGTCTCCTCTTCGCGGACGTGACCAGCCTGGACGCGTACGGGCCCGGGCGACAACGGCCGTTCCGGTAAGGTGCGTTAACCCCTCGCTTAACGACGACTCGTTCGACGACGAAGGGAGTCGGCGTGGAGCTGCGCGACATCGAGATCTTCCTGACCTTGGCCGAGGAGCTGCACTTCGGCCGGACCGCGGAGCGGCTGCACGTGACGCCCGCCCGGGTCAGCCAGGCGATCAAGAAGCAGGAACGCCGTATCGGCGCCGCCCTGTTCGAGCGCACCAGCCGGTCCGTGGCGCTGACGCCGATCGGGCTTCAGCTCTTCACCGACCTGCTGCCGGTCTACCGCGGCCTGCACGAAGCCGTGGAGCGTGCCGTCCGCTCGGCCGCCGGACGGACCGAAGTGCTGCGCCTGGGCATGCTCTCCAGCAACGTGCAGGACTTCCGGCCGCTGCTCGACGCCTTCGCCGCTCGGCACCCCACGTGTGACGTGCGGATCCGGTACGTGGGATTCGGCGACCCGTTCGGGCCGCTGCGGGCCGGCGAGGTCGATGTCCAGATCGCCTGGCTGCCGGTCGAGGAGGCCGACCTCACCGTGGGGCCGGTCGTCAGGATCGAGCCCGTCGTCCTCGCCGTCGGAGCCGGGCACCGGCTGGCCGGGCGGAAGACGGTGTCGTACGAGGACCTGGCCGACGAGGTCGTCATCGGCGGGGCCAGCCCCGACTACTGGCGCGAGGCCCTCACACCCAGCCGCACCCCCAGCGGGCGTCCGCTCCGGGTGGGTCCGACCGTCACCACCGAGACCGCGATGCTTCCCATCCTGTCCAACGGCGAGGCCGTCGCGTTCGTGCACGCCCACGCCGGCCGGAGCTACGCGCGCGCCGACCTCGTGTACGTCCCCGTCCACGACGCTCCCCCGGCCCACTGGGCGCTGTTGTGGCGTACGGCCACCGAGACCGAACTGATCCGCTCCTTCGCGCGGGCCGGCGGCCTGGTCGCGCCGGGCGGATCCTGACTACGCGGCCGAGGGTCCGGGTCCGGGTCCGGGTCCGTGTCCGTGTCCGTGTCCGTGTCCATAGGTCCGGGCGAGTGCGCCCACGGCCTCGGCCATGGCGCTGCGCAGTGCTTCCGGCGCCAGGACCTCGACGTCGACGCCGAGGCGGAGGAGTTCGCCGCGGGCGTGCTCGGTGCTCTCGGTCGGGATGACGGCCTCGGTCCAGCCGTCGGCGCCGGCCTCGGTCGCGGTGGCCTCGAAGGCGCGCAGCACCTCAGGGGGGACGTTGGCGGCCAGCCGCTCGCGGCCGCGCGGCGACAGGCGGATGGTGGCGGTGCCCGTATAGCGGCGGGCCGCGAAGTCGTCCAGGTAGGAGGTCCAGTACGCGGCCAGGGCGAAGTCCTCCGGCCGGTCGAAGTGCTCGTCGGCCGGCGTCGCGTCGAGGATCTGGCTGATCCGGTAGGTGGCGGCGGTACGGCCTGCGGACGCGGCCACGAGGTACCAGGTGCCGGACTTGAGCACCAGGCCGTAGGGGTGCAACCTGCGGTCCACCTCCTGGGGTTCGCGCCAGCGGCGGTACCGCACGTCCACCGCGCGCCGGCCGAACACCGCCTCCACGAGCAGGGGCAGATACGGGGTCGCCTCGGGTTCCCCGTACCAGCCGGGCGCGTCCAGGTGGAACACCGCGTCGGTCCGCGTCGCCTCCTCGCGCAGGCCCACCGGCAGCGCGGCCAGCAACTTCAGCCGCGCCGCCGCCACTTCCTCGGCGAGCCCCAGGTCGGCGGCGGGCGTGGGCAGTCCGGCGAGGAACAGCACCCTGGCCTCGCGCTCGCTCAGCCCGGTGAGGCGGGTGCGGTAGCCGTCGAGCAACTGGTAGCCGCCGGTGCGGCCCTGCTCGGCGTAGAGCGGGACCCCGGTGGCCTGGAGGCGGTCCAGGTCCCGGTAGGCGGTCCGCACGGAGACGCCCAGCTCCTCGGCGAGCCGTCGCGCGGACATGCGGCCACGGGTCTGGAGCAGCAGGAGCATCGACAGCAGGCGGTCGGCAGACATACGAGGATTCTGCTCGGAAACACTGACAGAGCCTGGCACACCTCGGGCCTAGCGTCGGCCCGGGCCGGTCATCCGGCCCGAAGGCCGTCGAAGAGGAGCCCGGCATGACCAGAACCGCCCCCACCGACCACCCCTCCGTGATCGAGCTGCGCCAGTACACCCTGCGCCCCGGACGCCGGGAGGAGCTCATCGAGCTGTTCGACCGGGAGTTCATCGAGACGCAGGAGGAGACCGGGATGATCGTCCTCGGCCAGTTCCGCGACCTCGACGATCCGGACCGTTTCGTCTGGCTGCGCGGCTTCGCGGACATGGAGGCCCGGCGGGAGGCCCTCTCCGGCTTCTACGGCGGCCCGGTCTGGGCCGCGCACGGTCCGCAGGCCAACGACACGATGGTCGACTCCGACAACGTCCTGCTGCTGAAGCCCGCGCCGTCCTGGAGCGGCCTCACGATGACCCCGGCCGACCGGCCACGGCCGGGCACCCCGGCACCGGACCGCTTCGTGGCCGCCACGCTGTGGCACTTCCCCCAGGGCACCCACGACGGACCCGACCTGATCCGGAACGCCCTCGTCCCGCTGCTCCGCGAGACAGGCCCCGCCCCCTTCGCCGTACTCACCACGGAACCGTCGCCCAACACGTTCCCCAGGCTCCCCGTCCGCACCGACGAGAACGTCGTCGCCGTCCTCACCTCGTACCCGGACGAGACCGCCCACCACCGCCACCTCGCCGCCGCGACGGCCCTCCCCGCCGTACGCGACGAGATCCTCCCGGCGGTCGAGCGCGCCCAGACCACGGGCCCCCAGGTCCTGCGGCTGGCGCCCACGGGGCGGTCGCTCATGCGGTGAGGGAGCGGAGGCGCTGCCGCATAATCCTCGGATGGCTCAGACTTCCGTACCGATATCGACCGGCTCCGACTTCGCCGGTGTGCCCGCCTGGGTGTCCGCCGATGCCGTCGAGTGGGTGAGGGCTCGTCCTGGGTGGTGGGCGTGGCCGGTCTGGTCCGTGGTGGCGTTGGTGGTGAGCGTCGGGGCTGCGGTTGTCGCCGAGGCGGTGACCGATGTGGTGCCTGTGTGCAGTGAGGCGGCGCCGTGTGGGCCGGACTGGCTCGGCTTCGTGCAAATGGCGCTGGCGATCGGGCTGTTGTACTGGTACGTCCGGCTTCCCGAGGTCGTGCTCGTCGTCGCGCCGGTGCTCGCGGGCATCGTGGTGTGGGGGGAGGTCCGCTCCAGCGGCGGGGCCGTGCTGGTCGCCAATCTCGGAGTGCTCGCGGCCCTCGGGCTCGGGTGGGCGGCGGCGTGGGCCCGGTTGCGGGGGCGGCGGAAGCAGCGGCTGGTGCTTGAGCGGGTGGCGGGCTCGGGGTACCGGCGGTGGGAGCCGGCCGGGCGGTTGTGGCGGGGGGCGGTCCTGATCGGCACCGGGCTCGTGCTGGTCGCCCTGGCCGTCGGCGCGGTCGTGGTCGGGCTGCGCGCCGTGGCCGAGGACGAGCGCGCGGCCGCCCTGGCGACCCGTACCGAGGCCCTGGTCACCGGGCGCACCGACCTGTCGCTGCGGGTCCGCGCCGAGGACGGGCGGCGGCTCACCGTCGACGCGCTGTTCCCCGAGGACTACCGCGTCGGGAGTACGGTCACGGTCCTGGAGGACGAGTCGGGGGCCCGGCTCGCCGCCGAGCCGTACGACGCGTTCGGGGAGCAGCTGGCGACCCTGGCCGCCGGGTTGCCGGGGGTCTCCCTGCTGACGGCGGGGCTGCTCGCGCGGCGGCGTGCGGCGGCGCTGCGGTCCCGGCCCGTGCCCGCCCTGCGGGTGCTGGAGCGGATGGACGAGGAGGGGCGGACCTGGGTCTACCCCGCCGACGACACGGCGGAGCGGATGCCGCTGTTCATGTGCGCGTGTGCGGCGGAGGAGCCCCCGGGCCTCGAAGGGCCCTGGGAATCCGGTGAGCCCGGTGAATTCGGTGACGTGCGCCACGACGGTTCGTTCCTCGCCGTCCGGCTGCGGGAGGCCGTCATGCTCGGGGTGCCGTACGAGGGTGGTGAGCTCGCCCTCCTCGCCGAGGAGTTCGACGGGCAGCCCGTGGCCATTCGGACCGTCGCGCCCGTCCGTGCCGTGCGGACGCCGGTGGCCCCAGGTCGGTGACCTGGGGCCGGGCCATCCGTCAGATGGTGCGGCGGCGGCGGGACATGCGGCGGAGCGTCAGGCCCGTCGTGAGGGCGGTCGTGGCCAGGAAGGCGGCCAGGAGGGTCCAGCGGGTGGTGCCGGTGGCCGGGAGGGCGCCGGTGTCGTGGTGGGGCGGCTGGGGGCCCGGGGCGGGGGCGGGGGTGAACGTGTTGGTGATGTCCACCGTGGTCGCCGTGGCCGTGCCGGTCACGGTGACCACGCCGTCCGTGCCGCCGTCGGAGGCCTGGTACGTCACGGTGTCACCGGTCGGCACGTCGGTCTCCGTCACCGTGCAGGTCGCGCCCTGCGGGACCTTGATCTCGCGGGTCTCGCCGTCCGAGAGGGCGAAGGAGCGGTCGGCGGGCGGGAGGGGGACCTGGCCCTGGTCGGTCGTGCAGGAGAGAGTGAAGGGGTACGGGCCTGGGGCGCCGCCGACCACGTGCTTGGTGACCTTGATCGTGGCGGCCGGGAACGTGTTCGTGATCGTGATCGTCGCGTCGCCGGTGGGGGTGATCACGACCGGGTCGTCCGGGGTGCCGTGGTCCACGACCGCCTTCGTCGCGCCGCCCGTGTCGATCTCCTCGGCCCAGCAACGGGCGTTCACCGGGAGGGGCTTGACGGTGGTCGGGGTCGTCGCGGTCACCTCGTACGTCTTCTGGAAGACCCGGTCGCCGGGGGTGCCGGGGAGGGTGCAGGAGACGCGGACCTCGAAGGTGCGGCCCTCCGCGTAACGGGCCGCGTCGCCGTCCACGGCCTTGATCAGGCGGAGTTCGCCGAAGAGGTACGTGTTGGTGATCTCGGCGGTGGTCAGCGTGGGGGTGGCGGACGTGGACGGGCGGATCGTGACGTGGAGGGGGTCGGACTCGGGGTGGTTCGACGTGCCGCCTCGGGCCGAGGGCTCCCAGACGGCGCAGTCGGCTCCGGCCGGGATGCCGTCGATCGTGACCGGCTTCGACGCGGAGACCTTGTAGTCCGTGTCCAGGACCGTCTGTTCGGGGCGGCCCTGCGGCGTGATCACGCACGTGACGTGGAAGGGGAAGACGGCCTTGCGGAGGGGCGGGTCCAGTTGCGCCGGGTGCTCGCCGAGCTCCTTGACCAGCTTCAGTGAGCCGTACGCGAGGGCGACGCCCACCTGGATCGGCTCGTTGGGCTGGAGGACCCGGGGAGAGCCCGCGCGGTCGGTGGTCTCGTTGTGGGCGTACGAGTTCCAGGCGATGGTCGGATCACCGTTGCGGGTGACGTCCAACGGGGTGTCCATCGCGTAGGTGATGTCGACCGTGCCGCCCGGCGCGAGCGGGGTCGGGAAGGTCAGGCTCATCCGGACGCCGGACGCGCCCGGGCCGTACGCGTCGTCCCAGGTCCCGGACGGGCACTGGGCCGCGTTGGAGCCCGCGCCGCCCATGTCCAGGTCGTCGGTGCACAGCGGCTCGTCGTTCTCGTACGCGACCGTCATGGTGCCGGGACCGGTCAGCTCCGGCCGCGACGCGAGCGTGGGGCGCTCGTCCCAGGCGGTGCCCCGGCTCTGGCCGAGGAGGACGCCCTTGTCGCCCTGGACGGGGAAGCGGTCGACGAGGCGCATGGCCGTGCCGGGCTCCGTGCCGGAGTTCTGGACGCGCATCAGGTAGCCGTAACGGTCGCCCGGGTTGACGAGGGCGACGCACGGGGCGGTGGTGTAGCGGCGGCCGGCCGCGTCGGTGGCGGTCAGGCACGAGTCGTCGGCGACGGGCACGACCTCGCCGCTGCGCTGGTTCAGCCAGCCGAGGGCGTCGTTCCCGGACACCCACTTGCGGGCGCTGAACGAGGCCCCGGACTTGGCGGTCAGCGTCGCCTGCGCCACGCAGTACCGCCCGGCGCCGAAGGAGCCGTCGTCCTGGGCGGTGCCCTCGCAGGTCAGGTCCTGGTCGGAGGAGGTCGCCCCCATGGTGTTGGTGACGACGTCCCCGGCGCGGATGCCCGCTTCGAGGCTGACGTGGATCTCGATGGTGAGGGTGGCGCCGGGCGCGAGGACCCAGGGCCTGCCGTCGGCGTCCTTGGAGAAGTCCCAGGTGAGGCCGGAGATCCGGCCGCCGCCACCGGTGATCCCGGTCGTCCCAGCCGCCGCGGCCTCCGCGGTCGTCTGGGTGAAGACGGGTGCGGGCACGGGCGGGGTCCCCGCGGGGACCTTCGTGTCGATGACCTTGTACGGGTTCCCGGCGTCGCCCTGGAAGGTGTCGACGAAGGCGATGCCGGGCGGCAGGGCGTCCTTGACGAGCAGGTCCGGGATGTTCGCGGTGCCGGTGTTGGTGACCTTCAGATAGAAGGGGGCGTCCTCGCCGGGGGCCAGGACGGTGTTCGGCGCCTTGCTGACGGACAGCACCGGGGCGCCCTTGACCAGGTTCAGGGTCGCGTCGACGGGGGCGATGTCCTTGGGCCTGCCCGGGTCCTCGACCTTGGTGAGGAAGCGGCCGCTCGCCGTGTCCTCCAGGTGGTCGGGGACCGGCTGCCCGTTGCTCCGCAGGGCCGGGCGGGGGCTGACCGTGAAGACGAGCACGCCGTCGCAAGCGGACTGGGCGCACGGCTTGATCGTGTAGCCGTCGTTGAAGGTGCTGGTGGAGGAGTAGGTGACACGCAGGCCCGTGACGTCGGCGGCGGTCACTCCTGCGGGCAGGGCGGCGGTCGCGGCGGGAGTGCCGACGGTCCAGGCCCCGTTCACGTACGCGTCGATCCGGACGCGGTCGGCGCCGGCGGGCAGCCGGTTGGACGTGATGCCGGTGAGGTCGACGGCGTCGAAGAAGTCGGCGTCGAGGTCGGTGACCTCCAGGTACTTCGCGCTCATGTTGCCGGTGTTGCGGATGGTGAGGGTGGTGTCCGCGGTCTGGCGGGGCAGGCCGGGCACGTACCGGGGCAGCTCACCCGGGCTGATCGACTTGTTGAGGGAGGCCGAGTCCGAGGCGGGCCCCGTGTTCAGGCCCGGGGAGCAGACGTTGGCCCCGGGGACGTAGTCGCCGCCCGCGGTGATCGAGTAGCAGTTGCTGAAGGTGACGCCGTTCTCCGTGCCCTCGCGGCGCTCGGTGACGACGTCGACGGTGAAGGAGGTCTGCGGCGGCATGCCGCCGGCGTAGAGGGCGCGTACGCCCTGGGCGCGGTGCAGCAGGTCGGTGTCGGAGGCGTCGTACGCGACCCAGGCGCCGCTGCCGCCGGCCGCCGTCGGGTCCCACAGTTCGATGGTGACCGGGGCGGAGGACGGCGCCACGGAGACGGAGTCGATCTGGAGCACGTCGAAGGGGCTGACCCCGGTCGGCTTCCCGTCCGGGCCGGCTGGCGGGTCGGTGACGACCGGGTCGATCAGCGGCTTGTTGCCGTTGTTGGTGACGGTGAGGTGCATGGGGATGGGCTGGCCGGGCGGTACGTCGGTCTGGTCGACGGTCTTGGTGCCGTCGCCCGAGGTGTTCGGCGACTCGATCGGCAGGCTCTGGCAGGCGGTTCCGGCGGCCGTCCCGCTGCCGTCGGTGCGGCCCGCGTCGCCGGTGAAACCGGCGCAGTTGGAGACGCCGGGGCTGCTGCCCGAGGGCAGGTCGTCGGCGGTGACGGCGGCGGTGAGGGTGCCGTGCAGGTCGAGGCCCGCGTCGGCGCCCGGCTCGATCGTCGGCTTCCCGTCGGCGTCGACGCCGGTGTAGACGACCTCGACCTTGGTGACCGTGGTGCCGCTCTTCGCCACGTCGACGGTGGTGTTCTGGGTGTACGTGCGGGGGCGGACGGTCCCGTCGGCGTAGCTGACGGTCAGCTTCGCCTCCGTCGCCCCGGCCGGGAGGCGCAGCCGTACGGTGTCGACGTCCAGCTTGTCGAACTCGCTGGTCGCGGTCGCGTCCGGCTCGGTGACGGTGAGGGTCGCCACCGGGAACGGCGAGCCGTTCGTGACGTCGACCAGGGTGCTGACCGGCGAGTTCTCGCCGAGCACGGCGTGCTCGGCGGTCTCCTGGGTGAAGTCGCCGTCGGTGTCGGGGACGTACTTCTTGGTCCCGGTGAGGACGAGGACGTCCGGCAGGATGTCGTACGTGTCGCAGGCCGGCGCGCCCTTCACGGTGCCGTCCGTGGTCTCCTTCGCCGACGGGGTGGCGCAGTTGTCGACGGTGACCTTGTCGGTGGGGCGGAGCGGGGTGCCGTCCGCGCGCTGGGTGTCGCGCAGCTTCAGGCCGATCTCGACCGTCCCGCCGGTCGCGTCGTACGGCAGGGGGTCGCCGCCGCTGTCGGTGAAGACGACCTGGACGCCGACGACGTCTCCCGGGGCCACCCCCGGGGGCAGCGGCAGGGCGCCGGGGGCGGAGAGCGCGGCGCCGGTGCGGGTGGCGCCGCCCGCCGTGGTGACCGTGAGGCGGGCGGTGTCGGCGCCCGCCGGGAAGCGGGTCACGGTGGCGGCGGTGAAGTCGAAGGACCCGAAGGTGTCGGCGCTGTCGTCGGTCACCGACAGCTCGGTGACCTCGGCCGAGGACGAGGAGGCGTTGCGTACCCCCAGGGTGAGGGTGGACTCCTCGCCGCTGCCCGCCACCGCCGAGCCGTCCGCCCAGGTCTTGGTCGCCACGGGCTTCACCACGCGCGGGATGGAGACGGTGACGGTGGTGGAGCCGGTCCTCGGGTCGGCGTTGGCGGCGGTGACGCGGGCGGTGTTGGTGACGGTCGCGCCGTCCTTGGCCGGGGTGTCGGCCGGGAGCCGCATCCCGACCTCCACGGTGCCGGCCTGCCCGGCGCGGAGCCCGGTCTTGCCGGAAGGATTCTGCAGGGGCTGGGTGTAGCGGATCGTCAGCTTGCGGGTGGTCTCGTCGTAGGTGACGTCCCGCGTGGTCGTGGACTGCGGCAGGCTGGTCACGTCGAGCCCCGCCGGGAGCGTGTCGGTCACGGTGAAGTCCACGCAGTCCACCGTCAGCCCCGAGCACTGTCCGTTGAGGGTGTAGACGAACGCGTCCCCCGGTTCGAGCGGCTTGCCTCCGGTGTCGTCGGTCTTGGTGATGCCGACCGCGCTCCGCGGGTCGGCGGGCGCCGCGAGCACCGCGGCGGCCGCCGGAGAGGCGTGGAGCAGGCTGAGCGCGGTGACGATCCCTACGGCCAGCCGGACGGATCGGGGCCGACGTCTGGGCATGAATCAGTCCTCATCCGCACCGACCACGGCCCACGACACCCACGCCGCCCCCCGCCGCCGGCACTCGTCCAAAAGGGTCTGCCAGTGATCATCAGGACCCTAGGGACGGGCGGGATTACGGCATTCGAGCCACGCCGTCCGAATGGTGACTAATCGGGAGATTAGGCCGTACGGGGAGGGGGACGGCCTCCCCAGTGGCGCTCAGACGAACAGGAAGGCGGCGGCCGTGCTCGCGCCCAGGGCGGCTCCGGCGAGGGTCTGGGCCACCGAGTGGTAGCCCAGGGCGACGCGGGACCAGCAGACGCCGGCCGTCAGCGCGTACGCGGCGAGCCACCACGGCGAGTGGACCGCGGCCAGCAGGGCGACCACCGCCGAGGCCACGGCGGAGTCCACCGAGATCTTCCAGACGGTGTTCACCGCGAGCAGCCCGATCGTCATCGCCCACAGCGCGAGCATCGCGACCAGGATGGCGGTCGGCGCGCCGCCGAGGAGCATGACCACCGAACCGGTGCCGATGGAACCGAGGATGACGAAGAAGATGGGCGCCCGTTGGGTGCGGTCGACCACGTGCCGGTCGCCCCAGGTGCCGCGCTTGCGCTCCCACTCGATGTAGCCGGCCGGTATCAGTCCGGCGCACAGGGCGCCGAGCAGGCCCCACAGCAGGCCGGTCCAGTGGCCGGCCGCGGCGAGGCCGATGCCGAGCATGCCCACGAGGAGAGCGTTGCGGGGCTGGAGGACGTCGGTGACGAGGCGGGCGGTGCCGACCGGCGTACCCGTGGCGCGGCTCACGCGCCCGCCGCCAGGCCCTCGTGGAGGACGACGCGGCTACGCTGCTCCGGGATGGACTTGTACGCGGCGGCGACCCGTACCAGCCAGGCGACCTCCCCGTCCTGGTCGGTGGCGTGCTTCGTCTCGAAGGCGGCGGCCTTCCCGGCGGCCGCGCCCTCGGCCTTGGCGACCAGGGCGGCCTTGATCCAGTACGCGTCGGCGAGCGCGTCCGCCTTGCCGGGGTCCGCGCCCTCCCCCGCCGCGGCCTCCTTGGCGGCGGTCAGCAGGCTGTCGGGCACGTAGTGGCGCAGCTTCTCGACGGCGTCCGCGATGTCGGCGGCCCAGCGGTCGACGCGCAGGTCGGCCGGGGTGTCGAAGCGGGTCAGCTCCCGGCCGAGCGAGGCCGGCGGGGCGAAGGGCTGGTCGGGGAAGGCGGTCATGAGCTCGCGCCACAGGGGGTGCAGGTTGACCTGGGCCCGCCACAGCCTGGCGCGGCGCCAGCCCTTGCTGAAGGCGGGGAGGGAGGCGCCCAGCGCGAAGAAGGCGAAGAGGACCAGCTGGGCGGCCTCGGTGGCCTCGTCGAAGGTCAGCGCGAAGCTCTCGCTGGGCTTGTCGACGACGCTGATCCAGAGGAAGAGGGTGCGGCTGAGGGTGTAGCCCACGCCGATGAACATCGCGAAGGTCATCATGCCGAGGCCGACCCGCAGGTGCAGCAGCTTGGCGTCGGCCGTGGCCAGGGCCCACTGGTACGCGCAGACGGCGGAGGCGGCGCCCAAGTAGAGGTAGAAGACGGTCATGTAGAGCGTGGCGCCCCACTGGCCGGCGTGTTCGGCGACGAAGCGGTCGGCGGGGACCGAGCGGTCGACCACCGTGAAGAAGAGCACGGTGAGGAGGATCAGGGTGACCACGGAGGCCTTGGCCGCCACCTGCTGGATGAGGCGGGCGAAGCGCACGTGGCGGGGGACGGGACCGCCCTCGGGGAAGTGCCCGTAGATGGCGACGATGTAGCTGAGGATCGCGAGGATGGCGATGGTGGACGTGTAGTGCTTGATCAGCACGGCGAGGTCCACGACGGGGCTGTTGTTGAGGCCTATGCGGACCACTTGGGTCTTGGTCCACAGGGCGACGGCGAAGCCCGCGTAACACCCCCACAGGGCGCGGCGCCGCTTGTCCTCCTCGTCGCCCCAGAGCGCGGCGGGCATCCGCCACAGGGCGACGGCGGTCATCAGACCGGCGATGAGGTAGCCGGCGAGGTCGAGCGCGGTCACGTGAGTTCCTCGGGGTGGTGTTCTGCGGGGCGGGCGGCGGCGGTCACGAGCGGCGGAAGAGGCCCCGGCGGCGGTTGGCCACGGGTCTGGAGAGCGAGTTGGCGAGCCGGCCGACCATGTCGTCGCTGGTCACGTCACGGGCCATCCGGGGGATGAGGGAGGCGCCGAACTCGGCGACCCGCTCGTCGTGCGTGTCGTACTGCGCGCGGGCCTGGACGGAGTCGGAGGAGAGCACCCGTTTGATCAGGGAGGTGTCGAAGACCGGGAGCAGCTGCCGCAGTTTCTCCGCGTCGAGGCTGGTGCCGTGGTCGAACCACTCGTGGCACAGCTCGTGCAGGATGACGTGCTGGGTCTGGTACGCGGTGGGGCGGCGGCGGTAGAGCACGTAGCTGGTGGTGCCGGACTTCAGGCGCAGCCCGCAGGCGGCGTTGACGCGTGCCAGGCGTTCGGGGAGTTCCTGGAGGACGATGGTCCGGCCGCGGGCGGCCTCCATGTTCGCCACCAGGCCCTCGATGGTGAAGGGGGCGGGGATGGGAAGGTCAGCCAGCCCGGCTTCGCACTCTTTGCGCAGTTCACGCAGGGACATTGAGGCCTCTTGGTCGTCGTCACGCGTGTGTGACATGCGATCCGCGATTTTAGCCAACGCGGGTCGCCGGGCCGGAGGCGCGGGCGCTAACTTCCCGGTTCCGGGTCCTCGGGGGCGCCGTCGGGGCGCTGCTTGGCCTGGGTTTCGGCGAGGAGGGAGAGCGCGAACTCCAGCAGCTCCGCGGGCAGCCCGTCGTCGTCGACGCCCCGGCCCGCGACGCCGCTGATCTCGCCGGTACGCCGCTTGGCGAGGAACTGGAGCCCGGCGACCACGTCGCCGACGACCTCCGACTCCTCCTTGAAGAACCGCCAGTCCACGCCGAAGCCCAGTCCGAGCGCCTTGAGGATCTCCTCGGACGGCTGGGTGACCTTGCCGGCCAGGATGTTGGAGAAGTAGCTGTGCGAGAGGGAGCCGCCGCGCTCCTTGACCAGCTCGGCGAAGGTCCGCCCGGACACCTTCTGGCCGGGGAAGGTCTTCTCCAGCATGTACTCGACCTTCTGCCGCAACGACTGCAGCTCAGGCACGTGTTCGTCGCCGATGTCCATCCCGGTTACCTACGTTCGCATCCTGCACCGGCGCAAGTACCGGGCTTGCGTAAACACTCTACGTCACTGTTAACTGCAAAAAACACGGCCAGGGCACCACAGGGGAGTGCCCTGGCCGTGCCCCACACCCACGCGCCCGCCCACCCGGCGCCGCCAAAGGGTGTAGCCCTTCGCGACGGGGGATGCGCGAAGGGCTACCCGTGCAGTATGCCAGCCCCTTGGGGGGCGCTCCACAGCGCATCGCCGACGGCCCGTCAGGGGATTCACCGGCCCGCCACGCGCAGGGATCCGTCGCCGCGCCGCAACGGGATGTCCAGGACCGCGTCCGGGGCCCTCGCCCACCATCTCCCGGAGCATGAAGCCGCCTCGGAAGTTCGCCATCATCCGACTCTAGGAGCGCGCACTGACACCGAAGCCCGCCCGAGTGGGCGGAGGCGATGCATACCCCGACAAAATGCGCATAACGGCGAGCGGTGTTGGGATGGGCCGGACGGACACATCTCCCCCCGAACGGAGCCACATCATGGGCGCAGCTCTCCCCTTCGAGGACGCCACCGACTTCGACGACGCCGATCGGGGGTTCCTCGGGGCCCTCGTGCCCGGGGTGGTGCGGGACGCGCGAGGGCGGGTCGTGTGGGACAACGACGTGTACGGGTTTCTCGGTGACGAGTGCCCTGAGACCGCGCATCCGAGTCTCTGGCGGCAGTCCCGGCTCTGCGCCAAGCAGGGGCTGTACGAGGTCACCGAGGGCATCTATCAGGTGCGTGGGCTCGACCTGTCCAATATGACGCTCGTCGAGGGCTTGCGCGGGATCGTCGTCATCGACCCGCTGATCTCCACCGAGACCGCCGCCGCGGCCCTCGCGCTCTACCGGGAGCACCGCGGGGACCGGCCCGTCACCGGGCTCATCTACACCCACTCGCACGCCGACCACTTCGGCGGCGCCCGCGGTGTGCTGCCGGACGGCGCCGAGGAGGGCGTGCCGGTCCTCGCCCCGGTCGGCTTCCTGGAGCACGCGGTCAGCGAGAACGTGTACGCGGGCAACGCGATGACCCGCCGGGCGTCGTACATGTACGGGGCGAGCCTGCCCAAGGGCCCCGCCGGGCAGATCGGCACCGGGCTCGGCCAGACCACCTCCATCGGCACCATCAGCCTCGTCCCGCCGACCGTGGACATCACGGAGACCGGGCAGGAGGAGACGGTCGACGGCGTCCGGATCGTCTTCCAGCTCACCCCGGGCACCGAGGCCCCGGCCGAGATGAACTTCCTCTTCCCCGACCACCGCGCCCTGTGCCTGGCCGAGAACGCCACCCACAACATGCACAACGTGCTGACGCTGCGCGGCGCCGTCGTCCGGGACGCGCGGGTCTGGTCGCGCTATCTCGACGAGGCCGTCGAGCTCTTCCACGGGCGCTACGACGTCGGCTTCGCCTCCCACCACTGGCCCACCTGGGGCCACGACAACGTGGTGCGCTTCCTCACCGAGCAGCGCGACCTCTACGCGTACCTCCACGACCAGACCCTGCGGATGCTCAACGAGGGCCTGACCGGACCGGAGCTCGCCGAGCGGATCCAGCTCCCGCCCGCGCTGGAGAAGTCCTGGCACACCCACGGCTACTACGGCTCGCTCAACCACAACGCCAAGGCGGTGTACCAGCGTTATCTGGGGTGGTTCGACGGCAACGTGGCCCACCTGTGGGAGCACCCGCCGGCCGAGCTCGCGCTGCGGTACGTGGACGTGGCCGGCGGGCCCGCGCAGGCCCTCGCCAAGGCCCGCGCGTACGCCGAGGACGGCGACCTGCGGTTCGCCGCGACCCTGCTCAACCACCTGGTCTTCGCCGTCCCCGAGGACAGGGAGGCCCGCGAGACCCTCGGCTCGGTCTACGACCGGCTCGGGTACGGCTGCGAGAACGGGCCCTGGCGCAACTTCTACCTCACCGCCGCCCAGGAGCTCCGGCACGGCGTCCAGGGCGAGATGGTCGACACGACCAACCCCGAGATGTCGATGGCGCTGACCGTACCGATGCTGCTCGACTCGGTCGCCGTCCGGATCGACGGGCCGCGTGCCTGGGACGACGAGCTGACCATCGACCTCGTGGAGGTCGAGTCGGACGCGGACGCCGTACGGCGGCTCACGCTGCACAACGGCGCCCTCACCCACCGGGTCCTCACCGCCCCGCCCCGCACCCCCGCCGGGCTCACCCTCACCCTCGCCAAGCCCCAGCTCCTCGGCCTGCTGGCCGGGAAGAGCCCCCAGGAGCTCGGCGTCGGGGTGTCCGGCGACCCGGCGCTGCTCGGACGCCTCCTCTCGTACGTGACGACGCCCGACCCGCTCTTCCCGATCGTCACCCCCTGACCGGTCAGCCGGAGGTGACGGGCGGCGGCTCCACGGGCCGCCGCTCCTGATCCTCCGGCTTCTCCGGCCCCTCCGGCTCCTCCGCCAGGAACTCCGTCACCGCGAAGGCGAACAGCAGCGCGAGGACCAGGCCGACCACCACCCAGCCCGTCGGGTACGACCAGAGCACGTACACGAGGATCGCCAGCGCCACCAGCGCCCAGATGATCCACCGGCGGTAGCGGCCGACGAACGGGCCCACCGGACCGGTGCGGAAGCCCGCGTGATCGGCGGTCGTCCGGGCCGCGCCGATGCCCGAGTGCCACACGCCCCGCACCAGGGTGGCGTACTTCCCCGGCCCGGAGAGCCAGGCGGCGAGCGCGACGACCACGCCGAGGACCGCGACCATCCGCACCGAGGTGCGCAGATAGCGGATCAGGATGTCGTAGACGGAGCCCGCGGCGGCCGGGGAGACGCCGTTGGGCAGGGCGTTGAGGTAGACCGTACGGAAGACGGTCAGGCCGATGCCGAGGACGAGCACCCCGGCGACGACACCGAGGGCCGCGGCGACCAGGCTCCGCCGCCGGTGGGTGGCGAGCAGGACGCCGCCCGCGACGAACACGACCGCGATCACCGGCAGCCAGAAGCCCATCTTCTCCAGGAGCGCGAAGCCGGTCTTCGCCTTCCCGATGTCGTCGGCCTGGACGAGGGTGAAGTCGGTGTGGACCTCGGGGATCTTGCCGGCCACGGTCAGGCCGGAGTCGACCAGCTTCTGCTTGACCTGGTCGACGACGGGCGCGAGGTCCAGGGTCACCGTGTTCTGGTTGATCTTCACGGCGCCGTTGTCGTTGCCGGTGAGGGCCCGGTCGAGGGAGGTGTGGACGGCCCGGTTGGCGTCGTTCCAGATGTTCTGGAAGGTGCCGGAGGCCACGACCTGCTGCGTCTTGTCGTGGACGAAGCTGCCGACGGCCCCTTCGAGGGAGTTGCCCAGCTTGCCCAGGGCCTTCTCCAGGACCGGGCGCTGCTCGGGGGCCACGCCTTCGAGGAGGTCGGTGAGGTTGATGTGCTCCATGACCACGTTGGTGACCCGGGTGGCGACGGCCGCCTGGACGTCCGCGTCGGACGCCAGCGGGGCGACCGTGGCGACATAGCGGTCGGTGTTGCCGAGCAGGTCGGCGGTCCAGGCGGCGACCAGGCTCAGCGGGGCCAGGACGCAGCCGATGACGATGAGCAGGGCCGAGAAGAAGGAGCGCACCCGGTGGTGGACGGGGGCGGGTGGGCGGGCCGCCGCCTCTGATTCCAGCGCGGCCACCCGGGCCCTCAGCACCGCGAGTTCGTCGTCTCCACCGGTCGTCATGCCGCCTCCGGAGTCTTTCCGGCGCACGGCGGAGCGCCACGGCCGGTCGTCCCGGCCCACCGGTCGTCCGAACGGGCCGATCATCCCGATTGTGTGCGGTGCGCGAACGTTTGTCGCTCCGAGCGGGGCCATTTGCGATCATGCGGACCATGCCGAGCATCCCGACCTTGCCGCCCATGCCGACTCCGCCGGCCACGAAGCCGCGCTGTGCCGTACTCGACGACTTCCAGGGCGTCGCCCTGTCCTGTGCCGACTGGAGCCCGCTCGACGACCGGGTCGACGTACGCGTCCTGCGGGAGCACCTCGCCGACCGTGACGCGCTCGTCGCCGCCGTCGAGGACTGCGAGATCCTGGTGGTGATGCGCGAGCGGACCCCGCTCGACGCCGCCCTCCTCGACCGGCTGCCCCGGCTGCGCCTGATCGTCACCTCGGGCATGCGCAACGCCTCCATCGACGTCGCCGCCGCCCGCGCCCGCGGGATCACCGTCTGCGGTACGGCCAGCGGCTCCGAGCCGCCCACGGAGCTGACCTGGGCGCTGATCCTGGGCCTGGCCCG
This sequence comes from Streptomyces sp. NPDC094032, assembly GCF_040303965.1. NCBI lineage: Bacteria > Bacillati > Actinomycetota > Actinomycetes > Kitasatosporales > Streptomycetaceae > Streptomyces > Streptomyces sp. NPDC094032. The sequence goes on along the minus strand of NZ_JBEOUE010000025.1, from coordinate 75,214 downwards.
GCAGGTGCACACGGAGAGCCGCGCGATGCGCGAGGGCGGGCCCTGGCAGTCGACGCTCGGCCTCGACCTGTCCGGGCGCACCCTGGGGCTCGTGGGGCTCGGCAAGATCGGCGGCCGGGTGGCCCGGATCGGCCTCGCGTTCGGCATGGACGTGGTCGCCTGGAGCCCGAACCTGACGGACGAGCGGGCCGCCGAGCACGGGGTGCGGCGGGCCGCGAGCCTGCCCGCCCTGCTGGCCGGCAGCGACGTCGTCTCCCTGCACATGGTGCTCTCCGACCGCACCCGCGGCCTGCTCGGGGAGCCGGAACTGCGGGCGATGCGCCCGGGCGCGTACCTCGTCAACACCTCACGTGCGGGCCTGGTCGACCAGGCGGCGCTGCTGCGCGCGCTGCGCGAGGGCCGGATCGCGGGGGCCGGGCTCGACGTGTACGAGACGGAGCCGCTGCCCGCCGACGACCCCCTGCGGACCCTGCCGAACGTGCTCGCGCTGCCGCACCTGGGGTACGTGACGGAGGCGAACTACGCCCGCTACTTCGGGCAGGCGGTGGAGGACGTCGAGGCGTTCCTGGCAGGGGCGCCCGTCCGCGAGCTCGACTGACGGCGGACGCGCGTCGGCCCCGTACCCCTGCGTGAGAGGTACGGGGCCGAGGACGGCGTACGGGATCGGCTCAGGCGGCCGGGGCCGGCCGGGCCTCCCGCACCGGGGCGGGTCGCGGGGCGAGGAGCCGCTCCGCGAGCAGGCCGAAGGCGAGGGCGAAGACCACCCACAGACCGGCCTGGATGCCCAGGGTCGCGAGCCGGAACTCCCACAGCACGGCGGCGGGGAAGCCGGACTGCACCGCGTCCCCGTTGCCCGGCAGGAACAGGCACGCGACCGTGACCGCGGCGACGAAGCCCGCGCCCGCCACGACGGTCGCGTTCCAGTTGCCGAGGCGCGGGGCGAGCCTGCGGCCCGTGACGACCGCGGCGATGCCGAGCAGCACGCTCAGCAGGATCATCAGGAAGAACAGCGTGGTGCGCTGCCCGATGGTGTCCGGATTGCCGACGGCCGGCGGGGTCGCCGGGTACTTCAGGAACGGGACCAGATAGACCGTGGTGAAGGCGGCCGCCGCGACGAGCGCCGCGGTCGCCTTCGGGCTGAACCGGCCCACCCTGCCCAGGACGAAGCAGAACGCCAGCGACGCGATGCCGCCGAGGGCGACGCCGTAGACGAGGACACCGGTGGCGAGACCCGCCGTGGACTGGAGGTCCCGGCTGACGATCTCCTCCTCCTCGGCGGGGTCCGCGGCCTGCCCATGGCCCGCGCCATGGCTGTGGGCTGCCGCGTGCTCCGCCTTGGCGGCGGCCTCCTCGACGGCGATCGAGGCGTTGACGGACGGTTCACCCGCGACGTAGGCGACGGCGAAGGCGAACAGACCGGCGATCAGGCCCGCGAGCATGCCGCGGACCAGGAGCCGCCCCACGAGCGAACCCGTGGGAGCGGCGGAGGGAGAGGGAACGGTGGGGGATGACATGTGCGCGGTGACCCCTCAGTGGCAGGGGAAACCGAGCAGGTGACGCCCGTCGTGCACCCACTCGTGCACGTCGCTGCCCGCGAACACGGACAGGGCGCCCTGCTCGGCACCGACGAAGTAGAGCGCGACGAGCATCAGGATCCCGGCGAACGCCGCCCACGGGAGCACCGCGCGGACCGGCAGGGAGACCGGAACGGCGATGGCGGGGGTGGACGTGACGGCGGGCGACGCGATGGCCTCGGCCATGGTGGAACCTCCTCGGGAACTCGCGTCCCATACGGTGGTGCGCGACGACGGTCGTCGGGTCTGACTCACCCGTCCCGGGGGTGCCGGGGCGGGCTCACAGTGGCGCGACCGTGCCGGATTTGCACCGGACTTCCGTCTCGCCGTCGTCGTTCTGTGGAATTGACGCCTGACCGTACCGCGCCCGTCACTCCCCGCCAAGAGTGCCTGGGAGGCGGGCGGATGAATTGAGGGATGAATCACCCATGACCGCGCGCTCCCAGACCGTACGGCTCACCCTCGTCGCCCCGGCCATGACCGCCGCGCTGCGCGAGGCCCGCTTCGACGACGGCGGGCCCGTCGAGGCCGTCACGGCGGGCCCGTTGACGCTTCCGGCGGGGGTACGGGTGGTCGGCTCGCCGTCCGGGCGGTGCCGGGCGACCGCCGAGGCGCTGGGCCTCGACCCCGCCGCCGTGCGGGACGAACAGGCCCTCGCGGGCTGCGCGATGGGCCGCTGGCGGGGTCGCCGGCTCGACGAACTGACCGCTACGGAACCGGAGTCGGTGGCGGCCTGGCTCACCGACCCGGCGGCGGCCCCGCACGGCGGCGAGTCCCTGCGGGAGCTGCGCGCGCGGGTCGCCGGCTGGCTGGACGCCCTGGACCCGGCCGACGGCCCGGTCCACGCCTTCACCGAACCGGACGTGATCCGCGCGGCCCTCACCCACGCCCTCGGCGCCCCCGACACCACCTTCTGGCGCCTCGACGTACGCCCCCTGCACGCGGTGGAGCTGTCGGGACGGTCGGGGCGGTGGAACGTGCGGGTGGGGGTGGGGGTGGGGTGAGGGGTGGGGGTGGGGGTGGGGTGAGCCGCCGGGGACGCGTACGCCTCAGCCCAGCGACGCGCGCGCCTCACCCCAGCGACGCCCGCGCCAGCTCCACGAACTCCTCGTCCGTCAGCCCCAGTTGCCGCGCCTCCGCCGCCAGCTCCCTCAGCCTGTCGACCAGTTGGGCGCGCCCGGGGGCGGCGGCGCCCGGCACGATGACGGCGCCGCGGCCCCGGCGGAGCTCGATCAGGCCCTCCTCGCGCAGGCGTTGGTAGCCGCGCAGCACGGTGTGGACGTTGACCCCGAGGGAGTCGGCGAGCTCCCGGGCGGCGGGCAGGCGCTCGCCGGGGGCGGCGGTGCCGTCGGCGAGGGCGGCGCGGACGCAGGCGGCGATCTGGTCGCCGAGGGGCACGGCGGAGGCGGGGTCGACCCGGAAGAGCACGATCAGTCCCTTCCGGGGGTGGTGGTGCCGGGAGCATTCCCCTGGCGTTCGACGAGCGCGTTGAGCAGGCCCGCGGCCGTCTCCGCGTCGTCCACGGTGACCACGAGCTCCCGCCCGTCGCGGCGCCGCAGGACGAGGCCGGGCCCCGAGCGCAGGATCACGCCGCTCGCCCCGGCGCGGACCCGGTAGCCCCAGCCGCCGAAGTCGGCGAGCGGGTCGATGTCGCGGGTGGTCGCGCCGGTGATGTCGTCGAGCGGGACCCGCAGCCGGGGCCGGGACACCAGGGCGGGCCGGACGGTCAGACCGCGCCGGTCGGCGCTCACCCGGACCCGGCTCAGCACGGTGCCGGGCACGCCGACGGCGAGCGGGATCAGCGCGTACGGCCACGGGGCGAAGAAGGGGACGACGAGCACGGCGAGCAGGAAGGCGGCGCCGAGTGCGGTCAGCGGGACGGACCCCGCACCGCGCGCCCAGCCCGCGAGCTCACCGGCGCCGAGGTCGAGCCGGGGCGCGCCGTCGGGCACGGGCACCTCCCGCACGGGCTCCTCCGGCGTGAACCGGGTGAGCCCCCACCCGGCGAGGGCGACGAGGGCGGCGACCGCCAGGGCCACGGTCAGCACGGCGAGCGGCATGCGGGCCTCGGCCGGGTCGGTCACGTCGAGGTTGCCGCGCAGCAGCAGCGCGAGCAGCGCGCCGGTGAACCCGGCGGTCGCCCAGGCGCCCCACAGCGCCCCGCGCCGGACGAGCAGGGTCCAGCCGGTGCCGAGGCCGAGCAGCAGGACCGGGGCGATGACGAGGTAGCCGCCGGTGGCGGTGAAGCCGTCGGGGCGCCCGTCGGCGCCGAAGTGGGTGGCGAGCCGGTCGGGCAGCCGGTCGCGCCAGAGCGCGAACAGCAGCAGGTCGATGGCGAGTGCGAGCACGAACGGCAGTGCGGCGAGCAGCCGCAGCCGGGGGGCGGCACGGTTCACAGGATCCTCCCCTGGTTCCCATGGTGGGTGTCTCAGTGGCTCTCAGTGGCATTGTTCGTTCTACTTGTTCGCACTCTACTAGAACAATCCCCCGTTCGGGATGCGGAACTCCCCCTCGCCCTGTTGACTGGCCGCTGACTGGCCCAAATGTGTACGAATGGGGAGAACCGCATGCGTCGTCGGCCCGCCACCGCCACTCTCGCCGCCCTCACGGCCCTGACCGCCCTCACCGCCGCCGTGACCACCGGGTGCGGCAGCGACGACGCCGAGCCGGACCCCCTGCGCGGCGACCAGTGGGCCCTCGACGCGCTGAAGATGCCCGCCGCCTGGGACACCGAGCGGGGCGACGACACCGTGATCGCCGTCGTCGACACGGGCGTCGACCTCGACCACCCGGACCTGAAGGGCCGCCTCGTCGACGGCTACGACTTCGTCGACAACGACGACCAGCCCAAGGACCTCAACGGCCACGGCACCCACGTCGCCGGGATCGCCGCCGCCCACACCGACAACGGCGTCGGCGTCGCGGGCGGCGCGCCCGGCGCGAAGATCATGCCGGTGCGGGTCCTGGGCGCGGACGGCAGCGGCACCAACGAGAACATCACCAAGGGCATCGTCTGGGCCGCCCAGCACGGCGCCGACGTCATCAACCTCTCCCTCGGCGAGTCCGGCCTGATGGCCCGGCTGCTCAAGGGCGGCGTCCTCAACCAGGCCATCGCCGTCGCCAACTCCAAGGGCGCGGTGGTGGTCGCCGCCGCCGGCAACGACTCCACGATCCTCCAGCCGTACGAGCTCGACACCCCGGTGCTCGTGGTCAACGCCGCCGGCGAGAACGGAGCCCCCGCCTCCTTCACCAACTTCGGCGCGCAGAACGCCGTGTCCGCGCCCGGCGTCGACATCCTGTCCACGCTGCCGACGTACACGACGAAGGAGACCCTGAAGAACACCTCGGGGTACGGGGAGCTCTCCGGGACCTCGATGGCCTCGCCGTACGTCTCCGCCGTGGCCGCGCTCCTGCACCAGCAGGGCCTGGACCCGGCCGCGATCATGAAGACGATCCAGCAGACCGCCAGCAACCCGCAGAAGCTGCCGAAGCTGGGGCTCGGGAACGTGGACGCGGCGGCGGCGGTCGCGGCGGGCAAGGACGCCAAGAACAAGTAGGGCCCCGGAGCGGGACGGGCGTCCGGCATCGTGACGTACGGGACGGGGTGTGGGACGGTGGGCGCATGCCGGTACCCGTGATCCTCGACTGCGATCCCGGACACGACGACGCCTTCAACATCCTGCTCGCCGCGGCCCATCCGGCCGTCGACCTGCTCGCCATCACCACCGTGGCGGGCAATCAGACGGTGGAGAAGACCACGCTCAACGCGCGCCGGGTGTGCTCCGTGGCCGGGATCCACGGCGTCCCGATCGCGGCCGGCCGGGACCGCCCGCTGCACGCCGGGCCGTACGGGGCGCCGCGCGTCGCCGAGAACATCCACGGCGGCTCGGGGCTCGACGGGCCCGGCTTCGGCGAGGGCGAGCCGCCCGTGCCGCAGGACCCGCGCGACGCCCTCGCGCTGACCCGGGACGTCCTGCTCGCCCACCCGGCACCCGTCACGCTCGTCCCCACGGGCCCGCTGACCAACGTCGCCGCGCTGCTGCTCGCCCACCCCGAACTGGCCGCCAGGATCGAGCGGATCGTCCTGATGGGCGGGTCCACGGGGCGGGGCAACACCACGCCCGCGGCCGAGTTCAACATCCTCTGCGACCCGGAGGCGGCGGACCTGGTCTTCCGCAGCGGGATCCCGCTGACCATGTTCGGCCTGAACGTCACCCACCAGGTCCGGGCCACCCCCGACGTGCTCGCGCGGCTGGCCGGGCTCGGCACCCCGCTCGGGCGCCTGTGCGTCGAGCTCCTGACGTACTTCGCCGCGACCTACCGCGAGGTGTACGGCTTCGACGCGCCGCCCCTGCACGACCCGCTGACCGTGGCGCACCTGATCGACCCCTCGCTGGTCAGCCTGGTGCGGGCGCCGGTGGCGGTCGAGCTGACCGGCACGTACACGCGCGGGGCGACCGTGATCGACCTGGACGGCGTGACCGGCCTGCCGGCCAACGCCGAGGTCGGCATCGAGGCGGACGCGGACCGCTTCTGGGACCTGATCGTGGACGCGGTGCGGGTGCTGGGGGAGCGGTCGGTCAGCGCGTCGCCTTCTTGACGCCGCCGCCCGTACCCGGCCGGTACGGCTTCACCGAGCCCCCGCCGATGCCCGGGGCGATCCGGACGGGCGTCCGGGTCGCGCTCGGGGTCTCGTCAGGGGTCCCGTCAGCGGTCTCGTCCGGGTTCTCGAACACGTCCTCGGACGGGGTGGACGAGGGCGCCGGGGGCGCCGACGTCGTGGGCTTCGCCGACGTCGGGGCGGTCGGCTTCGGCTTCTTGCCCCGGCCGTCGTCGTCGCCACCGCCCGAGCAGGCGCCCAAGGCCAGGACAAGCCCCAGCACAGCCGCCGTCGTCATCACCGTTCCGCGGGCACGCATGCCCACCACCCCACCCCAGGCCAGACTCCCGATCCGCACACACGTGCGGACCGGGATCGTAACTCAGCCCTCGGCGCCCTCTTCGAGGTCGCCCTCGGTCTCCAGGAAGACCTGCCGCAGCGCCGCCAGCGTCTCCGGGTCCGGCTTCTCCCACATGCCGCGGGACTCGGCCTCCAGGAGCCGCTCGGCGATGCCGTGCAGCGCCCAGGGGTTGGCCTCCTTCAGGAAGGCCTGGTTCTCCGGGTCCAGGACGTACGCCTCGGTCAGCTTGTCGTACATCCAGTCGGCGACCACGCCCGTCGTGGCGTCGTAACCGAAGAGGTAGTCGACCGTCGCCGCCAGCTCGAACGCGCCCTTGTAGCCGTGCCGCCGCATCGCCTCGATCCAGCGCGGGTTGACCACGCGGGCGCGGAACACCCGGGAGGTCTCCTCGACCAGCGTGCGGGTGCGGACGGTCTCCGGGCGGGTGGAGTCGCCGATGTACGCCTCGGGGGCCGTGCCCTTCAGCGCGCGGACGGTCGCCACCATGCCGCCGTGGTACTGGAAGTAGTCGTCGGAGTCCGCGATGTCGTGCTCACGCGTGTCCGTGTTCTTCGCCGCGACCGCGATCCGCTTGTACGCCGTCTCCATCTCGGCGCGCGCCGGGCGCCCTTCGAGCCCGCGCCCGTACGCGTAACCGCCCCACACCGTATACACCTCGGCCAGGTCGGCGTCGGTGCGCCAGTCGCGCGAGTCGATCAGCTGGAGCAGACCCGCGCCGTACGTGCCGGGGCGGGAGCCGAAGATACGGGTGGTGGCGCGCCGCTCGTCGCCGTGCTCCGCGAGGTCCGCCTGGGCGTGCGCCCGTACGTAGTTGTCCTCGGCGGCCTCGTCCAGACCCGCGACCAGCCGTACGGCGTCGTCGAGAAGCCCGATGACGTGCGGGAACGCGTCCCGGAAGAAGCCCGAGATGCGCAGCGTCACATCGACGCGCGGGCGGCCCAGCTCAGCCAGCGGGATGGGTTCGAGGCCGTTCACGCGGCGCGAGGCGTCGTCCCAGCAGGGGCGGACGCCGAGCAGGGCGAGCGCCTCGGCGACGTCGTCGCCCGCGGTGCGCATCGCGCTCGTCCCCCACAGGGAGAGGCCGACGGAGGTCGGCCACTCGCCCTGGTCGTCGCGGTAGCGCGTGAGCAGCGAGTCGGCGAGCGCCTGGCCGGTCTCCCACGCGAGGCGGGACGGCACGGCCTTCGGGTCGACCGAGTAGAAGTTGCGGCCGGTCGGCAGCACGTTGACCAGACCGCGCAGCGGCGAGCCGGACGGGCCGGCCGGGACGAAGCCGCCGTTCAACGCGTGGACGGCGTGCGTCAGTTCGTCGGTGGTGCCGGCCAGACGCGGGACGACCTGCTCGCAGGCGAAGCGCAGCACCGCGTGCACCTCGGTGCCGTATGCGGCGGCCACGGAGCCGATCGCGTCCACGGACCACTCCGCGGCCTCCATGCCCTCGACCAGCTCGCGGGCCTTCGCCTCCGCCTCGTCGGCGGTGGTGCGGGTCGCCGCCGACTCGTCCAGGCCGAGCGCCTCGCGCAGGCCGGGCAGCGCCTGCGTGCCGCCCCAGATCTGGCGGGCGCGCAGGATGGAGAGGACCAGGTTGACCCGGGCCTCGCCGACCGGCGCGCCGCCCAGGACATGCAGACCGTCCCTGATCTGGGCGTCCTTGACCTCGCACAGCCAGCCGTCGACGTGCAGCAGGAAGTCGTCGAAGCCGTCGTCCGCCGGGCGGTCCGCCATGCCCAGGTCGTGGTCCAGCTTCGCCGCCTGGATCAGCGTCCAGATCTGCGCGCGGATCGCGGGCAGCTTCGCCGGGTCCATGGAGCTGATCTGCGCGTACTCGTCGAGCAGCTGCTCCAGGCGCGCGATGTCGCCGTACGAGTCGGCGCGGGCCATCGGCGGCACCAGGTGGTCGACGAGCGTGGCGTGCACCCGGCGCTTGGCCTGGGTGCCCTCGCCCGGGTCGTTGACCAGGAAGGGGTAGACCAGCGGCAGGTCGCCGAGGGCCGCGTCGGGGCCGCAGGCGGCGGACAGGCCGGCATTCTTGCCGGGCAGCCACTCCAGGTTGCCGTGCTTGCCCAGGTGCACCATCGCGTCGGCGCCGAAGCCGCCGTCCTCGGCGCGGGCGGCGATCCAGCGGTAGGCGGCCAGGTAGTGGTGCGAGGGCGGCAGGTCGGGGTCGTGGTAGATCGCGATCGGGTTCTCGCCGAAGCCGCGCGGCGGCTGGATGAGCACGAGCAGGTTCCCGCGGCGCAGCGCGGCGAGCACGATGTCGCCCTCGGGATTCCGGGACCGGTCCAGGAACATCTCGCCGGGCGCCGGGCCCCAGTGCTCCTCGACCTGCTCGCGCAGCTCCGCCGGGAGTTCGGCGTACCAGCGCTTGTAGTCGGCGGCCGGGATGCGGACCGGGTTGCGGGCCAGCTGCTCCTCGGTGAGCCAGTCCTGGTCGTGCCCGCCGGCCTCGATCAGGGCGTAGATCAGCTCGTCGCCGTCCCCGGAGACGAGGCCGGGGATCTCGTCGACGGGCCCGAAGTCGTACCCCTCGGCGATCAGCCGCTTCAACAGCGCGACGGCGGAGGCGGGCGTGTCCAGACCGACCGCGTTGCCGATCCGGGAGTGCTTCGTCGGGTACGCGGAGAGGACGAGCGCCAGCTTCTTCTCGCCGTTCGCGATGTGACGCAGGCGGGCGTGCCGGACGGCGATGCCGGCGACTCGAGAGGCGCGCTCGGGGTCCGCGACGTACGCGGGCAGGCCGTCCTCGTCGATCTCCTTGAAGGAGAACGGGACGGTGATGAGCCGCCCGTCGAACTCGGGGACGGCGACCTGGCTGGCGGCGTCCAGCGGCGAGAGGCCCTCGTCGTTCTCCTCCCAGGCGGCGCGCGAGCCGGTCAGGCACAGGGCCTGGAGGATCGGCACGTCGAGGGCGGCGAGCGCGCCCGCGTCCCAGGCCTCCTCGTCGCCGCCCGCCTGCGCCTCGGCCGGCTTGGTGCCGCCCGCCGCGAGGACGGTGGTGACGATCGCGTCGGCGCCGCGCAGCTCGTCGAGGAGCTCCGGCTCGGGGGCCCGCAGGGAGGCCACGTACAGCGCCTTCGCGCGGGCGCCCTTCGCCTCGATCGCGTCGCACAGGGCGCCGACGAAGGCGGTGTTGCCGCTCATGTGGTGGGCGCGGTAGTAGAGCACGGCGACGGTCGGGCCCTCGCCGTCGGTGGCGGTGCGCTCCAGCGGGCCCCAGGTCGGCGCGGCGGCCGGCGGCTCGAACCCGTGGCCGGTGAGCAGCACGGTGTCGGAGAGGAAGCGGGCCAGCTGGCCGAGGTTGGCCGGGCCGCCGTGCGCCAGGTAGGCGTGGGCCTCGGTGGCCACGCCGACCGGGACCGTGGAGGCCTCCATCAGCTGGGCGTCGGGGGCCTGTTCGCCGCTGAGCACCACCACCGGCTTGCCCGCCGCCCGGACCGTGTCCAGGCCCTCCTCCCAGGAGCGCAGGCCGCCGAGGAGGCGTACGACGACGAGCTCGACGCCGTCGAGCAGCGCGGGGAGGTCGCCGGACGGCAGCCGGGCCGGGTTGGCGAACCGCCACTCCACCGCGCCCTCGTCGGCGGCGGCGTTCGCCGCGCGGGCGCTGAGCAGGTCGGTGTCGGAGTGCGACAGCAGCAGGAGCATGGCGAGCTCAGGCCCTTCCTCGGGGTTGTCCGCGCCCCGGGTGGTCGTATGGACGGCGGGAGTTCCTGACTCACCGCCCCGGACGAATCCGGACCGGCTCACAGTGGCGGGACCGCGCCGGATTCCCACCGGGCTTCCTCCCCGGGGTCCTGGGACCCCATGCCGCTTGCATCCTAGATCGTGAGCGGGCGGGGCGGGGGGAGAGTGGGGGGTTGGGGGGATCACATCGGGGGCGGGGCCCGGTGCGACGACGGGGGCGGGGCCCGGTGCGACGACGGGGCCAGGTCCCGGTCGTGGCCGCCGCGAGCCCCGGCCGCAGGCGCCCCCGCCCCGGTCACGGCCGCCTCCGGCCCCGGTCGTGGCTCGTTCTCGGCAGGTGGGAGCCGATCCCGCCGTGGGTATGCTCGCCGCCATGTCGGCCACCCCACGCACCTCGCCCGAACCGGGCGAACCTCTCATACGGGACCGCGGCGACGCCTGTCCGGGTGCGCTGCGACTGCACGCGGCGGACGACGGGCGGCTTGCCCGACTGCGGCTGCCCGGCGGCCTTTTGACGGAGTCTCAGGTCCTCGCCCTGGCCGACGCGGCCGAGTCCCTCGGGGACGGCGGCGTCAGCGTCACCTCGCGGGGCAACGCGGAGCTGCGCGGGCTCGGCGAGGGCTGCGGCGGCGAGCTCGCCGCCCTCCTCGACCGGGCCGGGCTGCTGCCCTCGCCCACCCACGAACGCGTCCGCAACATCGTCGCCTCGCCCACCGCGGGACTGGACGGACTCGGCGGCGCGGACGTGCAGTTGTGGGCGCGGGAGCTGGACGCCCTGCTGTGCGCGGAGGCGTGGACGGCGGCGCTCTCGGGACGGTTCCTGTTCGTGCTGGACGACGGGCGGGGCGACGTCGCGGGGCTCGGCGGGGATGTGACCTTGCTCGCAGGGACCGGTGGCGACCGTGCCCTGCTCCTCCTCGGCGACCAGGCCCTCCGGGTCGCCGCCGGCGACGCCCCGCGCGCCGCCCTCGCCGCCGCCGACGCCTTCCTGCGGGCCGCCGCCGACGCCGGGACCGGCGCCTGGCGGGTGCGGGAGCTGCCCGAGGGGTGCGTCCCGGACCTGGCGGGTGCCCTCGCGCGCGCCGGGCTCGACGCGGAGCTCGTCCCCGGCCCCGTACCGCCGCTTCCGGCAGGGCGACCGCCCGTTCCCGGGCCGCTCGGGCCGGACGCCCTCTACGTCCTCGCCCCACTCGGCCGGCTGACCGCCGCCCAGCTGCGGGCCCTCCTCCCGGCCCGCGAGGTGCGCCTCACGCCGTGGCGCGGCGCGGTGGTCGTCGCCCCGCGCGACGGGCTCGCGGCACCGGCCGAGCACGCGGACCCGGCGGAGCGGGCAGAGCAGGCCCAGCCCCCCGCCCGCCTCGCCGAGCTCGCCGCCCACGGCCTGATCACGCACCCCCACGCCCCCGGCACCGGCGTCGGCGCCTGCACCGGGCGGCCCGGCTGCGCCAAGGCCCTCGCCGACGTGCGGCGGGACGCGGCCCACGCCCCGCACGGCCTGCTGCCCGTGCACTTCTCCGGATGCGCGCGCCGCTGCGGGCACCCGCACGGTGCCTGGGTGGACGTCCTCGCCACCGAGGACGGCGCCTATCTGGTGGACGGCGCCCCCACCCCCCGTACCTCCCTGTCCGAAGCAGTCGCGGCGGCCCGCGGCCCGGCGACACCCACGAGATGAGCGAGAGCAACAGGATGTTCGAGTACGAGAAGGACGGCGCGGAGATCTACCGCCGTTCCTTTGCCACGATCCGCGCCGAGGCGGATCTCGCGGGCCTGCCCGCCGACGTCGCCACGGTCGCGGTGCGGATGATCCACGCCTGCGGCATGACCGACCTCGTGCGCGACATCGCCCACTCCCCCGGCGTCGTGGCCTCGGCCCGCGCCGCCCTGCGCGCGGGCGCGCCGATCCTCTGCGACGCCCAGATGGTCGCCAGCGGCGTCACCCGCAAGCGGCTGCCCGCCGACAACGACGTGGTCTGCACGCTCTCCGACCCCTCGGTCCCCGCGCTCGCCGCGGAGCTCGGCACCACCCGGTCGGCCGCCGCGATGGAGCTGTGGCGGGACCGCCTGGAGGGCTCCGTCGTCGCCATCGGCAACGCCCCGACCGCGCTCTTCCACCTCCTGGAGATGATCGCGAAGGGCGCGGGCCGGCCCGCCGCCGTGCTCGGCATCCCGGTCGGCTTCATCGGCGCCGCCGAGTCCAAGGACGCGCTGGCCGCCAACGACCTGGGCATCGAGTACCTGGTCGTACGGGGCAGGCGGGGCGGCAGCGCCATGACCGCGGCGGCGCTCAACGCCCTCGCCCACGAAGCGGAGATCCAGCAGTGACCTCAGTGACCCCAGTGACCGGAAAGCTGTACGGCGTCGGCCTCGGCCCCGGCGACCCGGATCTGATGACGGTGGCCGCGGTCAAGGCCATCGCCGCCGCCGACGTCGTCGCGTACCACTCGGCCCGGCACGGGCGCTCCATCGCCCGCTCCATCGCCGCCGAGCACATCCGCGAGGACCACATCGAGGAGCGGCTGATGTACCCGCTCACGGTGGAGACCACCGACCACCCCGGTGGCTACCGGGGCGCGCTCGACGACTTCTACGAGGAGGCCGCGGCCCGGCTCGCCGCCCACCTCGACGCGGGCCGCACGGTCGCCGTCCTCGCCGAGGGCGACCCGCTGTTCTACGGCTCGTACCAGCACATGCACAAGCGGCTCGCGCACCGCTACGACACCACCGTGCTCCCCGGCGTCACCTCCGTCAGCGCCGCCGCGGCCCGCCTCGGGGAGCCGCTGTGCGAGGCCGAGGAGGTGCTGACGATCGTCCCCGGCACCCTCCCGGAGGACGAGCTGACGGCCCGCCTCGCGGGCACGGACTCGGCGGTCGTGATGAAGCTGGGCCGCACCTTCCCCACGGTGAAGCGGGCCCTGGAGCGGGCCGGCCGGCTGGAGGACGCCCGGTATGTGGAGCGCGCGTTCATGGCGGGCGAGCGCACGGGCCGCCTCGACGCGATAGACCCGGACTCGGTCCCGTACTTCTCGGTCGCCGTCCTCCCCTCCCGTATCGACGCGAAGCCGCCGGTACGGGAGAAGGGCGAGGTCGTCGTCGTCGGCACCGGCCCGGCCGGGGCGCCCTGGCTGACGCCCGAGTCGCGCGGCGCGCTCGTCAACGCGGACGTGCTCGTCGGCTACACCACCTACCTGGACCGGGTCCCGGTGCTCCGGGCCGGCCAGATCCGCCACGGCTCGGACAACAAGGTCGAGTCGGAGCGGGCCGAGTTCGCGCTCGACCTGGCCCGGCGCGGCCACCGCGTGGCGGTCGTCTCGGGCGGCGACCCGGGCGTGTTCGCCATGGCGACGGCCGTCCTGGAGGTGGCGTCGGAGGAGCGGTACGCCGACGTGCCGGTCCGCGTCCTGCCCGGCGTGACCGCCGCCAACGCGGCCGCCGCCGCCGCGGGCGCGCCGCTCGGCCACGACTACGCGACCATCTCGCTCTCCGACCGCCTCAAGCCCTGGGAGGTCATCTCCCGGCGCGTACGGGCCGCCGCCGAGGCCGACCTGGTCCTCGCGATCTACAACCCGGGCTCCCGCTCCCGCACCCACCAGGTCGCCGCCGCCCGCGACCTCCTCCTGGAACTCCGCTCGCCCGACACCCCGGTGGTCGTCGCCCGCGATGTCGGCGGCCCGGAGCAGTCGGTCCGCATCCTCACCCTGAAGACCCTGGACCCGTCCGAGGTCGACATGCGCACTCTGCTCCTGGTCGGCTCCTCCCAGACCGTCGTGACGGAGCGGGGCGACGGCCGGACGATCGCGTGGACGCCGCGACGCTACAGCTAGGGGGCCCGGGGGCCCATGACTCCCCGTTTCCCCTGACGGGAGGGGCCGGTAGAGTCCGCACCGGCGGACCACCGGCCCCACCCGCACCACCCGCCCCCGTACCGCTCGTCTCCCCCGGTCCGGAAAGGGCCTCTCGCACCTGTGCTTACTCGTAACCGGCCGAAGGCACGGCCCACGGCCGCCGCCGTCGTCGCCGCCCTCGCCGTCGCCGGCGGCCTCGTCACCGCCACCCCCGCCGCCGCGGCCGTCACCTGCAACGCCCCGGTGTGGAAGGCGCAGTACTACGCCAACACCACCTTCAGCGGCACCCCGAAGCTGACCGCCTGCGACACCGCCATCGCCGAGAACTACGGCTACGGCGACCCGGCTGGCGTCACCCTCCCCAAGGACAACTTCTCCGTCCGCTGGTCCCTGACCCGCGACTTCGGCTCCGGCGGCCCCTTCACCTTCTCCGCCGAGGCCCAGGACGGCATCCGCGTCTACCTCGACGGCACCCGCAAGATCGACCTCTGGCGCAACGTCACCACCACCCAGAAGAAGTCCCTCAACCTCACCGTCCCACCCGGCCGCCACACCCTCCGCGTCGACTACGCGACGTGGACGGGCGCGGCCAACGTGAAGTTCGGCTACGCGCCGCGCACTTCGGCCTCGGTGGACACGGTCCGGCCGCTCGCTCCGGGCGGAGTTGCCGCCACGTACGACCGGAACTCCGGCCGAGCCACCCTGCGATGGGCCGCCAACAAGGAGATGGACCTCGCCGGATACCGCGTGTACCGGCGGACGGGCACGAGTCCCTGGTCCAGGATCAGCACCGCCGCCCCGCGCACCACCACGTACTTCACCGACGTGCCGCCCTTCACAGGCCAGGTCTACGTGTACGAGGTCCGCGCCGTGGACAAGGCGGGCAACGAGTCGGCGGGCAGCGCGGACGCCTCGTTCACCAGCCTGGACCAGACCGGTCCCGCCGCCCCGACCGGCGTCACGGTGACCCAGGACAGCGGGATCGCCACGCTGAGCTGGCCGGCGGACCCCGACGCGGTGAAGTACGCCGTGTACGCGGCCTCGACGGCCGCCGGCCCGTTCGAGTGGCGCGGCACGACGACCACGACGTCGTACCGGACCGGCGCGCCCACGAACAGCCCCCAGTACTACCGCCTCCAGGCCTACGACCGCCTCGGCAACGCCTCCGCGTTCTCCGCCACGTTCGCCGGTGACGGCGTCGACCGGACGCCGGCGGCGCCCCCGCTCGACCTGAACTCCGTCGTCCGTCCCGGCAGGACGGAGCTGCACTGGACGGCTCCCCCCAACTTCTTCCAGGACTTCGACAACGGCGGTGGCTATCGCGTCTACCGCTCGCCGGGCACCGTGCTCGACCCGTCCGCGCTCACGCGGGTGACCTGCGCCGAGGGCAGCCGCTACTCGTCGTCCCGCATGAACGAGTGCCACGACCTGGACATGACCCCCGGCGTGTACTACACGTACACCGCCACGACGGTCGACCCGGCCGGCAACGAGTCGGCGCTCTCCGCTCCGCTCACCGTCCGCACCGGTGACCTCGTCGCGCCCGCCCCCGTAACCGGCCTGACGGCCACGCCGCGCGGCGACGGTGTGCTGCTGAACTGGACCGCGTCCGCCGAGGACGACCTGGCAGGCTACTGGGCCTGGACCGGTCTGAAGCAGGCCGACGGAACGCTCAAGTGGGTCGTCTCGCACTGCTGGGAGGGCCCCGCCGACCCCCTCGCGGTCCTCTGCGGCGATCTGCCGGACGGCGACGACTACGTCTTCGCGGTCACCGGCAAGGACCGCTGGGGGAACACGCTGCATCCGTCCGACCCGGCCGTGGCCAAGGTGGCGGCCACCGAGCTCGACCTGCGGCCGTCCGTGACAGTCACCCAGGACTGGGTCCCCGCCCGGCTGAACCACGGGAGGACGACCGACGGCACGACCGGGACGTTCATCGAGTGGGCCTGCTCGAACACCACGATGTGCCCGACCGTCACCGGCTACCGGATCAGCCGCTGGAACCCGGAGACCGGGGCGTACGAACCCCTGCACGCCGACCCGATCCCCGCCCGCGCCCAGGGCATCGTGACGCGGTGGGTGGACACCACGGCCACGCCGCGGAACACGTACTTCTACACACTCCAGGCACTGCGCGCCGACGGCAGCGTCGCGGGGACGTACGTGTGGGACTACGTGTACCAGGACCGGGTCTGAGGCGTCGTCCGGTGACCCCGGCCGCCCCGGATACCGGGGCCGCCGGGCCTACCGGCTGAACGTCCCCAGCCCCTCCGCGTTCAGGTACTCGACGGTGAACGACTTCCCGTCCGGGGCGAAGGTGACCCCGGTGCGGCCGACGGCGTTCTCGCCCGCGGTCTCGAAGCTGTACGTGTCGCCCGCGTAGTGCGTCAGCGGGTACGACTGCGGCTTCGGGCCGAGGCGGAGGGTGAGGGTGCCGTCGGGGGCGGCGACGATCTGGGCGGGGCCGTAGTAGGAGTTGCGGTACGTGCCCGCGTAGGTGTGGGCGGCCTTCGGGGGCGCGGCGCCGGACGGCGGGTGGGTGTAGTCGGTCTTCGAGCGGAGCGCGTCCGTCTGCGCCTGGTACACCTGCTGGATGAGCGGGATCCAGTCGCGGGAGGGCTGTCCGTGCTCCGCGATGTCGAAGAAGTCGAGCGCGACGGCGTCGGCGACGCCGACCGGTGACGCGTTGGTGAGGACGACGATGCCGAGCTGCTCGCCCGGCAGCATCGTCACGTTGGTGTGCGCGCCGAGTTCGAAGCCACCGGTGTGCGACAGCTTGAGCCGCCCCGCGTCGTCGTAACTCACGTTCCAGCCGAGGCCGTAGAAGCCGGTCCGGGCGGCCGGGGCGTGCGGCGGGTTGGAGACCGCCTCGGGCCAGTGGGTGCGCTGGAGGGCGTCGGCGGGGATGATCTGCCGCCCGTCCAGCTTGCCGTCGGCGAGCTGGAGCCTCACCCAGGTCGCCATGTCACGGGCGGACGAGCTGACGCCGCCCGCCGGCGACTGGGCGTCCGCGTCGCGTACGTACTGCGCCTTCCACGTGCCGTCGGCGGCCTTCGCGTGCCCGTAGGCGCGGTCGGGGGCGTTGACGAAGTCCTGGAAGCGGGAGCTGGTGTGGCTCATGCCGGCCGGCTTGTAGAGCACGTCGTCGGACAGCTTGTCCCAGGACACGCCCTTCTCCTCCGCCACGGCCACCGCCGCGCCCGTCAGGCCGAAGTTGGTGTAGGCGTAGCTCGCCCGGAACGGGGTGAGAGGCTCGTACCGCAGGTGGGACAGGATGTACTGCTGGTCGTAGCCGAGGTCTTCGAGGAGGTCCCCGGCATGGTCGGGGAGGCCGCTGCGGTGCGAGAACAGGTCGGCGGCCGTCATGTGCGCGGTGACCCACGGGTCCTTGAGCTTGAAGTCGGGCACGTTCGGGGCGACGGGCCTCGTCCAGCCGTCGACGCCGACGGCACCGGCGACCACCGTGGAGGCGATCGGCTTCGAGACGGACGCGAGCTGGAAGACGGTGTCGGCGTCCACGGCGGCGTTCTCGCCGACCTTCCGCACGCCGTACCCCTGGAGCTTGATCACCTTGCCGTCATGGACGACGGCGACGGAGACCCCCGGCACCCCGGTCCGTTTCATGGCCGCCTTGACCACCCCGTCCAGCTGGTCGACGGCCCGCTGCACATCGGCGTCGTCGAGCTGGGCCGGCGGCTGCGCCGGGGGCGGCGAGGGCCCGGGCGCCGTGGCGCCGAGAAGCGCCGTCAGTCCCGCCGCGGCAAGCCATCGAACGGTACTCATCTCTCCATTCAAAGACCTGCCACCGGGTCTGTCGCGCGGAGCACCCACGCGGCGGCCTCCTCGGGGGTCGCTGCCGTCGGCACCCCCACCGGTACGGGCGGCCGGCGCACGACGACGACCGGGACACCGGCCTCGCGGGCGGCGGCCAGCTTGGGCGCGGTGGCGGCACCCCCACTGTCCTTCGTCACGAGCACGTCGATCCGATGCCGAGCGAGCAGCTCCCGCTCCCCCTCAAGCGTGAACGGCCCCCGTTCCAGAAGGACTTCGACACGGGCGGGCATCGGCCCGTCGGGCGCGTCGACGGACCGTACGAGGAACCACTCGGATCGCTCGGCAAAGGCCGCAAGCCCCATCCGCCCGGTGGTGAGGAAAACCCTCTCGCCAACCCCACCAAGGAGACCGGCAGCCTCCCCCAGCGACCCCACCTCGTACCACTCGTCCCCCTCCACCGGGACCCAGCCGGGCCGCCGCAGCGCGAGCAGGGGAACATGGGCGGTGGCGGCCGCCCGGGCCGCGTTGAAACTGATCCGCTCGGCGAAGGGATGGGTGGCGTCGATGACCGCGTCCACGCCGTGCTGCCGCACCCACGCGGCCAGCCCCTCCGCCCCGCCGAAGCCGCCGATCCGCACCTCGCCCGCGGGCAGCCGGGGCGCGGCGACCCGCCCGGCGAGCGAACTGGTGACCCGGACCGCCCCGGCGAGCAGGCCGGCGAGGACCCGTCCCTCGGTCGTTCCCCCGAGAATGAGTACGTGCATGGGAGTCCATCCGTGAGCGTGAGTGCGACGAGTTCCGGCGGCGGGCGCGAGGCCCAACTCAAGCACACCGGTCTGCGCCCCGGCTGGACGACCGGTGCCTGCGCGACGGCGGCGACGACCGCCGCGTACACGGCGCTGCTCACCGGGGAGTTCCCGGACCCGGTGACGATCACGCTGCCGAAGGGCCAGACCCCGTCCTTCGCGCTGGCGGTGGAGTCGCGAGACCCCGGCGCGGGCTCGGCGACGGCCGGGGTGGTGAAGGACGCGGGCGACGACCCGGACGTGACGCACGGCGCGCTGATCCGCTCGACGGTACGGCTCCTGCCGCCGGGCTCGGGCGTGGTCTTCCGGGCCGGTCCGGGCGTCGGCACGGTCACCCTCCCCGGCCTGCCGCTGGAGGTAGGCGAACCGGCGATCAACCCGGTCCCGCGCCAGATGATGCGCGACCACGTGGCGGCGGTCGCGGGGGCGCACGGCGGGAGCGGCGACGTCGAGATCACGATCTCCGTGGACGACGGCGCGGAGATCGCCCGCTCCACCTGGAACCCGAGGATCGGCATCCTCGGCGGCCTGTCGATCCTCGGCACGACGGGCGTCGTCGTCCCGTACTCGTGCTCGGCCTGGATCGACTCGATCCGCCGAGGCGTCGACGTCGCCCGCGCGGCCGGCCTGACCCATGTCGCAGGCTGCACAGGCTCCACCTCGGAAAAAACCGTCACCACCCTCTACGACCTACCAGAACTCGCCCTCCTCGACATGGGCGACTTCGCGGGCGCGGTCCTGAAGTACATCCGCCGCCACCCGGTGGACCGCCTCACGATCTGCGGCGGCTTCGCAAAACTCTCCAAACTGGCCGCCGGCCACCTGGACCTCCACTCGGCCCGCTCCCAGGTAGACAAACCCTTCCTGGCCACCCTGGCCCGCACAGCCGGCGCCTCCACCCCCCTGACCACCGAAATCACCACCGCCAACACAGGCCTCGCCGCCCTCCGCCTCTGCGAATCCGCCGGAGTCCCCCTGGGCGACCTGGTCGCCACCCGAGCCCGAGACGAGGCCTTGGCGGTCCTGCGGGGCGCGCCGGTGGCGGTGGACGTGGTGTGCATCGACCGGGCGGGGGTCGTGGTGGGGCGGTCGGGGGTGGCGGGGCCGGGCCACTGACCGACTCGGCGCCGCGACACCGGTGAGCCCCCTTGGAGCCCCGTCGTGACCCCAGCCCACGAAAGCACGCCACGACGGCGGGAAAGCCGGACGGCCGTCCGTCACGTATGCCTCCCCCAGCCACCCACCGCCCCCGGCCACGCCTCCTGTCGTTCGCGCTCCCTGCCCCACGGAGACCCGCAGACGGCCGGAGCGAGCGTGGGCCGCCTTCACCTATCAATCGACGGCGGCGACGGAGAGCAGCCCGACAGCCAGGCATAGCCCGCCAGGCCGCACTTGTCACCACAGGCCACGTCGCAGCCCGGACCGTCCCCCGTCGGCCTCATGCCAACGCATCAGGTCCGGTCGGCTCGAAAGCCAAGTCCGGTGCTTCGCGGCCGTACGGGCCCCGCGCCTACGAGAAGGCCGGCTTCCGCACCGAGCGGGAGGGCGAGCCGGTGGACGCGGCGGTGGTGATGGGGGTGCTGGGGCCGGAGTGGGGTGTCACTCCCGTCTGAGGGTCCGGCGGCGCTCGTGCTCCGCGTCGATCTCCGCGAGCTCGGCGCGTGCCGCCGCCCGCTCGGCCTCCGTGACGGGCGGGAACGGGTCGTCCGTCGGGTAGCCGATCTCCGCGATGCCCTCCGCCAGGTCCGTCGGGTCCAGCTCCGGGTTGAGGGATCTGACGACCGCCTCGGTCAGCGGGCGCAGGGCCAGGACGTGGCGGACCGCCTCCACGTCGACCTCGGGCTCCGTCTCGTAGTAGTCCGTGGCCCACTCCGCGTACGCCTCCGCCGAGCGGTCGACGAGGAGCTCGAAGACGTACTCCGCGCCGTCGGGGGCCGCGTCGCCCTCGCGGGTGGGGAAGTCGATGGTGCCGGTGCGCCAGGCGGGGTCGGCCGGGGTCCGCCACAGGCAGGCGGTGACGGACGGGGGCTCGTCGTCGGGCTGGGACACGTACGGGCGGAAGGCATCCGGCAGGTCGTCGAGGACGCCGGGCCACACCTCCGGGTCCGCCATGCGGGCCCAGGGGCTCATCGGCGACTCGTGGTCGAAGCCCTCGACGTAGGCGCCCGCCGGGGAGAAGGCGATGACGTACTCGTCGCCGCAGCCGTTCCGCATGCTCGCCCGGTCCTCGGCCGCGTCGAACGAGTAGTACCGCCCCTCCCACTCCGGGCTCAGCACCGCGTCCAGCATCGCGAGCGCCCGGGAGTGGTCGCGCAGTTCCTCGATGCCCGGCAGCGCCCGGGCCACGTCGTGAACGGTCATGTCCCCATGGGAGCAGACGCGTCTGACATGCGCCCCCCTCCCCCCGAACCTAGGCTTGCCAGGGCAAACCCCCGCAGAATCCCCACGAAACCGGGAGGCACGCCATGTCGAAGCGAGGCAACAAGCGTCGGGCGCGGAAGAAGAAGGGCGCCAACCACGGGAAGCGGCCCAACACCTGAGGCGCGGTGCCCGGGCCGCCGCCCTTCAGCAGGCGTGGCGGTCCCGGGACGCCGCCCGTTCCACAGCGTGGCGGTCCCGGGACGCCGCCCCTTCAGCAGGTGTGGCGGTCCCGGGACGGGTCGTACAGGTGGCTGTCTCGGAACTCCGAGGCGGCCAGGGTGCGGCCCACCAGGATCACGGCGGTCTTGGTGATGCCCGAGGTCTTGAGCTGGTCCGCTATGTCCGCGAGCGTGCCGCGCAGGACGATCTCGTCCGGGCGGCTGGCCATCGCGACGACGGCGGCGGGGCAGTCCTCGCCGTAGTGGGGGACGAGTTCGGCGACGACGCGGTCGGCGTAGCGGGCGGCCAGGTGGAGGACCAGGAGCGCGCCGCTGCGGCCGAGGGTCGCCAGGTCCTCGCCCTCCGGCATGGGGGTGGCCTGCTGGGCGATGCGGGTGAGGATGACCGTCTGGCCGACGGTCGGGACCGTCAGTTCGCGCTTCAGGGCCGCCGCTGCCGCCGCGAAGGCCGGGACGCCGGGGACCACCTCGTACGGGATGCCCGCCGCGTCCAGGCGGCGCATCTGCTCGGCCATGGCGCTGAAGACCGACGGGTCGCCGGAGTGGAGGCGGGCCACGTCCTGGCCGGCCTCGTGGGCGGCGGCGATCTCCGCGACGATCTGGTCCAGGTCCATCCGGGCCGTGTCGACCAGCTTCGCGTCCGGCGGGCACTCGGCGAGGAGTTCCGTGGGGACGAGCGAGCCCGCGTAGAGGCAGACCCCGCACTTCGCCAGGGTCCGCGCGCCGCGCACGGTGATCAGGTCGGCCGCGCCGGGGCCCGCGCCGATGAAGTAGACGGTCATGTCGGTGTTCAACCCTTCGTTACGGACCATTGCGTGACCGGCATCGCCTGGCGCCAGCCGGTGAAGCCGCCCACCGGCACGGCGGCGGCGACGGCGAGCCGGATCAGTTCGCCGCCGTGGCGGCGGTAGCGCTCGGCGAGCAGCGCCTCGGACTCCATCGTCACCGTGTTGGCGACGAGCCGGCCGCCGGGGCGGAGCGCGTCCCAGCAGGCGTCGAGCAGGCCGGGGGCCGTGAGACCGCCGCCGATGAAGATCGCGTGGGGGGTGGGGAGGTCGGTGAGGCCGGTTGGGGCCGCCGCCGTCATCACCCGCAGGCCGGGGACGCCCAGGGCCGCCGCGTTGCGCGTGATGCGTGCCGCGCGCTCCGGGGACTTCTCCACGGCAATCGCCCGGCAGTCGCGGTGGGCGCGCGTCCACTCGATGCCGATCGAGCCGGAGCCGCCGCCGATGTCCCAGAGCAGTTCGCCGGGGGCGGGCGCCAGCGCGGCGAGCGTGGCGGCGCGGACGTACCGCTTGGTGAGCTGCCCGTCGTGCTCGTACGCCTCGTCGGGCAGGCCGGGCGTGACGCCGAGCCGGAGCGTCCCGGGCGCGCGTACGCAGTCGAGGGCGATGACGTGGAGCGGGTCGGTGCGCTCGTGGGGCCACTCCGCAGCCGTGCCGTCGAGGAGCCGCTCGCGCGCGGAGCCGAGCTGTTCCAGGACCCGCATCCGGGTGCCGCCCCAGCCCCGCTCGCGCAGCAGCGCCGCGACCCGCGCCGGGGAGTCGGCGCCCTCGCCGAGCAGCAGCAGGCGGCGCCCGTCGTGCAGCCGGGAGGTGAGGGCGTCGAGGGGCCGGGCGACGAGGGAGACGGTCTCGGTGGCCTCCAGGGGCCAGCCGAGCCGGGCGCAGGCGTACGAGACGGAGGACGGGTGCGGCAGGACGTCGAGGCGGTCCGGGCCGAGGAGGCCGGCGAGGGTGCGGCCGATCCCGTAGAACATCGGGTCGCCGCTGGCCAGGACCGCGATCCGGCGCCCCTCGTGCGCGGCGAGCAGGCCGGGCACGGCGGGGAGCAGCGGGGTGGGCCAGGTGACGTGGGCGCCGGGGCAGTCGGCGGCGGGCAGCAGGCCGAGCTGACGGGGGCCGCCGATGAGCACCTCGGCGGCGCGCAGGGCGCGGCGGGAGGCCTCGGGGAGCCCGTCCCAGCCGTCCGCGCCGATTCCGACGACCGATATCGCAGCGTTCACGCCGGGGACTCTACGTGAGCAGGGGCGGGGGGCCGCCGCGCGGTCGCTTCCCGGCGCCCCGCCCGGTCACTTCCGCGCGTTCTGCCCCACGTAGAAGAGCAGCCAGACGAAGCCCGCGAAGGCGTGCGTCGCGAAGACGTACACGAAGACGCGGAGCATCACGCCCCGCTCCTTCCAGCGCTCGGTGTCCATGCCGGGATCGGTCATGTCCCCCAGGGTACGGCCCGGGAATAGCGGGGCACTGTACGCCGTTCCAGGTGGTGATTTAAGATTCAACCATCACGATTCAACCATCACAGGTTCCACCACCCGGCGCGACAGGCGCCGGGAAACGCGAGAGGTGAGCACGATGCAGTTCGGGATCTTCACCGTCGGCGACGTGACGGCCGACCCCACCACCGGGCGTACCCCCACCGAGTACGAGCGGATCAAGAACACCGTCGCCATCGCGCTCAAGGCCGAGGAGGTCGGTCTGGACGTCTTCGCGACCGGCGAGCACCACAACCCGCCGTTCGTCCCGTCCTCCCCGACGACGCTGCTCGGACACATCGCGGCCCGCACGGAGAACCTGATCCTCTCCACCTCCACCACCCTCATCACCACCAACGACCCGGTGAAGATCGCCGAGGACTACGCGACCCTCCAGCACCTCGCCGACGGCCGCGTCGACCTGATGATGGGCCGCGGCAACACCGGGCCGGTCTACCCGTGGTTCGGTCAGGACATCCGCCAGGGCATCCCGCTCGCCATCGAGAACTACGCGCTCCTCCACAGGCTGTGGAGGGAGGACGTGGTCGACTGGGAAGGCAAGTTCCGCAGCGCGCTCCAGGGCTTCACGGCCACCCCGCGCCCGCTGGACGGCGTCCCGCCGTTCGTCTGGCACGGCTCCATCCGCTCCCCGGAGATCGCCGAGCAGGCCGCCTACTACGGTGACGGCTTCTTCGCCAACCACATCTTCTGGCCCAAGCAGCACACCGAGAAGATGGTCCGGCTCTACCGGCAGCGGTACGCCCACTACGGCCACGGCACCCCCGAGCAGGCCATCGTCGGCCTCGGCGGCCAGGTCTTCATCCGGAAGAACTCGCAGGACGCCGTACGGGAGTTCCGCCCGTACTTCGACAACGCGCCGGTCTACGGCCACGGCCCCTCCCTGGAGGAGTTCAGCCGCGAGACCCCGCTGACCGTCGGCTCGCCGCAGGAGGTCATCGAGCGGACCCTCTCCTTCCGCGACTACGTCGGCGACTACCAGCGTCAGCTCTTCCTGGTCGACCACGCCGGTCTGCCCCTGAAGACCGTCCTGGAGCAGCTCGACATCCTCGGCGAGGAGGTCGTCCCGGTGCTCCGCAAGGAGTTCGCGAACCTGCGGCCCGCCGACGTCCCCGCCACCGCCCCGCTCCACCCCGCCGTCACCGCGCACCGCACCCCGAAGGAGTCGTAAGCCATGCGGACCCTCAAGCTGGTCGCCGTCTCGGCCGGCCTCAGCTCCCCCTCCTCCACCCGGCTGCTCGCCGACCGGCTCGTCCAGGCGACCCGCTACCGGCTGGCCGAGCAGGAGTACGCGGTCGACGTCGAGGTCGTCGAGCTGCGCGACCTGGCCCTCGACATAGCGAAGAACCTCGTCACCGGCTTCCCCTCCGAGAAGCTGGGCGCGGCGATCGACGCGGTGACCGGCGCCGACGGGGTCATCGCCGTGACCCCGGTCTTCACGGCCTCGTACAGCGGTCTGTTCAAGTCCTTCTTCGACCTGATCGACCCGGCCGCGCTGACCGGCGTCCCCGTCCTGATCGGCGCCACCGGCGGCACCGCCCGCCACTCGCTGGTCCTGGACCACGCCCTGCGCCCGCTCTTCGCGTACCTGCGGGCCCTGGTCGCCCCGACCGCCGTCTACGCGGCGTCGGAGGACTGGGGCTCGGGCGGCGACGAGTACACCGAAGGGCTGCCCTCCCGGATCAACCGGGCCGGGCAGGAGTTCGCCGGCCTGGTCGCGGCGCGGCCCGCCCGCGCGGCCGATGAGGACGAGATCATCCCGTTCGAGCGTCAATTGGCCGACCTGCGGCTGGATTGATCCATTTGTTACGTTGGTCGGGAGGTCTCCGCACGGGGCCTCCCGACAGCGAAACGGAGGTCGGTCATGGCCGGCGGCAGGATCGTGGTGGGCGTGGACGGCTCGGCTCCGTCCCTGAGGGCGCTGAAGTGGGCGGCGGCGCAGGCCGCGCTGACCGGGGACTCCCTCCATACGGTGACCAGCTGGGAGTTCCCGGCCTCCTGGGCCACCCTCATGCCGGGCGTCCCGCCCGAGTTCGACCCGGAACGCCTGGCGAAGCAGGTCCTCGACGAGTCCCTCAACCAGGCCCTCACCCCCGACACCGCCGCCGCGGCCACCCGCACCGTCGTCAGCGGCAACGCGGCCCAGGCCCTGATCGACCAGGCCGAGGGCGCGTCCCTCCTGGTGGTCGGCGACCGCGGCTACAGCGGCTTCAAGGCGGCGGTCCTGGGCTCCGTCTCCTCCCACGTCACCCAGCACGCGCCCTGCCCGGTGGTGGTCGTGCGCGGGGAGATCCCGGGCGAGGAGAAGGAGTAGGGGTAGGAGCAGGAGTAGGAGTAGGAGTAGCGGGACCGGTCCGGGGACGAGGCCGGTGGCGGCTCGGGCTCGCCTTCGGGCTGCCGGTGGCCCTGCCCTCGCCGTACAGCGATCCGGGTCCGGGGCTGCTGGCCTACATGGTCGGCCTGAGCGTCCTGTCCGAGGGCCTCGCCCTGCTCACGCTCGGGCTCGTACGGGGCTGGGGCGAGGTCTTCCCCGGGTGGCTGCCCCTGGTCGGCGGCCGGCCGGTGGCCGCGCGGGCGGCCACCGGGGCCGCGCTCGCGGGGGCGGCCGGTCTTGTCGCGGCGTACGGCTGGTCCGCGTACACCGTGTCCTCGGGGCTCGGCCAGGGCGACGGCCTGTCGTTCACCGCCGCCCAGGAGGCCCTGTTCCTCGGCTGCTATCTGCCGCTCGTGGCCTGGCCCGTCCTGCTCGTCGCGGTGGCGGTGGCGTACCACCGGCGCCGGTCCGGGCGGGGTCAGTAGGGCGCGGGGCGGCCGGACGCGTCCTCGTGGGTGTAGAAGAGGTAGAAGGCGGCGCCGCCGTTGACCGCCGCCACGATCAGTCCGAGCAGCGTCGACGAGTAGATGCTGCCGCCGGAGAGGCTGTAGAGGAAGCCGATCGCGATGCCGCTGAAGGCGCCCCAGGCCACGGCGCGCAGCTCGCGTCGCAGCCGCCCGCCGTAGCGGCGGAGGGTGTAGATGCCGACCGCGACGACGACGGCGCTGATCAGGCCGAGCCAGAGCTGGCCCCAGGTCAGGGCGCCGCCGTCGCGGACGATGACCGGGGCGTAGAGACCGTAGAGGATGCCGAGCGTGGCGGGCACGGCCCAGCCGTGCGTGCTCGGCGCCCGCCTGCGGGCGGGTACCGCTGCGTGTGCGGCCATGGCAGGAGCTCCTTTCCCCGGAACCGTTCCTGCACCCTCCAGGGCACACCCGCCCCCGGCGCCCCGCAAGTGGATCAGTCCCCGGCCGGGCGCACCGCCACCGCGTCGACCTCGAAGAGCATCCCGGGCAGGGCCAGCGAGGCCACTCCGCTGAGGGTCTGGGCGGGGAGCCGGTCGCCGAAGGCGGCCTGGAGTGCCTTGCCGAGGACCTCCAGCCTGGCGAGGTCGTGATCGACGATGTACGTGCCGAGGCGGACGACGTGCTCGAAGCCGAGGCCGACGCCCTCCAGCGCGTACCGCAGGTTGGCGAAGGCCAGGTCGACCTGGGCGGCGAAGTCGTCCGTGTGGAGGGGGGAGCCGCCCGCGTCGGAGGCGTACTGGCCGCCGATGAAGACGAGTTCGCCCGGGGCGGAGGCCGCGTGGCTGTAGCCGAAGGGGGTCGGGTCGTGCAGGGTGGCGGGGTTGGTGATCGTGCGCTGGTCGTGGGTCGCGCTCATGAGATGACTTCCTCCCGTTAGGCGGACATTCGATGTCCGGAATCCTGATGTGGAGCGAGGTGGAGCGATACGGGTGAGGGGCTCGGCGGCAGCGTCAGCCCGTCCCGGCGAGCCAGGCCCGGATCCGGTCCGGCGCGCCCGGTGCCTGCCGTTCCGCCTGGGCGCGGACGTCTTCCAGGGTCCGGCCCGCCAGCTCCCGCCGCCAGGCCAGCTCGGCCCGGCCCATCGCGCCCGCGATGGCGCACTCGGCGGACGGCGGGCCCGCCGCGCCCGGGCCCTGGCCGCGGATCTCGGTGCAGCGGAAGGCCTCGTCCGGGCCCTCGATGGCCGTGACCACGTCCATGAGGGTGATCCGGTCCAGCGACCTGGCCAGCCGGAAACCGCCCTTGGGGCCCGAGACCGAGCCGAGGATGCCGGCCCGGACGAGCGCCTGGAGCTGCTTGTTGAGGTACGCGGCGGGCAGCTCGTGGTACGCCGCGAGCCGGGCCGCGGTGACCGCGCGGTCCTCGCCGATCCAGGCGAGGTTGAGGCAGCTGTGCAGTGCCCATTCGACGCCTTCGTTCATCCTCATATTCTGGATGTTACATGTCCAGGATAGGGCCTGCCAGCGTTCTGAGGGGGTGTCACACGCCTGTGACACTCCGGGGATCGCACAGTCGTACACGATCCATAGATTTCTTCCAGCAGCCACGCCCCCTCCGCCACCGGTCACACCGAGCGAGTCAGGCAGGCATGCGGCTCTCCTCTTCCACCACCTGTCGCTCCAGGAGTCGTCATGCGTACCTCCCTCCGCACCTCCGTCGTCGTCGCCGCCCTCGCCGGCGCCGTCCTCGCCCCCGCGGCCTCCGCGTCCGCCTCCGCCTTCGCCGCCGCCCCCGGGGCGACCCCGGCCCCGTCCGGCGCCACCCTGCCGCTCGCGGACGGCGGCCACGCCGAGCTCTTCAAGCTGGGCCCCGCCTCCTACCGCGCCGTCCTGCACGACCCGCGCGGCAAGGTCACCGGCGAGCTGAAGGCCGACGGCGCGGGCCGGGGCGACCAGTTCGGCGGCCTGTGGGTCACCCTCACCAGCGGCGGCGCCCTGTCCTCCTGGGAGAACCCGGGCTTCGGCGGCGACTGGAGCGACACCCGCGAGGGCTGCACCGTCACCCGCTTCTCCGGCTCCCCCTGGAAGGACGTGGACCTGGCGCTGTCCAACGGCCCCAAGGGCCCCGTCGCGCGGCTCACCCGCAGCGGCGACGGCAAGGTGCTCGCGACCCTCGACAGGAACCACACCACCGCCCTCTACGGCGGCGCCCGCGTCAAGGGCCTGCTCGACCCGGCGCCCGAGCTGCCCACGCTCCAGATGCGCGTCCACGGGCAGTCGCTGCCCTGGGAGGGACGGAAGTTCCCCGCCGCGCCCAAGAACTGCGGCACCACCCCGAAGAAGCCGACGCCCGCGCCGAAGCCCACGCCGACGTCGAAGCCGAAGCCGAAGCCGACCACCGGGACCACCACGTCCGCCAAGGCCACCACCACCACCACCGCCACCACCCCCACCACGTACAGCCAGACCTCCGTCGTCCCGAAGGGCTCGGTCGCCGCGGGCGCCGAGCTGACCGCGGGCGGCTCCCCCGACCGCACCCTGCTGTTCGCGGGCGGCGGCGCGCTCGCCGCCGCCGGTGCCGCGGGGGTCGCCCTGGCCCTGTTCCGCCGCCACGGGGCCTGATCCACCGGCGCGCCCGCCCCTCCCTCACCCGTACGGCTCAACTGAAGGTTCGCGGGCGGGCGGGCGCTCCGACGATGGGGGCATGAGCCAGAACACCGCACCACCGCAGAAGCAGACCTCGGGGAACAGTGACGCCTGGGCCTCCGGAGGCACCCTCTTCGCGGGTGTCCTCATGCTGGTCACCGGCATCATGGACATCTTCCAGGGCATCGTCGGCATCGCCGAGGACGACGTCTACGCCCGCGTCGGCGACTACGTCTTCAAGTTCAACCTGACGACCTGGGGCTGGATCCACCTCATCCTCGGCATCGTCGTCGCCATCGCGGGCTACGGCATCCTCAAGGGCGCCGAGTGGGGCCGGGTCGCCGGTATCGCGCTCGCCTCCCTGAACGTCCTCGCCCAGTTCCTCTTCCTGCCCTACCAGCCCTGGTGGGCGCTGTTCTCCATGGCCGTCTCGATCTTCGTGATCTGGGCGCTGGCCACGGGCGACGACTACGGCAGCGAGCGCCCGTGACCAGGGTCCGCGCCACGGCGGGCGCGGCCGCGCTGCTGCTCGGCCTCTCCCTGGCCGTCACCGGCTGCGACCAGGCCAAGCAGGCGGCGGGCGACATCGTCTCCTCGGCCACCGCGGCGGCCGCCTCCGCCGCCCAGGAGAAGATGAACGAGGTCAAGGACGGGGTGAACGCGACCGGCGACGTCAACGCCGGAGCGACGTCGCAGGACGGGGACCGGACGGTCGCCGAGATCACCGCGACCAACCCGAAGGACAAGACCGCCGACTACACGGTCTGGGTCAACTTCCGTGACCCCGGCGGCAATCTGCTCGACTCCGTCGTCCTGAACATCGACGGCGTCGCGGCCGGAACGTCCAAGTCCGGTACGGCCCGCAGCAACCGGACCCTCACCGGCGACACGAAGGCCGAGATCCAGCAGGCGGTACGCCACTGAGCCCGGCGCCCGGCGCTCGACCTGCGCGCCGGGCGCCGATCGGCCACGCTGAAGGCATGGACAACGACGCGATCCTTGAGAACATCGGCTCCCTCGTCGAGGAGGAGCGCGCCCTCCGGCAGCGCGTCGGCGGCCTCCTGGACGAGGAACGCAGCCGGCTGGGCGAGCTGGAGGTCCAGCTGGACCAGTGCTGGGACCTGCTGCGGCAGCGCCGCGCGAAGAGCGAGTACGGCGAGGACCCGGACACCGCGGCCGTCCGCCCGGCGGCGGAGGTCGAGGGCTACCGCAACTGAGCCGGGGGCCGCCGCTTCGGTCGCCCGTTTTCGTCCCGGTTTGGGACCAGTCCTAAGTTTGGGACCATGGCGAAACCCGCACGGCTCACCCGGCTCACCCCACCCACCCGGCTCAGCCCACCCTCCTGGCTCACCGCGGGACTCCGTCCCCAGCCCACCCCCGTGCCGTGGGCCGCCGTGCTGCGCGCCGCCGTCGCGCTCTCCGCCCCGCTGGCCGTCGGCTTCGCCGTGGACCGGCCCGCGTACGGGGCGCTGGTGTCGATGGGCGCCCTGTCCGGGGTCATCGGCGACACCGCCGACGCGTACCGGATGCGGATCTTCAACATCGCCGTCCCGCAGCTCTTCGGCGCCCTCGGCGTCACCCTCGGCACGCTCGTCTTCGGGCAGGGCTGGCTCGCCGTCGCCGTCCTCACCCTCATCGCGCTCGTCTCCGGGATGATCTCCTCGATCGGCGCCGTCGCCTCCGTCTCCGGACTGCTGCTGCTCCTCAACGCCGTCGTCGGCGCGGGCCTGCCGATGCCCGAGCCCTGGTGGACGGCGCCGCTGCTGCTGACCCTCGGCGGCGTCGTGGTCCTCGTCCTCACCCTGCTCGGCTGGCCGCTGCGCGGCGGCGCGCCCGAACGGACGGCGGTCGCCGGGACCTACCGGGCCGTCGCCGCGCTCTTCGAGGCCGCGGGCTCCGACGCGTACGACGAGAAGCGACAGGCCGTCACCGCCTCCCTCAACCAGTCCTACGACCTGGTCCTCGCCCGCCGCGCCCGCCAGCACGGCCGGGCGCCCGGCCTGGTCCGGCTGCTCGCCCGGCTCAACGCGGTCGTCCCGCTCCTGGAGGCCGCGCCCGCCGCCCATCTCGCCGCGGGGCGCTTCCGCCGCCCGCTGCCGCCGGAGATCCCGGCCGCCGTGCGCGCGCTCGCCGACACCATCGACCGGCGCCGCTCCGGGCCGCCCGAGCTCACCCTGCCCGAGCCCCGCCGCCCCTCGGAGCGCGCCGTCGACGCGGCCCTGCGGTACGCGGCGAGCGTCGTCCACGAGCCGGCGAGGAAGCCGTCCGAGGAAGGCGCCGGCGCCGACCGGCTCGGCCGCCCCGCCGCGCTCCGCGTCCGGGTGCGGCGCACCGGCCGCGCCGTGCTCCTCTCCGAGGCGTCCTGGCGGTACGGGCTGCGGCTCGCCCTGTGCATCGGCCTCTCCCAGGCGCTGGTCTCGCTGATCCCCGTGCCCCGCTCGTACTGGGTCGCCCTCACCGTCACCTTCGTCCTGAAGCCCGACTTCGGCTCGGTCTTCTCGCGGGCCGTGCTGCGCGCCCTCGGCACCGCCGGCGGGCTGCTGATCGCCGCGCCGGTGCTCGCGGCGGTGCCGCGCGGCTGGTGGGACGTGCCCGTGATGATGCTGCTCGCCGCGCTGATCCCGGCGTTCTCCGCGAAGGGGTACGCCTTCCAGACCGCGGCCATCACCCCGGTCATCCTGCTCCTCTCCGACCTCCTCAACCACCAGGGCTTCGACCTCGTGCTGCCCCGGCTCTACGACTCGCTGATCGGCTGCGCCATCGCCCTGGTCGCCGGGTATCTGCTGTGGCCCGAGTCCTGGCACACCCGGGTCGCCGACCGGCTCGCGGACGCCGTCGCGGACACCGCCGGATACGTCGCCCTCGCCTTCTGCGCGCCCGCCGGGGACGACCCGGCCCGCCGGCACCGGGCCCGCCGCGCGCTGTACCGGGACATGTCGGCCGTGCGCTCCGAGTTCCAGCGGGCCCTGACCGAGCCGCCGCCCGCCGGGGACCTGGCCGCCGCCTGGTGGCCCCTGACCATCGCCGTGGAACGCATCGTGGACGCCACCACCGCCGCCCGCATCCGTGTGGACCACGGCGCGCCCGCGCCCGAACCGGCCGAGGTCGCCGCCGTGGAGGGGCAGTTGCGGGAGCTCGCCGAGGGGCTGCGGTCCAGTCAGGTCCTGGTGGAGGTGCACGCCGATCTCGGCGGCGACGAGGAGGGCGTCCTGGAGCCGCTGCGGCAGGAGGTACGGGCGGCCCGCGCCATCGCCTCCCCCTAGCAACGCCCTTGGCGCCCCGCGTACTTGACCTCTTGGGAGCGGCCGGGTCCCAAACCTCCCCAATGGGGCGTACGGAAGCCCTTACCGGCGGTCGCGGAACGCAACCCTCCCACCGCCGTTACCCGAATCCACGGGTACGACTACGATGCGCTCGACTCACCGTGATCCGCGCCCCCTCCCCGGCCACAAGCGACCTGGTGGCGGGGTCACTTGCCTGCGTCCCCCCGTCCTTCCCCTCCCCGAGGACACCCCATGCGCACCACCTCCGGCAGAGGCCTCCAGCCCAATGCCCTCGGCACGTTCGACACCATCGTGATGGCCGTGGCCGGCAGCGCGCCCGCGTACTCGCTCGCCGCGACGACCGCCGTGCTGTTCGGCGCGGTCGGCCTCGCCGGGCCCGCGGCGCTGCTCTACTGCGCCATACCGATGCTCGGCATCGTCCTCGCGTACGCCCGGCTCGGCCGGATCGACGTCAACGCGGGCGCCGGGTACTCCTGGGTGGGACGCACCCTCCACCCCTTCCTCGGCTTCCTCTCCGGCTGGGCCCTGGTCTTCGCCGCGACCGTCTTCATGGTCGCCGGATCCCTGCCCGCGGGCTCGCTGACGCTCTCGCTCCTCTCCCCCTCGCTCGCCTCGAACACGGCGCTGTCCTGCGCCGTCGGCGCCGGCTGGTTCCTGATGATGCTGCTGGTCGTGCTCGGCGGCGCGCGACTCACCGTACGGGCCCAACTCGTCCTGTCCGGCGTGGAGTTGCTGATCCTCGCCGCGTTCGTCCTGGGCGCCCTCGCGCACCGCGGGCACGCCACCGCCTTCGACTGGTCCTGGTTCGGCCTCGGCCAGTTCGACGGCACCTCCGGCTTCGCCTCCGGCGCGCTCATCGCCGCCTTCTACTACTGGGGCTGGGACGTCACCAGCAACCTCAGCGAGGAGACCCGCGACAGCCGCCGCACCGCCGGGCTCGCCGCGCTCGTCGGCATCGGTGTGGTCTTCCTGCTGTTCGAGGCGTTCACGGTCGCCGTCAACGTGCTGCTGAGCGCCGAGCGGATCGACGCCGCCGGAGCCAATGTGCTCGCCGTCCTCGGCGAGGAGATCTGGCCCGGCACCGGCGGCAGACTCCTCGTCCTCGCGGTGGTGCTGTCCACCGTCGCGACCCTGGAGACCACCCTGATCCAGGTCACCCGCTCGCTGTTCGCGATGGGCCGCGACCGCACCATGCCCGCCGCGCTCGGCACCGTACACCGGCGCTGGAACACCCCGTGGGTGGCCATCGTCGCCGTCGGCGCCGCCGCGCTCGTGCTGTTCGCGGCGGCCGCCGCCGCGGGCTCGGTGCAGCAGGTCCTCAAGGACGCGGTCAGCGCGATCGGGCTCCAGATCGCCTTCTACTACGGCCTCGCCGGCATCGCCGCCGTCGTCGCCTACAAGTCCCTGCTGCTCAGCTCCGTACGGGACTTCGTGCTCGGCGGGCTGTGGCCGCTGCTCGGCTCCGCCTTCATGCTGTGGGCCTTCGTCGAGTCGCTCGGCGAGCTCTCCACCACCGCCCTCGTCATCGGCCTCGGCGGCCTCGCCCTCGGCGTCGTCCCGATGATCGTGTACTGGCGCAAGGGCAGCTCCTACTACCGCCCCGCCCGCCTCGACGCGGTCCGCGCGCTCGCCGCCGCCGCGCCCTTCGACTCACCGGACTCGCCGCGCGCCCGCCGCTCGGACGAGTCGCTCGCCACGGACTTCTGACGGCCACTGCCTGAGAGGGAGGAACCCGGATGGCCGCGCTCCGCAGACCGTCCCGCTCGTCGCGCGCGGCGCGCTTCACACCCGACTTCGACCCGGACCTCGGCGACCGGGCGCTCACCGAGGCCCGCCACGACATGGTCATCGGCCGCTGGCAGGGCGTACGGGACCTGCTCCGGGCCACCGGCGACGACTGGCCGCGCCGCGCCCACCGGCTGCGGCTCCTGTCGCACGCCGCCGCGGGCAGCTCCACCGTCGAGGCCTGGCGGGCCGCCGAACCGGGCGACCCGGACGCCGCCGTGCTGCGGGCCGCCACCGAGGTGGTCCGGGTCTTCGACACGGCCATCGCCGCGGGCCGGGGCAGCACCGTCGACCGGGGCAGGACCGACGCGGCCGTCGACGCCTGCCTCGCGGCGGCCGAGGCGGCACCCGCCGACCCCATGCCGTGGGTCTCGCTGCTCTCCGTCGCCCGGCTGTACGAGGGCGGGGTGCCGCGCCGCGAACTGCGCCACTGGTTCGACGAACTGCGCCGCCGCGACCCGTACAACACCGAGGGCCACACCCAGGTGCTGCGCTACTGGTCGGCGCGCTGGCACGGCACGCACGGCGCCATGTACGACTTCGCGCGCGACGCGGCGGGGGTGGCCCCGCCCGGCTCACCGCTGCCGGTCCTGGTGCAGATCGCGCGGGTCGAGGAGTACCGCTACATCGCCGACGGGGCGCTCGGCCGGGGCCCGGTGCGCGGCTTCGACCAGCACTGGAAACACGAGCTCGCGGTGACCGAGCTGCGCCGCACGTACGCCCGCTGGATCGGCGGCCGCGAACCGGGCCGCCCGGTGGCCCCCGAGGAGGTCGCCGAGCTCAACTACCTGGCCCACGCGGCGTGCTACGCGGGCCAGGCGGAGGTGGCGCGGGACCTGATGGGGCTCCTCGGGACCCGGGCGGCGTGGGTGCCGTGGGTGTACACCGGGGACCCGGAGGAGCAGTTCGTACGCTTCAGGGAGGGCCTGGGAGTGAGCTGACCCCCAGGCCCCGCCCCCTTCGGTGTCAGACGCCGATGTCGCGGCCGTCGGCGCGCCAGACGGAGACGACGGCGGGCCGGACGATCCGGCCGGGCCCGTCGGGCCAGCTGGACGCCGGCTTCTCGACGGAGGCGCCGTCGATCTCGCCCGGGTGCTGGACGGCGACCAGGACCCGGCGGTCCTGGACGATCGGGCCGCAGGTCTCGGCGCCGGTCGGGACGGTCAGGAACTGCTTGAGCTCACCGCGCCGCTCGCCGTGCGTGGCGACGCCGAACAGGCCGTCGTGGGAGCCGAGCTGGTTGCCGTCGGTGGAGATCCACAGGTTGCCGTGCGGGTCGAAGGCGACGTTGTCGGGGCAGGAGATCGGCGACACCTTCTCCTTCGGGAAGCCCGCGAAGTAGGTGGCCGGGTCGTTCGGGTCGCCCGCGACGAGGAACAGACGCCAGGCGAAGCCGTCCGAGGCCGGGTCGTCCCCGTGCTCGGCGAGCTCCAGGATCTGCCCGTGCTTGTTGAGGTTGCGCGGGTTGGCCTCGTCGGCGCCCGGGTTGGTGCCCTTGCCCCGGTTGGAGTTGTTGGTCAGCGCGACGTAGACGCGGCCGGTACGCGGGGAGGGCTCGATGTCCTCCGGGCGGTCCATCTTGGTGGCGCCCACCTTGTCGCCGGCGAGGCGCGTGAAGACGTACACCTCCTCGGCGGTCATGCCGGGCACGTGCGAGACGGCACCGTCCGGACCGGCAGTGGCCAGCGGGATCCACACGCCGGACCCGTCGAACTCGCCGTCCGCCGGCAGCTTCCCGCTGCCGTCGATCTCGGCGGCCGGGCTGTCGCCGCTCAGCTTGGCGACGTACAGCGTGCCCTCGTCGAGCAGCGTGAGGTTGTGCGCGTGCGCGGCCCGCGAGCCGCCCTTCTTCATCCGCTTGCTCGACACGAACTTGTAGAAGTAGTCGAAGCGCTCGTCGTCGCCCATGTAGACGACGGGCCGCCCGTCGGCGGTCATACGGGGCTGCGCGGCCTCGTGCTTGAAGCGGCCGAGCGCGGTGCGCTTGCGGGGCGTGGACTCCGGGTCGTACGGGTCGAGCTCGACGACCCAGCCGAAGCGGTGCGCCTCGTTGGGCTCCTGCTTGAGGTCGAAGCGCTTGTCGAACCGCTCCCACTTGCGCTCGCTGGCGCCGGTGCCGATGCCGTAGCGCTTGTCGGTGGCACTCGACGCGTTGGCGAAGTACTGGTTGAAGTTCTCCTCGCCGTGGAGGGTCGTACCCCACGGAGTGGTGCCGCCGGAGCAGTTGTTGAGCGTGCCGAGGACCTTGCGGCCGGAGGGGTCGACGGAGGTCTTGAGCAGCGCGCTTCCCGCCGCGGGCCCGGTCACCTCGAAGACGCTGGTGGCGGTGAGACGCCGGTTGAGCCGGTGGCGGGTGACGGCCGTCAGCTTGCCGGTGCGGTGCTCCTCCTGGACCACGACGACACCGAGGCCGTGCGCCGCCCAGGCGATCTCGACCTGCTCGCGGGTCGGGTTCTCGGGGTCGTAGCCCCGGAACATCAGCACCTCGTCGGTGTACTCGTGGTTGGCCACGAGCACCTGGCGGTGGTGCTCGCCCGGCAGCGGCAGCAGCGACAGGAAGTCGTTGTTGTACCCGAACTGCCCGGCCTGCGCGGCGGCCGTCTGCTTCTCCGGGTCGAAGGCCGGCGCGCCGCGCAGGATGGGCTCGCCCCAGCGGACGACCACGTTCTGCTGGTAGCCGGCGGGGACGGTGACCTGGTCGGCGGTGTTCGGCGCGACCGGCTGGAAGCGCAGTCCGCGGGCCCCGTCGGCCTTCGGCTTCGGCCTGGCGTGCGCCTCTGCGGCGGGTACGTCCCCGAGGGCGAGGGCGGTCCCGGCGGTCGACGCGACGGTCACCACGGCGGCGGCCCGCATCAGCGAACGGCGCGAGAGCGCACCGGCTATGACGTCGCCGACGTACTCGTTGCCGCTGGTGTTGGGCACTTCCTGGAAGCAGGCGTCGCCACACCGGAACCGGCAGGTCATGGCGGAACGGCCGCCTCCATGCGAGTGGTTGCTCAGCATCGGCAGCAGCTTGCGCACGTCTTCCTCCGGGGTTGTCGACCTTCGTCCGGCGGTGACGTTATGTGCGCACATCTGCACGGCGGAGGCGGCGGAATGAACGCCGGATGAATGCACGGCGACCGGGGGCGCCCGGGTCGTAGGGCCGGGCGGGCGTGGCCGCTAACCTTACGTGTCCGCCCTGGCCAGGGATGAAGGACGCATAACGCCCAACTCATGCGAAGGGGTTCGCCCATGGGGATTCGGAGCTTGCTGCGCAAGGTATTCGGCCGAGACCGCGCGAACGACACCGAAGAGCCCTCCGCCCCGGCGACCTCCGTCCCGGCCCAGTCGACACCCCCGGAAACCACCCCCGAGGGCACCGCCGCCGAACGCGCGGCGGCGGACCTGGTGGCGGCTTCGTTCGACAACCCGCAGGTGCCGGGGGCGCGACGGGCGTCGGAGGGGGAGGCGGTGGCTCCTGCGGAGGCGGTTGCGGCTGAGGAGCCGGTTGCTCCTGCGGAGGCAGTTGCTGAGGCGGTTGCTCCTGCGGAGGCAGTTGCTGAGGCGGTTGCTCCTGCGAAGGCGGTGGCCGAGGCGCAGGCCGAGCCGGTTGCGGAGGCCGAGCCGGTTGCGGCTGCGGAGGCGGAGGTGACGGTCGCGGCGGAGGACGCCGACGCCGCCCCGGTCGCCGAGGCTGCGGAACCCGCGGTCGCGACGGAGCCGACGGGGGGCGACGCCGAGGAGTCCGCCGCTGGTGCGGCGGAGCCGACAGCCACGGCCGAGGAGCCGGCCGCCGCCGGTACGGCGGACAGCGACGAGGTTGAGGCGCCTGCGGCGGACGCGGCCGAGCCGACGGCCACGGCCGAGGAGGCCGCCGTCGCGGTCGAGGAGCCCGCTGCCGACGGTACGGCGGACAGTGCGGCCGACGCGCCTCCGGCGGAGCTGACGGCCCAGGCCGAGGCCGCCGACGCGGACGCGACGCCGAGTGACCTGGCGGAGCCCGCCGACGCGCCGCAGGCGCAGGAAGCGGCCCCGGTGCAGATCCCGGCCGCCCGCGCGGCCGAGGACATGGCGGAGCCGGCCGGCACCGACACCGACGCGCCCGTGGCGGTGGAGGCCGACGCCCCCGCCCCCGTACAGGCAACCTCCGGCCCCGCTCTCCCCCTCTCCAAGGTCAAGGCCGTCGCCCCGCAGCTCGCGGAGGCGTACAAGGCCGCCGGGGCCGTGCTGAAGAAGCAGGGGCTCACGGGGGCGCGGGCGGCCGTGTACCTGGTGGTGGACCGGTCGGGGTCGATGCGGCCGTACTTCAAGGACGGCTCCGTGCAGCGGCTCGCCGAGCAGACCGTGGCGCTGGCCGCGCACCTCTCGGAGGACGCGGCGGTCACGGCGGTCTTCTTCTCGACGGACATCGACGGCACCGCCGAGCTCCGCCCCGCCGACCTCACCCCGGACCGCGTCGAGACGCTCAACGCGACCCTCGGCCGGATGGGCAGGACCAACTACCACCGCGCGGTCGAGGAGGTCCTCGCCCACCACGAGAAGAACGACCCGGCCCGCCCGGCCCTCGTCGTCTTCCAGACGGACGGCGCCCCCGAGTCCCGTACGGCCGCCACGCAGGCGCTGGCGGAGGCGGCGGACCGCCCGGTGCACTGGCGCTTCACGGCCTGGGGCGAGGAGGACGGCAAGGCGTTCGACTACCTCCGCAAGCTGCCCGGCACGGTCCCGAACACCGGCGTCCACCTGGCGGGCCCGGCCCCGCTGGAGACCCCGCACGCGGCGTTCTACCGGGGCCTCCTCGCGGAGCTCCCGGCGCTCTGACGGAGCCCGCGGTCCCCTCACCTGGTTTTAACCGTGTGAGGGGACCCTCTTCCGGCCGTTAAAATTCGCAGCATGGCGGCCACTGGATCCGAGAAGCAGGGCACGAAGGCGTTCTACGTCTCGACCCCCATCTACTACGTCAACGACGCTCCTCACCTGGGCCACGCCTACACGACCGTCGCAGGCGACGTGCTCACGCGCTGGCACCGTCAGCGCGGCGAGAAGGTGTGGTACCTCACCGGCACGGACGAGCACGGTCAGAAGATCATGCGCACGGCCGAGGCGAACGACGTCACGCCCCAGGCCTGGTGCGACAAGCTGGTCGAGGAGGCCTGGAAGCCCCTCTGGCAGCACCTGAACATCGCGAACGACGACTTCATCCGCACCACGCAGAAGCGGCACACCGACCGCGTCCAGGAGTTCGTGCAGGACCTGTACGACAAGGACGAGATCTACAAGGGCGGCTACGAGGGCCCGTACTGCGTGGGCTGTGAGGAGTTCAAGCTCCCGGGCGATCTCATCGAGGCCGAGGACGGCACGAAGCTGTGCCCCGTCCACAAGAAGCCGGTGGAGATCCTCAAGGAGGAGAACTACTTCTTCAAGCTGAGCGAGTACGGCCCGAAGCTGCTGGAGTTCTACGAGGCGAACCCGGGCTTCATCCAGCCGGAGTCGGCCCGCAACGAGGTCGTGAACTTCGTGAAGCAGGGCCTGGAGGACCTCTCCATCTCGCGCTCGACCTTCGACTGGGGCATCCCGGTCCCGTGGGACAGCGAGCACGTGATCTACGTGTGGATCGACGCGCTGCTGAACTACGCGACGGCGGTCGGCTACAACGAGAACCCGGAGAAGTTCGCGGAGACCTTCCCGGCCAACGTGCACCTCATCGGCAAGGACATCCTGCGCTTCCACGCGGTGATCTGGCCGGCGATGCTGATGGCGCAGGGCTTGCCGGTGCCCGGGCGGATCGCGGCCAACGGCTGGCTGATGGTCGGCGGCGAGAAGATGTCGAAGTCGAACCTGACCGGCATCAAGCCGCAGGACCTGACCTCGCACTTCGGCGTGGACGCGTACCGCTGGTACTTCCTGCGGGCCATCGCGTTCGGGCAGGACGGGTCGTTCTCGTGGGAGGACTTCTCCGCCCGCTACACGTCCGAGCTGGCGAACGACTACGGCAACCTCGCCTCGCGCGTGGCGGCGATGGTCGGCAAGTACTTCGGCGGCGAGCTGCCGGCGGCGACGGCGGACGGCGACGCGGAGAAGGCGGTCCACGAGGGCCTGGCCAAGGCCGTCGCGGTGGCCGACGCGAAGATCGGCGAGGAGCTGGACTTCCAGGGCGGCATCCTGGCGATCTTCGACTTCGTGAAGCAGGTCAACGGCTACATCACGGAGCAGGAGCCGTGGAAGGTCGCGAAGGACGAGTCGGCCGAGGGCCAGGCCCGTCTGGCGACCATCCTCTACACGGCCGCCGAGTCGCTCCGCGCCGTCGCCGTCCTGCTCAACCCGATCATGCCGGAGACCTCGCAGTCCCTCTGGGACTCCCTCGGCGCGGAGCCCACCCTGGGCGCCCTGGCGACCCAGCCGGTCCAGAACGCGGCGCAGTGGGGCCAACTCCCGGCCGGCGCGACGGTCACGAAGGGCGCGATCCTGTTCCCCCGCCTGGAAGACCCGAAGAAGGACTGACCCCCAGGTCACCCCAGCACCACCGAAGGCCGCCGGCCCTCCCCCTACGGGAGGACCGGCGGCCTTCGCCGTACGCGGGCCCAGGCCGCACGGCTCACTCAAGCGAGTGAATATGCCAGAAGCATGCCCGAAACGGCCCATCCCCCTCCCTACGCTCGTCGTGCCCGAAGCCCCACCCCGGAAGGCCCCCGAGGAGCCCCGTCGAGCGCCGCCTCGACACCCTCCTGCGCCTCGACAGCGCGGAGGACGGCGCCCTGCTCCTCGTCATCGAGGCCCAGGGCAGGAAGGACCCGGCGAAGCCCGCGAGCTGGGCGTACTACACCGCGTACCTGTGGACGAAGTACCGGCTGCCGACGGCCCTGCTGGTCGTCTGCCAGGACCGTGCCACCGCCGAATGGGCCGGGCGGCCGGTGAGCAGCGGGCCGCCGCACCTGCCCACCCTCACCTTCCGGCCGGTCGTCGTGGGACCCCACAACATGCCGGTCATCACCGACCCGGACGAGGCCCGCGCCGACCTGGCGCTGACCACTCTGTCGGCCATCACGCACGCGGGCGATCCGGACATCGGTGCCATACTGAAAGCACTGTCCACCGCTCTGCGGGACGTCCCCGAGGACGTCGCCGATCCGATCATCGAATTCACCACCCAGGGCCTTGAACGACGACCGGCCCTAGAGCTCTGGAGGAACCTGGTGGCCGTGGACCTCTCCTTCTACAAGTCGGTCATCTCCGAGGAGATCCGGGACGAGGGCCGCGCCCAGGGCCGGGCCGAGGCCATACTGATCATCCTGGAGCAGCGCGGTCTCGACGTCTCCGACGCCGCCCGTGAGCGCATCGCCGACTGCGACGATCCGGAAGTGCTGCGCGGCTGGGTCGCACGGGCCTTGAGCGTGTCCAGCACCGACGAGATCTTCGCCGACGAGGACGCGTAGCCCCGTCGTCGCATACGAAAGGGCCCGGAACCGTACGAACGGTTCCGGGCCCTTCACATGCGCCGAGGCGGGGCTACTACCGCGCCGCGTCCGGGTGGACCGACTCCGTCACCGGGCGGTCGTCCGCGGGCTTCTCCTTGGCGACCGGCTTGCGGAGCTGGATGTTCAGTTCGCGCAGGCGGGACTCGTCGAGTTCCGTCGGGGCGCCCATCAGGAGGTCCTGGGCGTTGCCGTTGAGCGGGAAGGCGATGGTCTCGCGGATGTTCGGCTCGTCGGCGAGGAGCATCACGATGCGGTCGACGCCCGGGGCGATGCCGCCGTGCGGCGGGGCGCCGTACTCGAAGGCGCGGAGCATGCCCGCGAACTCGGACTCGACCGTCTCGCGGGAGTAGCCCGCGATCTCGAAGGCCTTGAACATGATCTCGGGCTCGTGGTTCCGGATCGCGCCCGAGGAGAGCTCGATGCCGTTGCAGACGATGTCGTACTGCCAGCCGAGGACGTCCAGCGGGTCCTGGGTCTCCAGGGCCTCCAGACCGCCCTGCGGCATCGAGAACGGGTTGTGCGAGAAGTCGATCTTGCCGGTCTCCTCGTCCTTCTCGTACATCGGGAAGTCCACGATCCACGCGAAGCGGAAGACGTTCTCCTCGAAGCGGCCGGCGCGCTTGGCGGCCTCGACCCGGACCGGGCCCATGATCTTGGAGACCTCGTCGAACTCGCCCGCGCCGAAGAAGATCGCGTGGCCGGGGAGCAGGCCGAGGCGCTCGGTGAGGACCTTGACGTTCTCCTCGGTGAGGAACTTGGCGATCGGGCCGGTGAGCGCGATGGGGGCACCTCCCACGCCGTCAAGGCTGTGGGGGACCTCGCCCACGCGGACCCAGGCCAGGCCCTTCGCGCCGAGGGAGACCGCGAAGTCACCGAGCGCGTCGAAGAACTTGCGGGGCTGGTCGCCGGTGTCCGGCACGGCGAGCGCGCGGACGTGCTTGCCGGCGAAGGCCTTGAACTCGGAGTTCTCGAAGACGTCCGAGATGTCGACGAGCTCCAGGTCGGTGCGCAGGTCCGGCTTGTCGTTGCCGTACTTCAGCATCGACTCGCGGAACGGGATCCGCGGGAACGGCGAGCTGACCGGACGGCCGCCGCCGAACTCCTCGAAGAGCTCCGTCATCAGCTTCTCGATCGGCTGGAAGACGTCCTCCTGCTCGACGAAGCTCATCTCGACGTCGAGCTGGTAGAACTCGCCCGGCGACCGGTCCGCGCGCGCGTCCTCGTCACGGAAGCAGGGCGCGATCTGGAAGTAGCGGTCGAAGCCCGAGATCATCAGCAGCTGCTTGAACTGCTGCGGCGCCTGCGGCAGCGCGTAGAACTTGCCCGGGTTCAGACGGGACGGGACGACGAAGTCGCGGGCGCCCTCGGGGGAGGTCGCGGCGAGGATCGGGGTCGCCATCTCGTTGAAGCCGAGGGCCACCATCTTGGAGCGGATGGAGGCGATGACGGCGGAGCGCAGCATGATGTTGCGGTGCATCCGCTCGCGGCGCAGGTCGAGGAAGCGGTACTCCAGGCGCCGCTCCTCGTTCACGCCGTCGTCGGCGTTGATGGTGAAGGGGATCTGCTTGGCCGCGCCCAGGACCTCGACCGTGGCGGCCTCGATCTCGATCTCGCCGGTGGCGAGCTCCGGGTTCACGTTGTCGGCGCCACGCGAGACGACCTTGCCGTCCACCCGGACGACGGTCTCCTTGGTCAGCTTGTCCAGGACCTCGGCCGCGGCGGTGCCGGGACGGGCGACCAGCTGGGTGATGCCGTAGTGGTCGCGCAGATCGATGAAGAGGATGCCGCCCAGGTCGCGCCGATTGTGCAGCCAGCCGCTCAGCCGGACGTCGGCACCGACGTCAGAGGCGC
This sequence comes from Streptomyces sp. NPDC094032, assembly GCF_040303965.1. Classification (NCBI taxonomy): domain Bacteria; kingdom Bacillati; phylum Actinomycetota; class Actinomycetes; order Kitasatosporales; family Streptomycetaceae; genus Streptomyces; species Streptomyces sp. NPDC094032. The sequence goes on along the minus strand of NZ_JBEOUE010000025.1, from coordinate 31,904 downwards.
GGAGCTCGCCGCAGGTGTGGGACCTGTACCGATGCATCGTCGTTCATCCAGTTCTTCGGGGTTCTTCGGGATCCTTGCGGGCGCCGGACGGACACACGCCCAGCCGTCCCAGGGTACCGGGCCACCCATGATCGCCCTTTCGAATACTCTCATTGGCCTCTTCCCCGGGCGGGCGCCCAGGGATTCTCCGTCTGCCGGCGGTCCCCCATGTGGGGGACCCCCCGCTTCGGCTGAGTTCCTGTTTCCTCCCCACAGGGTGGGGACTGCGCGCGGCGCCGAGGCGTCCCGGTCTCACCCGCGCTCCGCAGGCGTTTACCCGGCGCGTCTCCGCGCAGGGGCCCCCGGCCCGGGGGTGGAGGGTGCGGTCGTTGCGGCCCCGAGGATTCGGCGGCCTTCGTGGAGGACGTTTCTGCCCGCATTCCAGTCCCGGTCGTGCCGGGTGTGGCACGCCGGACACGTCCAGGTGCGGACGCGCAGGGGCTTGGGTCCGTCGTGATGCCCGCAGACGGAGCAGATCCGAGAGGACGCAAAGTACCGGTCGACCTGGGCGAAAGAGCGCCCTCGTCGGGCGGCTTTGTACGCCAGCATCGTCACGAACTGTGCCCAGCCCGCGTCGTACACGCTCTTGGCCAACCGGGTCCGCGCCAGTCCCGCCACATTCAAGGACTCGGTGAAGACGGCTTGGTTCTCGCTCGTCAGCTTGTGAGACCACTGGTGGTGAAAGTTACGGCGCGCATCGGCGACCTCGGCGTGCACACGGGCCACCCGGACGCGGGCCTTGTCCCGGTTCTTCGATCCCTCCTTCTTACGCGACAGGCTGCGCTGCCGCTTCCTCAGCCGCTTCTCGGCCCTGCGCAAGTACTTCGGCGAGGCGATGTGGCTTCCGTCGGCCAGGACCGCGAACCGGGTCAGCCCGAGGTCGACACCCTGGTCCCCATCAACAGGCGGCAGGGCGTCGGCGGCGGGATCCGTCTCGACGACGAACGAGACGAAGTACCGTCCGGACCTTTCCCTGATCAGTGTCACCGACGTGGCGGCCGAGGGAAGGCTCCGGCTCCACTTCACCCGCAGATCGCCGACCTTCGGCAGGTGCAGCTTGCCTGCCGAGGTGATGCTCCAGCGGTCGGAACGGGTGAACCGGGCGGTCTGCAGGGTGTCCTTCCTCGACTTGAAGCGCGGCGGGGCGACCCTCGCCGCCCCGTTGCGCATGCCGGTCTTGGACTCCTCGTGCGCCTTCCACGCCGCATCCAGGTCCCGCAGTGTCTGCTGGAGCACGCGCCTTGACCGGTGCGATGCGGGCCAGCCCGTCGTTCCAGACCACCCGCCTGCAGCCGAACACCCGAGCCGCGACGACCCGCTGGCCGGGAGTCGGGTAGGCGCGGAACCGGTACCGGAGCTGCATTCCGACGGGCCCCTTCCCTCACGCCGTGCGGAGAATCGTCGAGCACCACCCGACGCACATCACGCTACGCACCCGACTCGTCACGCATAGGCGAACGGTGCTCGGTGTGACATGGGCCTCAAACCCTGGTTGATCTTCACGGGTCGCCCCGAACTATGGTCGTCGTCGAGCCGCGCACCCGGCATCACCGCACCGGACGACTGGTGGCGACCTGCTGTCCGATATTCATAAAGTGGGGCAATGCGCACCGAGGACGTCCTGGCCGCCATCGCGACCGGCCTGTGGCGCTGGGACAACGCGTCCGGGGTGGTCACCCTCGACGCCGAGGCGGCCCGGCTCCTCGGGCTGCCCGCGGAGCCCGCACGGCTCACCGAGGCCGCCGTGCGCTCCCGCTTCCACCCGGTCGACTGGAACGAGATCGACGGCGTGGTCCACCTGGCCGTCGCCGAGGACACCCTCGCCGAGGCCCGGCTGCGGATCATGGACGAGCACGGCCGGGTGATCCGTACCGTACGGAGCAGGTCCAAGCCGCTGATCGAGGGCGACGACTACCAGCTGGTCGGCACCCTCCAGGAGGTCGCCGAGCCGCAGCCCGGCACCGCCGCCCGCACCCCCATCACCGGTGACTGGCGCCGCTCCCGCGAGGCGTTCCTCCTCGACGCGGGCCGCGCGCTCGCGGAGGCCCGGTCGACGGCCGAGGTGCTGCGGGTGGCGGCCTCGCTGTCCATGCCCGGCTTCTCGCCCGACGGGCTCGCCGTCTTCGGCATGTCCGGCGACCGGCTCACCGTCATCGGGCACCACGGGCACAGCGAGGGCGACGAGGGCCCCTTCACCTCGATGTCCCTCGACACCGACTACCCGGCGGCGGAGGTGGCCCGCACCGGCCGGGCGATCTATCTGCCGTCGCCCGAGGAGTACCTGCGCCGCTACCCCATGACCTGGCCGCTCGCCCAGCGCTTCGGCCGCCGCTCCTGGGCCTTCGTCCCGCTGGTCGTCGCCGGGCGCACGATGGGCGCGTGGATGGCCGCGTTCAAGCACCCGGTCGCCTTCACGCCCGACGAGCGCTCGGTGCTCACCACCGTCGCCCGGATGCTGGCCCAGGCGCTGGCCCGCGCCGGGGTCGCCGAGTCCGAGCGCGAGCTCTCGCTGGGGCTCCAGCGCACGATGATGCCGGTGCTCGGCCCCGGCATCCCCGGCATCCAGGTGGCCGCCCGTTACGTGCCGACCGGCGGCGGTCTCCAGGTCGGCGGCGACTGGTACGACATGATCCGGCTGCCCGGCGGGTCCGGCGCCGGCCGGATCGCCCTGGTGATCGGCGACGTCCAGGGCCACGACGTGCGCGCGGCGGGGCTCATGGGGCAGCTGCGGATCGCCCTGCGCGCGTACGCCTCCGAGGGGCACCGCCCGGACGCGGTGCTCTCCCGCGCCTCCCGCTTCCTGTACGGGATCAACGAGGGCACGGGGGAGGGCGACGACAACGAGGGCGCCTTCGGCGGGCTCCGCTTCGCGACCTGTCTCTACCTGGAGGTCGACCTGGAGTCGGGCGTGGTCGAGATCGCCCGCGCCGGGCATCCCGATCCTGCGGTACGGATGACCGACGGAACGGTTCTCCTGAGGCCCACCGCCGGCGGCCTGCCGCTCGGCATCGACCCCGACACCGACTACCCCACCACCCGGCTCACCCTGGAGCCCGGCGAGACCCTGATGATCTGCACCGACGGCCTCCTGGAGACCGGCGGCCACGACCTGGACAGCGGCTGGGAACGGGTCCGCAAGCTGCTCGAATCCGACGGCGGCGAGGACCTGGAGGCGCTCGCCGACCGGCTCGTCGAGGCCGTCCACGGGCCCGGCTCGCACCACACCACCGGCCCGCTCGCCGACCGCCGCGAGGACGACATCGCCGTGCTGCTGCTCTCCCGGCAGGGCGCCGCCGCGCTGCCCGCCCCGCGCCGCACGATGATGACGGTCGCCCAGGCCGAGCCGGAGCGGATCGCCGCCGCCCGCGAGCAGCTGCGCCAGCTCCTGCACGACTGGTCGGACGCGGACCAGGTCGACTCGGCGGTCCTGATGGTCTCCGAGATGGTCACCAACGTCCTGGTGCACACCGACGGCGACGCGCTGCTCGTCGCCGAGGTCGTGTGCGGGGCGGAGTCCCGGCGCCTCCGGGTCGAGGTCGCCGACGCGAGCGACGAGCTCCCGCACAAGCGGCACCCGGGCGAGATGGCCTCCAGCGGGCGCGGTCTGTGGCTGATGGAGATGCTGGCGCACGCGTGGGGCGTGGACCCGAGGGGCGAGGGCAAGTCGATCTGGTTCGAGCTGCACGAGCCGCCGGAACACGAGCCGCAGCCGTAACGCGCGACCCCCCGCCCCCGGAGGAGACTGGTGTCGTGCAACGGCCGCCGGGGGGACCGGGAGCCCGCCATGGACACGCACAAGCTGGGCAGTGACGTCACCGTCCTCGGGGACAGCCTCGACGTGCCGGGGATCGGGCACCTGCCCGTCAACGCCTTCGTCCTCACCGCCCGCGAGCCCGTGGTCGTCGACACCGGGCTCTCCGTCGCCGACCGGGACTTCCTCGCCGTGCTCGGCGGTGTCGTGGACCCGGCCGACGTGCGCTGGATCTGGCTCACCCACCCGGACCGCGACCACACGGGCGGCCTCTTCGCCCTCCTTGAGGCGGCGCCCCGGGCGAAGGTGGTGACCACCTTCGTCGCCGCCGGGATCATGACCACCGAGCGGGCCCTGCCGATGGACCGCGTGTACTTCCTCAACCCGGGCCAGAGCCTGGATGTGGGCGACCGCGTCCTCGACGCCTTCCGGCCGCCGCTCTTCGACAACCCCGCCACCGTCGGCTTCTACGACGAGAAGACCCGGGTCTGCTTCAGCTCCGACTGCTTCGGCGGCCCGATGCCCACCGAGGAGCTGGCGCGCTCCGGGCACGCCAACGACCTCAAACCGGAGGAGCTGCGGGGCGCGCAGCTCCTGTGGGCGACGATCGACAGCCCGTGGGTGCGGATCGTGGACCCGGTGAAGTACGGGCTGTGGGTGGACCAGGTCCGGGAGATGAACCCGGAGATCGTGCTGAGCACGCATCTGCCGCCGGCCGTGCGGATGACCGGCCGGATGATCGAGACGATCACGGCGGCCCCGGACGCGGACCCGTTCGTCGGCCCCGACCAGGCGGCCCTGGAGCGGCTCCTCGCCTCCTTCGAACCGGGCGGCCTGCCCGCCTAGTCGCCCGCCGCCGACCCGTACCGGCTGCGCAGCTCGCCGAGGACCCCGAAGGCGGCGGCCGTCAGGGGGACGGCGAGCAGCATGCCGAGGATGCCGGCGACGGAGGCCCCGGCGGTGATGGCCAGCATGACCACGGCCGGGTGCATCTGCACGGTCCGGCTCTGGACCATGGGCTGGAGGACGTTCCCCTCCAGGACCTGGACGGCGAGGACGACGCCGAGCACCCACAGCGCGATGACGAAGCCCCGGTCGGCGAGGGCGACGAGGACGGCGACCGCGCCGGACAGGAAGGCGCCGAGGTACGGGATGTAGGCGGTGACGAAGACGAGCGCGGCCAGGCCCACCGCGCCCGGCACCTTCAGGACCAGCAGGCCGATGCCGATGAGGACCGCGTCGACGAGCGCGACGAAGGTGGTGCCCCGCATGAAGCCCTCGACGGCCTCGAAGGCGCGCCGCCCCATCGCCTCGACCATGTCGCCGGTGGAGCGCGGGGCGAGCGAGCGCAGGGCGTCGACCGCCCGGTCGGAGTCGCGCAGGAAGAAGAAGATCAGGAGCAGCGCGAGGACGGCGGCGGCGAGCATCTGGGCGACCACGCTGAGCCCGGAGATCACCCCGGAGGCCGCGGTCCCGCCGAACTTCTCCAGGAGCGCCTTGGCGTTCTTGGTGACGTCCTCCAGGGAGGTGCCGGCCGCGCCGAGGTGCTTGGCGATGTCGGTGGCGGCCTGTCGCAGGGAGGCGATGATCTGGTCGCCGGTCTCGATCAGGGCGGCGACGACGATGTACGTGGCGCCGCCGACGACCGTGAGCACGGCGATCACCGTGAGCCCGGCGGCCAGCGACTTCTGCACCTTCATCCGCAGCAGCCTGCGGTAGAGCGGGCCGAGCAGGGCGGTGCCGAGGAGGGCGAGCAGGACGGGGGTGACGGCCGTCTTGAAGACGACGCAGAGCCAGATGAAGACCGCCGCGACCCCGGCGACGAGGAGGGCGACGGCGCACCAGGCGGCGGTGCGGCGGGCACCCTCGGGAAGCAGCGGCGACGGGCGATCGGTGGACACGCGTCCACCGGACCACGCCGCCCGGCGTGTCGTCCTGCGGTGGGGGCCGGACGGGTGACAGCCCGTCAGGGTGCCGGAGGGGCTTTACGGGCATGGGTACGGGTACGGGGCCGACGACCCCGTACCCGTATCCGTGTCCCGCGCGCCCCTGCCCGTACCCCTGCGGGCTCGGTTACTCGCCCATTCCGTGGACGGCCGGGATGGTGCCGAGGCGGCCGGCCTGGAAGTCCTCGAAGGCCTGGCGCAGTTCGGCCTGGGTGTTCATGACGAACGGGCCGTAGTGCGCCATGGGCTCGCGGATCGGCTGCCCGCCGAGGAGCACGACCTCCAGGTCGGGGGTGTTCCCGTCCTGCTTCTCGTCGGCCCGCACGGTCAGCGCGCCGCCCTTGCCGAAGACGGCGGTCTGGCCCATGTGGACCGGGCGCCGCTCGGTGCCGACGGTGCCGCGGCCGGCCATCACGTACGCGAGGCCGTTGAAGTCCTCGCGCCACGGCAGGTTGATCTCGGCGCCGGGGCGCAGGGTCGCGTGGATCATCGTGATGGGCGTGTGGGTGATGCCCGGGCCCTGGTGCCCGTCGAGCTCACCGGCGATGACGCGGAGCAGCGCGCCGCCGTCCGGGGAGGTGAGCAGCTGGACCTGGCCGCCGCGGATGTCCTGGTAGCGGGGGGCCATCATCTTGTCGGACGCGGGCAGGTTCACCCAGAGCTGGAGGCCGTGGAAGAGGCCGCCGCTCATGACGAGCTGCTCCGGCGGGGCCTCGATGTGCAGGAGGCCGGAGCCGGCGGTCATCCACTGGGTGTCGCCGTTGGTGATGGTGCCGCCGCCACCCTGGGAGTCCTGGTGGTCGAAGATCCCGTCGATGATGTAGGTGACGGTCTCGAAGCCGCGGTGGGGGTGCCACGGGGTGCCCTTGGGCTCTCCGGGGGCGTACTCCACCTCACCCATCTGGTCCATCATGATGAACGGGTCGAGGTACTGGTAGTTGATCCCGGCGAACGCGCGGCGCACCGGGAAGCCCTCCCCCTCGAAGCCGGAGGGCGCGGTGGTCACCGCGAGCACCGGCCGGGCGACCGCCTCGGCGGGGGCGGCGACGCGGGGCAGGGTGAGCGGGTTCTCGACGGTCACGGCGGGCATGGCGTGCCTCCTTCTGTACGACCACTTTAGTTGAAGTCCGTACGACTTACTTCGGCTGACTTTAGTTGAAGTTTGAACTTTCCGCCACCTGGAACGCAGAACGCCCGGGAGGTATTCCTCCCGGGCGTCCCCTGCGCTCCGCGCACCAGCCTCCGTCAGCCGTACATCCGCCGCATCGCGAAGTCGACCATCTGCTCCACGGCCTTCGCGTCGAAGACCATGCGGTGGTCGCCCTCCATGTCGAGGACGAAGCCGTATCCCGTCGGCAGCAGGTCGATCACCTCGGCGCCGGTGATCACGAAGTACTTCGACTCCTTGCCCGCGTACCGCCGCAGCTCCTTCAACGAGGTGAACATCGGGATCACCGGCTGCTGGGTGTTGTGCAGCGCGAGGAAGCCCGGGTTGTCCCCGCGCGGGCAGTAGACCTTCGAGGTCGCGAAGATCTGCTGGAAGTCCTCGGGCGCGAGCGTGCCGGTCGTGAACGCCCGCACGGCGTCCGCGAGCGACGGCGGCGACGGCTCCGGGTACAGCGGCGGCTGCTGGGCGTAGCCGCCCTGCGGCATGGCGCCGCCGTGCATCGGCGGCGGCTGCTGCGGCTGGCCGTACTGCTGCTGGGCACCCGGATTCTGGTCGTAGCCGTACATGCGGCCCAGCCTATCGAGCGACGGCCCGCCCGGGGGGCGCATGGATGCCCCGCGCACTCTTCTTCGCACGGCACGGACCTTCTTGCTAGGTTCGCGGAAGCAATCCGGCCACCACGGGGGTGAAAGATGGCGCTCAACGCCAAATGGCAGGAAATCATCGGGGAACAGCCGGCGGCGATGAGCCTCGCCGGGGTTCCCGCGCCCGACGGCGGGGGCGGCGGCGGACCCGACCTCAAGGCGGACGTGGGTCCTTGGCACGGCGCGGGCAACACCGCGGGCGAGCTCAAGACGTCCACGACGAGCTCGGTCACCGACCTCGACACCGCGAACGAGGGGGTCACCGGCGGCACCGCGGGCTTCGACTCCTCGGCCGCGCTCACCGAGATCCTCGGCACCTGGAAGAACCGCCTCACCGCGGTCCGCGACGAGTGCGGACGGCTGGAAGGCGCCCTCAAGGCCGCCGGACGCGACTTCGGCGAACGCGAAGCGGACACCCAGCAGAAGGTGGCCGCCGAGGGCGCCCGCCAGCCCGACCCGAAGAAGGAGGGCTGACCGCCGTGCCCACCTGGCAGCAGCTGCGCGACGTGAAGCTGACCGAGTACACCGACGCCGCCGACGGCTGGGGCAAGGTCAGCTCCCGCGCCAACGCGGACAAGGACCGCGTGGACAACGGCATGTTCGCGAAGATCCACGACACCCAGAAGGGCGAGACCGCGAACAAGGCGGGCGGCGACGTCCAGCAGCTCTCCCGCAACTACCAGTACCTGCACACCGAATGCGGCCTGGTACGGACCGCGCTCAACGGCCTGGCGGCCGAACTGGCCGCACCTCAGAACAAGTTGAAGCAGGCCCTGGAGGACGCGGAGAACCTCAAGTTCACCGTGCAGGCGGACGGCTCGGTCAGCTATCCGACCAAGTCCTTCGTCCTCAAGGGCGACCAGACCGCCCACGACGGCGCCCCCTTCCCGTATCTCCCCGGCAAGGCCGAGGGCATCGGCAGCGGCGACGAGAACAAGGGCAAGGCCGAGGACATCGCCCAGCGCATCGGCGACGCGGTGCGGGAGGCTGCCGAGATCGACGGCCGCTACGCCGGCGCCCTGCGCAAACTGAAGGCCGAGCCCGGCCTCACCGTCAGCGACGAGACCCTCGCCGACGCCGCCAAGGACACCAAGGCGCTCCAGGAGGCCGCCGGCAAGTACGCCGACGACGACACGATCCCCCACGGCAAGTCCCCCAAGGAGAACGCCGACTGGTGGAACGGCCTCACCCAGGAGCAGCGCGACGAGTACGCGACGCTCTACCCGGCCTCCATCGGCGCCCTGGACGGCATCCCCTCCACCGTCCGCGACGACGCCAACCGGATGGTGCTCGCGGAGTCGAAGGCCCAGTACCACCTCGACCTCAAGGCGATACCGCCCGAGCCCGTCCCGAAGATGGTCTTCGCCGGCCGCGCCGGAATGGTGTACAGCGACGCGTGGATCAAGTGGGACAAGGAGTACGGCGACCGCAAGGCCCACCTGGAGAGCTCGCTGAAGGGCATGGACGCGATCGACGAGCGGTTCGCGAAGACGGGCAAGGACGGGCTGCCAGAGGCGTATCTGCTGGGCTTCTCCCCTGAGGGGCACGGCCGGGCGATCGTCGCGAGCGGAAATCCCGACACCGCCGACCACACGGCCGTCTACGTGCCCGGCACGACATCGAACCTGGGCAGCATCGGCGGCAACATCGACCGCATGAACAGCCTGTGGCGCGAGTCCCACGCGATGGCGCCGGGCTCCAATGTCTCGACCATCACCTGGCTCGGTTACGACGCCCCGCAGGACATCGTGAAGGACGCGCCCTTCAGTCACTACGCGAACGACGGCGCTCCGGCCTACAACAAGTTCATGGAGGGACTGGAGGTCGCGCAGGGCGGCCCCGACAAGAGCCACACCACCGCCGTCGGGCACTCCTACGGCACGACCCTGATCGGCTCGGCGGCGCGCCAGGGCACGCTGCACGCCGACGACATCGTCTTCGCGGGCAGTCCCGGCGTCCAGGTGGGCTCGGCGGGCGAACTCGACGTCCCGAAGGGGCACGTGTGGAACGAGGAGGCCGACGGGGACGCCGTGCCCGACATCGGCCGGTGGGGCCACGGCGGCAGCCAGTGGCGACTGGGCGGCGGCGTGTTCCTCATCCCGAGCGACGAGGTGTTCGGCGCGAACCAGATGGCCACGGACGGGGAAGGTCACAGCGACTACTGGAACGACGGCAGCCTGAGCATCAGGAACCAGGCCGCCGTGGTCACCGGCGAATACGAACAGGTGAAGAAGGTTGACTAAGGTCCGGGCCGGCGCCGCCGCCACACTGGCGGCGCTCCTCACACTCACGGGATGCAGCATGTCCGATTCGAACGGGACCGCCTCCGGCACGCCCGGCTCCGGCACGTCCGGCTCCGCGACAGCCGGCTCCGACGGGGCGAAGGTCGTCGGAGTACGCGACCAGGACGAGGTGAACGCCGAGACCAAGAAGGTGTCGAGCGAGCTCTTCGACCTGATCGCGGTCCAGGGAACGGCGTCCAAGGCAGGCGCCGGAGTCCGCTCCTGCGAGGGCCTGGACCGCGAGAAGTTCTACACGATGTTCCACCCGTGGAGCCTCTCGGCGAAGACCGACGACGAGCTGGCGCAGGCCATGGAGCGGCTGAGGACGGAGCTGCCCAAGCGCGGCTGGAAGATCGTGAAGTACGGCCCCGACGACAGCCCCGCCAAGAGCCTGGAGCTGACGGCCGACAACGACGAGCGGAAGTTCGGCGTCCACGTCAGCTTCTGGAAGGCCCGCACCGTGCTGGGCAAGCCGAAGCCCCCGATGCTGATGATCGACGTGATCTCCGGCTGCTACCAGGTCCCGGACGGGCAGAAGGTCGAGCACTACTGACCGCGCCGGCCGGCCACTGAGGGCGGCGTCACAGACATCTTGGCCGGATAGGGGTTGCCGTTATTACCGGTGGGTAGCATCATCGTAGAGAGCGTGAGCTACCCGCCGGTAGTCGTCGTGTACGCGTATGAGGAAACCGCCTCCCCGAGCCTTTACGGAGCCGTCGCCATGGGGCACTACAAGTCGAATCTCCGCGACATCGAGTTCAACCTCTTCGAGGTGCTCGGCCGCGACAAGGTGTACGGCACCGGTCCGTTCGAGGAGATGGACGTCGAGACCGCGAAGAGCATCCTCGACGAGATCCGCCGCCTCGCCGAGAACGAGCTCGCGGAGTCCTTCGCGGACGCCGACCGCAACCCGCCGGTCTTCGACCCGGAGACCAACACCGCGCCCGTCCCGGCCACCTTCAAGAAGTCCTACAAGGCCTTCATGGACTCCGAGTACTGGCGCCTCGGCATCCCCGAGGGCATCGGCGGCACCACCGCCCCGCGCTCCCTCGTCTGGGCCTACGCGGAGCTCCTGCTCGGCTCGAACCCGGCCATCTGGATGTACTCCTCCGGCCCCGCCTTCGCCGGCGTCCTCTACAACGAGGGCAACGAGGCGCAGAAGAAGGTCGCGCAGATCGCCGTCGAGAAGCGCTGGGGCTCCACCATGGTCCTCACCGAGCCCGACGCGGGCTCCGACGTCGGCGCCGGCCGCACCAAGGCCGTGCGGCAGGAGGACGGCTCCTGGCACATCGAGGGCGTCAAGCGCTTCATCACCTCCGGCGAGCACGACATGGAGGAGAACATCCTCCACTACGTCCTCGCCCGCCCCGAGGGTGCCGGCCCCGGCACCAAGGGTCTGAGCCTCTTCCTCGTCCCGAAGTACGAGTTCGACTGGGAGACCGGCGAGCTCGGCGCCCGCAACGGCGTCTACGCGACGAACGTCGAGCACAAGATGGGCCTCAAGGCCTCCAACACGTGCGAGATGACCTTCGGCGACCAGCACCCCGCCAAGGGCTGGCTGATCGGCGACAAGCACGAGGGCATCCGCCAGATGTTCCTCATCATCGAGTTCGCCCGCATGATGGTCGGCACGAAGGCGATCTCCACCCTCTCCACGGGCTACCTCAACGCCCTGGAGTACGCCAAGGAGCGCGTCCAGGGCACCGACCTGGCGAACTTCATGGACAAGGCCGCCCCCAAGGTCACCATCACGCACCACCCCGACGTCCGCCGCTCGCTGATGACGCAGAAGGCGTACGCCGAGGGCATGCGCTCCCTCGTCCTCTACACGGCCTCCGTGCAGGACGCGATCGCGCTCGCGGAAGCGGCCGGCGAGGACACGAAGGCCCTGCACGGCCTGAACGACCTGCTGCTCCCGATCGTGAAGGGCTACGGCTCCGAGAAGGGCTACGAGCAGCTCGCGCAGTCGCTCCAGACCTTCGGCGGCTCCGGCTTCCTCCAGGAGTACCCGATCGAGCAGTACATCCGGGACGCCAAGATCGACACCCTCTACGAGGGCACCACGGCCATCCAGGGCCAGGACTTCTTCTTCCGCAAGATCGTCCGCGACCAGGGCGCGTCCCTGAACGCGCTCGCCGAGGAGATCAAGAAGTTCCTCGCGGTCGGCACCGGCGGCGAGGAGCTGGCCGGCGCCCGCGACGCGCTCGCCAAGGCCGCGGTCGACCTGGAGGGCATCGTCGGCAAGATGCTCACCGACCTCACCGCCACCGGCGAGGACGTCAAGAACATCTACAAGGTCGGCCTCAACACCACCCGCCTGCTGATGGCCTCCGGCGACGTCGTCGTCGGCTACCTGCTGCTGCGCGGCGCGGCCGTCGCCGCCGAGAAGCTGGCCGCGGGCGCCTCCGCCAAGGACGTCCCCTTCTACCAGGGCAAGATCGCGGCCGCGAAGTTCTTCGCCGCCACCATGCTGCCGGGCGTCACCGCCGAGCGCCTCCTCGCCGAGGGCGTCGACGGCTCGCTGATGGACCTCGACGAGGCCGCGTTCTAGGACACGGCACGGCTTCGAAGGACCTGGACGAGGCGGGTATCCGTACCCGCCTCCGTCCGCACCGGAACGGCTCGCTCCCGGGGAGGGGAGCGGGCCGTTCTGCCTTCTCCCGGCCGCTGCGTAAGGTGAACGCATGAGTAGCGCAGCTCCCCGCTTCGACCGCGGCCACACCGATGACCTCATGACCTTCCTCGCGGCCTCGCCGTCGCCGTACCACGCGGTGGCCAACACCGCCGCGCGGCTGGAGAAGGCCGGCTTCCGCAAGGTCGAGGAGACCGACGCCTGGGACGCGACGACGGGCGGCAAGTACGTCGTCCGCGGCGGCGCGATCATCGCCTGGTACGTGCCCGAGGGCGCCGCCCCGCACACGCCGTTCCGGATCGTCGGCGCCCACACCGACTCCCCCAACCTGCGCGTCAAGCCGCAGCCCGACTTCGGCCGCGAGGGCTGGCGCCAGGTCGCCGTCGAGATCTACGGCGGACCGCTGCTCAACAGCTGGCTCGACCGCGACCTCGGCCTGGCCGGCCGGCTCACCCTCCGCGACGGCAGCACCGCGCTCGTCAACGTGGACCGGCCCGTGCTGCGCGTCCCGCAGCTCGCCGTCCACCTCGACCGGGGCGTCAACGACGGCATGAAGCTGGAGCGCCAGCGCCACATGCAGCCGATCTGGGGCCTGGGCGAGGTCCACGAGGGCGACCTGATCTCGTTCGTCGCCGAGGAGTCGGGCGTCGACGCCGAGGACGTGGCCGGCTGGGACCTGATGGTGCACGCCGTCGAGGCCCCCGCCTACCTGGGCCGCGACCGCGAACTCCTCGCCGGCCCGCGCATGGACAACCTCATCTCCGTGCACGCCTGCGTCGCCGCCCTCGCGGCGGTGTCGGCGCTGCCCGACCTCCCGTACATCCCGGTCCTCGCCGCCTTCGACCACGAGGAGAACGGCTCCGAGGCCGACACCGGCGCCCAGGGCCCGCTGCTCGGCAACGTCCTGGAGCGCTCGGTCTACGCCCGCGGCGGCGGCTACGAGGACAAGGCCCGCGCGCTCGCCGGCTCGATCTGCCTCTCCTCCGACGTCGGCCACGCCGTGCACCCCAACTACAGCGAGCGCCACGACCCGACGCACCACCCGCGCCCCAACGGCGGCCCGATCCTCAAGGTGAACGTCAACCAGCGCTACGCCACCGACGGCAGCGGCCGCGCCGTCTTCGCCGCCGCCTGCGAGAAGGCCGGCGTGCCGTGGCAGTCCTTCGTCTCCAACAACGACATGCCCTGCGGCACCACGATCGGCCCGATCACCGCCGCCCGCCACGGCATCAGCACCGTCGACATCGGCGTCGCCTGCCTCTCGATGCACAGCGCCCGCGAACTCTGCGGCTCCGAGGACCCGCACCACCTGGCGAACGCGCTGGTGGCGTTCCTGGAGGGCTGAGCCCGTACCCCCGGGCCGGGGGAGCCCCCCGGCCCGGCGGAGGACCGTCAGGCGTCCGCGTCCATCCCCGCCAGGATCAGCGGCAGCCGGGCCGCGCCGCCCTCGGTGATCCTCACCGGGACGCCCCAGTCCTGCTGGTGCACATGGCAGGCCGGGTACTCGTTCTCCGGGTCGTCGTCGCAGGACGCGGCCATCGCCGAGACGTGCAGGACGCCCTCGGTGAGCTCCGGGTTCAGTGCGAGCTCGCGGAAGAGGTCCGTGCCCGTGCCCTCGCCCGTGAGCAGCAGCTCCGGCGGGGTCGAGGAGACGAGCAGCCGGGTCGACGGGCCGTAGCGCTCGTCCAGCTTCTGGCCCTTCGGGGCCTGGAAGACCACGTCGAGGCGGAGCCGGCCTGGCGCGATGTCGGTGGCCTCGCGCTGGGTGCGGTGGGCGACCGACTCGACCTGCACGGCCTCCTCGGGCAGCCGCAGCCGGGTCAACCGGTGCCGGGCCGACTCGACGACCACGACGTCCTCGCCGACGACGACCGCGTCGCTCGGCTCGCGCAGATCGGTGGCGAGCGTGGTGACCTCGCCGCTCACCGGGTCGAAGCGGCGCAGGGCGTGGTTGTACGTGTCGCTGACGGCGACCGAGCCGTCGGGCAGCGCGGTCACGCCCAGCGGGTGCTGGAGCAGCGCCTGCCCGGCCTCGCCGTCACGGTGCCCGAAGTCGAAGAGCCCGGTGCCGACGGCGGTGTGCACGAACCCGTCGGGGTCGACCCAGCGCAGCGCGCTCGTCTCGGAGTCGGCCACCCACAGCCGGTCCTCGGTCGCGGCGAGCCCGGACGGCTGCGCGAACCAGGCCTCACCGGCGGGCCCGTCGACCAGGCCCTCGTTGGTGGTGCCGGCCGCGACCTCGACGGTGCCGGTATCCGGGTCGTACGTCCACAGCTGGTGCACCCCGGCCATGGCGATCCACACCTTCCCCTGCCACCAGGCCACGTCCCACGGCGAGGACAGGTCCACGTCGAGCGCGGGCCCCGAGGTCGGGGAGCCCTGCCACCACTGGCGGCCGGTGCCCGCGATCCGCTCGGAGGTGCCGGTGGCCGGGTCGAGCAGCCGCAGCGCGTGGTGCACGGTGTCGGCGACGACGACCTTCCCGTCGGGCAGCACCGCGAGACCCTGCGGCTCCCGGAACTCCCCGTCGCCGATCCGGCGCACCACCGTCTCGCCGTCCGGCTCCAGCTCCACGAGCTGGTGGCGGGTGGTGTCGGAGACCAGGAAGTTCCCGGACGGCAGCAGGACCGCCTTGCCGGGGAAGCGCAGATCGGTCGCGACCGGCTCCGGCGGCACGTACGGCCCGTCGCCGCGCCGCAGCGTCCCCTTCGCGCCGTGCTCGGCCTCCAGCTCCTCGACCAGCGTCCGGAGCGCGTTGGCGTGCCCCTCACCGGCGTGCTGGGCGACGACGTACCCCTCGGGGTCGATCACGACGAGCGTCGGCCAGGCCCGTACGGCGTACTGCTTCCAGGTCGCGAGCTCCGGGTCGTCGAGCACCGGGTGGTGCACCTCGTAGCGCTCGACGGCGTCGACGACGGCCTGGTGCTCGGCCTCGTGCACGAACTTGGGCGAGTGCACCCCGATGATCACCAGGGTGTCCCGGTGCTTCTCCTCCAGCTCGCGCAGCTCGTCGAGGACGTGCAGGCAGTTGATGCAGCAGAAGGTCCAGAAGTCGAGCAGAACGATCTTCCCCCGCAGGTCGGTGAGGGTCAGATCGTCTCCGCCGGTGTTGAGCCAGCCACCCTTGCCGGTCAGCTCGGGGGCACGGACACGGACGCGCGCGCGCACGGAGTCGTCGTTCATGGCTCCAGGGTGCCGTACGTCCGGCCGGACGGATGAATGAGGGGCCCCGGGTGGCGGGACGGCCGCGTGTCTTGCCTCGCGCCGGGGCGGGGGCCATGGCGAGCATGGCAGCCGGAACGATCATCGGTTTTTCGTTCGCGGTTCGCAGGGAGGGTGCCATGCGGCGGTTCCGGAGTGCTGCGCTGTCACTGCTGCCCGTGTCCCTGCTCGCGCTGCTGCTCCTGCCCGTCTGGACGCCCGCCGCCCGGGCGGGCGGGGCCGGTGAGGGGGCGCTCGGCATGAGCGTCACCGTGAACGGCGCGGGCGGGTCGAACGCCCGCGCCGTCCGGGCCGGCGGCACGGTCGTGAAGCGATATCTCCTGGTCAACCGGGGCGAGGCCGACCTCTACGGCGTACGGATCGCCGACCCCGGCGTCCCCGGCGACCTCGTACGCTGCCCCGCCCGACCGCTCCTCGCGCTCCGCACGATGGTGTGCACCGCCCGCTTCCGCGCCCTGTCCGGCTCCCACCTGGCGACCGCCTGGGCCACCGGGAACATCCCCTCCCTGAACCGCCGGGTCACCGCCATCGCCCGCGCCGGATACGAGGGGGTGGCCGGGGCGCTGAGGCTGACCGAGACCGCACGGGTCACCTCCCCGCCCGGCCCCGGCACGGCGGTCGTCCGCTACACCGTCACCAACCTCGGCAACCGCCCCGTCCACACCGTCCGCCTCTCCGACGCCGCCCTGAACGCCGTCCCCGACTGCGGTACGGGCCCGGGGGCGCCCGTCCCCGTCCTCGCGCCCGGCGCCTCCGCCGGGTGCACGGCGACGGTACGGCGCCTCCCCGGCACCTACCGCAGCACCGGCCTCGCCTCGGGCAGCGACCGCGTCACGACCTACGGCGAACGGGGGGAGACCGTCCCCGCACCGGAACTCACGGCGCGGGCTTCGGCGGTGTTCCGGGTGGAGGGTGGGGCGGGGAGTGGGAGTGGGAGTGGGGGCGGGACTGGGGGTGGGTCCTCGGCTGGGGGTGTGCCGGGGGCGCCCTCTGCGGTACGGGGTGTGGTGCCGCCGGGTGGGGTGGGGGCGGGTGGGGTGGCTGGTGCCTTGGGTACTCCGGGGGGTCCGGGGGGTTCAGGGGCTCTGGGGGCTCCGGGTGCGGCTGGTGCTGCTGGGGGTGCTGCGGGTGCTGGGGCTGCCGGGGCCGGAGGTGCGGGAGCCGGAGCCGCCGGAGCCGCGGGCGCGGGAGCCGGAGGCGCAGGCGCAGGCGCCGGAGCAGGCGCCGGAGCTGGAGGCGCGGCCGCCGCCGGAGCCGCCGCCGGAGCGGGAACGGCCGCCGGGGCGCTCCCCCCAGGCGCCCAGCCCCCCGGCGTACCACCGGCGCAGCCGCCCACCACCAACACCAACAACAACACCCCCACCGCCCGCGTCCCCGCCGCCGTCCCCGCCGACGACGAGGGCCTGCTGCCCCGTATCCACCGCCGCTCCCGCGAACTCCCGCACCTCGGCGTGGTCGTGACGCTGCTGCTCCTGCTGATCCCGGCGGCCCTCGCCGCCGCACTCCTCGGTTCCCGCCACCACTGAGAGACCCCATGGCCCTTCTGGAAACCCTCGTCGTCGTCATCGGCGTCGCCGCCGTCGCCGCGCTCGCCGTGGTCGCCAAGACGCGGCTCTTCCCGGTGAGCGAGGACGACGAGCCCCGCGAGGACGTCGCCGAGTACATCGCGATGATGGTCTCGGTCCTCTACGCCATCGTGCTCGGCCTCTGCCTGGTCTCCGTCTGGGACACCCGCGCCTCCGCCGACGACATGGTGCAGGCCGAGGCGAGCGCGCTCCACCAGACGTACCTCCTCGCGGACACCCTCCCCGCCGCCCAGCAGGAACCGGTGCGGCAGGCGGCCCGCGCGTACGCCGCCCATGTCGTGGACGTCGAGTGGCCGCTGATGGCCGAACGCGAGCCCCTCGGGCCGGCGGGCTGGACCCTGCTCGCCCGGCTGCGCGACGCGAGCCAGCTGCACGGCACCGCCACCGCGGCCCAGCAGATCGCCGCGCAGGAGATGCTCGCGCAGATCGGCTACGTGGACGACTCCCGGCGCGGGCGGGAGGCGGCGGCGCAGGAGAGCCTGTCCCCCGTCCTGTGGGCCGGGCTCATCATCGGCGGTCTGCTCACGCTGGCGTTCATGTTCCTGTTCGGGATCAGCCGGAGCACCACCCATGTGGTGATGGTGATGGGCCTGGCCGGCTTCATCGCGTTCACCGTGCTGCTCATCCACCAACTGGACTCGCCCTTCGGGGCGACGCTCGGCGCGAGTCCGGACCCGTTCACGCGCTACTTCTCCCCGTGACGGGGAAGGCATTCCGCCATGAAATACCTGGTACGGGACAAGATCTTCGCGATCGGCGACGACTACTGGATCGAGGACGAGCGGGGCCGCCACGCCTTCCTCGTCGACGGCAAGGCCATGCGGCTGCGCGACACCCTGGAGCTGAAGGACCCGAACGGGCAGGTCCTCATCACGCTGCGGCAGAAGATGTTCAGCCTGCGGGACGCCATGACGATCGAGCGGGACGACCGCCCGCTCGCCACCATCCGCCGCAAGCGCCTCTCGCTCCTCCGCAACCACTACCGCGTCACCCTCGTGGAGGGCACCGAACTCGACATCAGCGGCCGGATCCTGGACCGGGAGTTCACCGTCGAGTACGACGGCGAGCTGCTGGCCCACATCTCCCGCCAGTGGTTCCACGTCCGCGACACGTACGCCGTGAACGCGGTCCGCGAGGACGCCGATCCCGCTCTGCTCATCGCGGTCGCGGTGTGCGTGATCCGGATGGCCGAGCGGGAACGGGAGGACTGAGGACGGGGCCTCGGCCGCGGATCAGATCGCCTTCTCCAGGGCCTGCTCCAAGTCCGCCCACAGGTCCTCGACGTGCTCGATGCCGACCGAGAGCCGGACCGTGCCCGGTCCGATGCCCGCCGCCTCAAGCGCCGCCGCGTCCAGCTGGCGGTGCGAGGTGGAGGCCGGGTGCATGACCAGGGTCTTCACATCACCGAGCGAGGCGCTGAGCGAGGCGAGCCGGACCCCCTCCACGACGGCCCGGCCCGCCTCCCGGCCGCCCGCGAGGTCGAAGGAGACCACCCCGCCGCCGCCCTTGGGCAGCAGCCGGGCCGCCACCTCGTGGTCGGGGTGGCCGGCGAGGGCGGGGTGCCGGACGGCGGCCACCGCCGGGTGGCCGGCGAGCCGCGCCGCGAGCCCGGCCGCGTTGGCGCACTGCCGCTCGATGCGCAGCGGCAGCGTCTGCAGCCCGCGCAGGGTCAGCCAGGCGGCGAACGGGTCGGTGATCGCGCCCTGTTCGACGGCGTAGTGGCGGACGCGGCCGTACAGCTCCTCGTCCTTGAAGACGGCGATGCCGCCGAGGACGTCGGCGTGACCGGCGAGGTACTTGGTCGCGGAGTGCACGACGATGTCGGCGCCGTACTCGATCGGCCGGCACAGCAGCGGCGACGCGAAGGTGTTGTCGACGGCGGACGGCACCCCCGCCTCGCGGGCGACGGCGATCAGGGCGGGCAGGTCGGAGACGCGGGTGGTGGGGTTGGCGATGGTCTCCAGGTAGAGCAGCCGGGTCTCGGGGCGCAGCGCGGCCCGCACCTCGTCGGGGTCGGTGCCGGAGACGAAGGTGACGTCGACGCCCCAGCGCGCGGCGAGGTCGGTGAGCAGGGCGTACGTACCGCCGTAGAGGCAGCGCTGGGCGATGACGTGGCCGCCGGTGGAGAGCAGTGCGAGCAGCACGCCGTTGATGGCGCCCATGCCGGAGGCGTACGAGAGGGCGGCGGCGCCGCCCTCCAGGCGGGCGACGGCGGTCTCCAGGGCGCGGACGGTCGGGTTGCCCATCCGGCTGTAGAGGAAGGTGTCCGTCGAGTGGAAGGCCTCGGCCATGGCGTCGGCGGTCTCGAAGGCGAAGACATGGCCCTGGTGCAGCGGCACGCCGAGCGGCCTGCTGCCCCGGATCTCGGGCTGCGGGGAGTGGACGGCGAGGGTCTCGGGACGGTGGCTGTCGAAAGAGGAGTCGGCTGCGCTCATGCCGCCCAGTCTGCGGACGGGGGTCTTGCGGCTACAGGACCAATCCCGGCAGATTGGTCCGCCGATGAAGCCAATCAGTCACCTGCTGCCGGATGCCCTGCCGCTGAATGCCCTGCCGTCGGCCGCCCTGCCGTCGGCCGCCCGATGAGCACCGACCAAGCCCGACTCCCCTCCCCTGGACGCCCGATGAGCCCCGCCGCCCTCCCCCTGGACGCACGATGAGCCCCGCTCCCGGCCCGGCCGCCGTTCCGCCCGGGGAGCTCGTCGCGCGGCTCGGCCGCTGGTCCGCCGGGCGGGGGCCGCTCTACCTCCTGCTCGCCGCCCGCCTGCGCCAGTTGGTGGACGAGGGCAGGCTGCCGCCGGACACCGTGCTGCCCCCGGACCGGCGGCTCGCGGCGGCGCTCGCGGTGGGGCGTACGACGGTGGTGTCGGCGTACGAGACGCTGCGTCAGGAGAGGCGTCTGGTACGCCGTCAGGGCAGCGGCACCCGGGTGGCACCCGCCGTGCTCGCACCGCCGCCCGGGCCCCGGGTGACGGAGACGTCGAACCCGATGTTCCTGTACCTGCTCGAACCGTCCCACGACGCGATCCTGCTGAGCTGCGCCGCGCCCCTGGGCGCCCCGCGCGAACTCGCCGAGGCGTACGCGGGGCTCACCCTGCCCGGTGACGACCTCGGCTACCACCCGGCGGGCCTGCCCGCGCTCCGCGAGGCCGTCGCGCGCCGGTACGCGCGCCGGGGCGTGCCGACCTCGCCCGCCGAGCTCCTGGTCACCACCGGCGCCCAGCAGGGTCTCGCGCTGCTCACCCGGCTCCTGGTGGCGCCGGGTGACGGGGTGCTGGTGGAGGCGCCGACGTATCCGGGGGCCCTGGACCTGTTCCGGGAGGCGGCGGCGGTGGTGCGGCCGGTGGCCGTGGGCCCGGACGGCCTCGACGTGGCGGAGGCGATCCGGGTGATGGAACGTCACCGCCCGGCCCTCGCCTATGTGATCCCCCGCTTCCAGAACCCGACCGGCACCGTGCTGCCGCCGCTGCCCGGGCGCCGACTGGTGGAGGCGGCCCGGACGTTCGGGGTGCCGCTGGTCGAGGACGAGGTGCTGACGGAGCTGGACCTCGCGGCGGAGCCGGACGGCGGGCCCGCGCTCTCCTCGTACGGCTCCGAGGTCGTCGCCGTCGGCTCGCTCAGCAAGGTGGTCTGGGGCGGCCTGCGGATCGGCTGGGTCCGTGGCCCGGCCCCGCTGATCGCCCGTCTCGCCCGGCTGAAGGCGCTGCACGACCTGGGCAGCGACGTCCCGTCCCAACTGGCCGCCGTCCGGCTGTTCGACGCCTTCGACCCGCTGCTGCGCCGACGCCTCGCCGAGCTCCGCGCGGGCCACGACCACCTGCGCGCCGAACTGGCCCGGCTGCTGCCCGCCTGGTCCTGCCCGCCGGCCCGGGGCGGCCAGACCCTGTGGGTGCGCCTGCCGCACGGCGACGGCGTCGCGTTCGCGCAGGTCGCGCTGCGCCACGGGGTCGCCGTGCTGCCCGGCTCGACGATGGACGCCCTGGGCGGCAGCACCCGGATGCTACGGCTCCACTTCCTGCTGCCGCACCCGCTGCTGTCGGAGGCGGTACGCCGCCTGGCGACGGCGTGGGGGGAGTACGCACCGGGGGCGGGGCCAGGGACCGGAGCCGGAGCCGGAGCCGCCCTGGGAGCGATCACGGTATGAGGGCGTGCCCTACAGCAACCGGTCCTTCAACGCCGGGAACTGCTCCCGCGTGACGTTCACCTTCGCCGGGTCCAGGACGACCCGCAGGGTCTCCTCGTCCGGGCCCGCCTCCGCGAGGATCTCGCCCCAGGGGTCGACGACCATCGAGTGCCCGGCCTGCTCGACGCCCGCGTGGGTGCCGGCGGTGCCGCAGGCCAGGACGTACGCCTGGTTCTCGACGGCGCGGGCCTGGGCCAGCAGCCGCCAGTGGCCGAGGCGCCGGGCGGGCCAGCCGGCCGGCAGCACGAAGGCCTGGGCGCCCGCGTCGACGAGGCCGCGGAACAGCTCGGGGAAGCGCAGGTCGTAGCAGGTGGCGACGCCGACGGTGAGCTGCGGCAGATCGACGGTGACGAGGTCCTCGCCGGCCGTCATCAGCACCGCCTCGCCCTTGTCGAAGCCGAAGCGGTGGATCTTGCGGTAGGAGGCGACGAGCTCGCCGTCGGGGGAGAAGACGAGCGAGGTGTTGTAGAGCGCCCCGCCCGCCGCCTCGACGATCGAGCCCGCGTGCAGCCAGACCTCGGCGTCCCGCGCGGCCGCCGCCATCGCCGCGTACGTGGGGCCCTTCAGCGGCTCGGCCTCGGCGGCGAAGGACTCGTAGGCGAAGGCTCCGACGGGCCACAGCTCGGGCAGGACCACCAGGTCCGCCCCGCCCCGTTCCGCCCGCACGAGCCGGGCGACGCGCGCCCTCCGGCTCTCGACCGGTTCGTCCGGGTCTACCGCGATCTGGATCAGCGAGGCGCGCACACTACCACCGTCCTGGCATTCGAGCCGTCAACACCGGCCTACGATCGTCACACGAAAGCACTGCCGGGGTGCCTGCGGGCAGCGTAACTTAGCCAACGAGCCTCCCACGCAGACATGTTTTCAGCCCGCCCAGCCGTACCAGCGCCGCCGAGGGGTCCCGTGACCGTCCATCCCAGCCTCCAGAACTACGCCGACGCCTGGACCCACTCCATCGAAGCGATAGCCGAGCTGGTGCAGCCGCTCGTGGAGGGCGAGTGGAACCGCGCCACCCCGTGCCCCGGCTGGTCGGTCCGCGACATCGTCTCCCATGTCATCGGCATGGAGACCGAGATGCTGGGCGACCCGCGCCCGATCCACAGCCTGCCCCGCGATCTCTACCACGTACGCAGTGACTTCGCCCGCTACATGGAGATGCAGGTCGATGTGCGGCGGCACCACACGGCGCCGGAGATGACCTCGGAGCTGGAGTACATCCTGATCCGCAGGGCCCGTCAGCTGCGCAACGAGAACCGGAAGCCGGACGCGCTGATGCGCGCCCCGCTGGGCGCGGAGCAGACCCTGGAACTGGCCTACCGGATGCGCGCCTTCGACTGCTGGGTGCACGAGCAGGACCTGCGGACCACCCTCGGCGTCCCCGGCAACCTGGACTCCCCCGGCGCGTACGTCACGCGGGACGTGCTCCTGGAGGCGCTGCCGCACGTCGTCGCGAAGGAGGCGGGCGCGCCGACGAGCTCGGCGGTGGTCATCGACGTGACGGGCCCGGTGGAGTTCCTGCGGACGGTACGGGTGGACGCGGAGGGCAACGGCTCGGTGGACGGGGCGCCGTCGCTGGGCCCGGCGGTGACGCTGATGACGGACTGGGAGACCTTCGTGCGCCTGGCCTGCGGCCGGGTCCGGCCGGCCGAGGTGGCCGACCGGGTGAAGACCGAGGGCGACGAGGACCTGGCGAAGGCGATCCTGGACCACTTCGCGGTCACGCCGAACTAGTAACTGGTCCCGGCCTACGCGGGGACGTGCACGACCTCGACCCGACTGGCCACGAGCCGCTCCCGCTCCCGTCGGGTGGTGCGGGACTTGAGCCGGAGGATCTGCACGACGCCGAGGGCTTCGAGGACGAAGACCGAGGAGAAGGCGATCCGGTAATCGCCCCCGGTGGCGTCGAGAAGGACCCCCACGGCGAACAGCGTCGTCATGGAGGCGACGAAACCACCCATGTTCACGATGCCGGACGCCGTGCCCTGCCGCTCGGGCGGATTGGCGGGCCGGGCGAAGTCGAAACCGATCATGGAGGCGGGCCCGCAGGCCCCGAGCACGGTGCACAGGGTGATCAGCAGCCACATCGGCGCGTGGTCGCCGGGGTAGGCGAGGGTGGCGGCCCAGAGGGTCGCGGTCGCGGCGACGGTGCCGAGGGCGAGCGGGGCGCGGGCGGCGTGGTGGCGGGCGATGACCTGCCCGTAGACGAGCCCCACCACCATGTTGGAGGCCACGACGAGGGTGAGCAGCGATCCGGCGGTCTCGCGGCTCAGGCCCTGCGCCTCGACGAGGAAGGGCAGGCCCCAGAGCAGCAGGAAGACCATGGCGGGGAACTGGGTGGTGAAGTGCACCCACATCCCGAGCCGGGTGCCGGGCTCGCGCCAGGACTCGCCGATCTGGCGGCGGACGAAGGCGGCGCCCGCGTGGGGCAGGGGCTCGGGCTCGTACCCCTCGGGGTGGTCCTTGAGGAAGAGCAGCAGCAGGACGAGGACGACCGCTCCGGCGGCGGCGCTGCCCGCGAAGGCGGCGGTCCAGCCGAGGCCGTGCAGGAGCCGGGCGATGACGAGGGTGGAGACGAGGTTTCCGGCCATCCCGACGAGCCCGGCGAGCTGGGCGACGAGCGGGCCGCGCCGGGCGGGGAACCACCGTGTCCCCAGCCGCAGCACGCTGATGAAGGTCATGGCGTCACCGCAGCCGAGCAGGGCCCGGGAGGCGAGCGCCATGCCGTACGTGGGGGAGAAGGCGAAGCCGAGCTGCCCGAGGGTGAACAGCAGCACGCCGATGGTCAGCACCTTCTTGGTGCCGAGCCGGTCGACCATGAGGCCGACGGGTATCTGCATCCCGGCGTAGACGAGCAGCTGAAGTATGGAGAACGTGGAGAGCGCCGAGGCATTGACCCCGAACCGATCGGCGGCATCGAGCCCGGCGACACCCAGCGAGGTCCGAAAAATAACGGCGACGAAGTAGACGGCAACCCCGACACCCCAGACGAGCGCGGCCCTCCGCCCACCGGGCGGATCCCCGGGCAAGGAGACCGCAGAGCCATACCCGTTCTTCCGCCCGCTCACCGGGCCTCTCCCCGGACCAGCACCTTGACCCAGCTCAGATGCTGCCGGACACACCCGGCGGCCCCCTCGACGTCCCCCGCCTTGATCCGCTCCAGGATCTCGGCGTGCTCGACGATGTTCTTGGCGACCCGGTCCGGCTGGGACTGCATCACGGCGACCCCCATCCGCAGCTGCCGGTCCCGCAGCTGGTCGTAGAGCCGGGCGAGGATCTGGTTCCCGGCGTGCTGGACGATCTCGGCGTGGAAGGCCCGGTCGGTGGCGGCGACCTCGGCCAGATCCCCCGCCTCGGCCCGCCGCTTCTGCTCCTCCAGCAGCTCCTCCAGCCGCCCGACAAGCCCCGGCCCCGCAGGCACGGCCCGCCGCACCGCGAACTCCTCCACGAGCAGCCGCGTCTCGACGACATCCGCGATCTCCTGCGCGGAGACCGCGAGCACGAGGGCCCCCTTCTTCGGATAGAGCTTGAGCAGCCCCTCCATCTCCAGTTTCAGCAACGCCTCCCGCACCGGCGTCCGCGACACCCCCACCGCCAGCGCGAGCTCCCCCTCGGTCAGCAGGGTCCCCCCTTCGTACCTGCGGTCGAGGACGGCCTGCTTGACGTGCATGTAGACGCGGTCTGCTGCGGGGGGTGCGGATGCCATGGACACAGCTTAGATACAACAGAGGTACAACAGACAGGCCCGTCCGCGATGCGGACGGGCCTGTCCCGTTGCGCGGTCTGAGTAGGTTCCGTGGACTACACGGAACTCTCGGTCAAGACCACTCCTACAGGCGCGTCAGGACTCTCGGCGAGCGCAGGTCCCACCCAGAGCGTCATGCCCCGCTTCCGCCCTGAGCTCTCCAGCGGCGCAACGCGTCAAGGAAGAAGCTGAGCCCCCCCAGCGCGAAGACCGCGAGAAGCACTGGCGCGTCCGTCCCCAGGTAGACGGCCAGCGCCGTCAACACGGAACCAGCGACCAATTCACCCACGAAGGCTGCGGAAGTTGCGGCATTGAGTCGACGGGTCATTACCATCCTCCCCTGGGCCACACAGTTGGCGCTGCGGCGTGAGGCGCGGGAATCAAGGATACGTAGGAATAGATGACCACTCCCTTGCCTCGCTTCCAAGCATAGCCACTCACTGAGGCGATATACCACGCGTAGTAACGGGCCAACGTCACAGCCAGCTTGAGCGGTCCATTCAGGTAGCTTGCGACGACACCGAGCAGCTGGCCAACCGCACCTGCCGTGAATGCCAGCCAACCGGCTTCGCTTCGCGTGGTATAGATCTTGATGTGATGGTAGGGGGCCCACCACGCGCGCCACGTCGTATAGGACCACTGCCCGCTCAGGTCGGTGCAGTTGACCGGCTCGCCATAGCAGTACTCGTAAGCGTTGGCGTTCCCTCCGTAGAACGGGTCTTGAGAGAGGAAGCGTCCGCTGTCCGGGTTGTAGAGCCGGACGCCCATGAGGACAAGGCCCGTCAAGGTCTCGCTGGAGCGCTGCTTGCCGCCGAGCCAGTCGTAGCGCACGGACGGCCGGCCGGTGCGGGTGTTGCCGTACTCGTCGTTGTCCAGGACCAAGGGGGCGTCGCTGGTGTCCAGCGGAAGCTGGAGCGCGACGTCGCCGTGGATGTTGGTGAGCTGGAGCACAGTGTCGCCGCTCCCGCTGGTGACAGCCGCGAAGTCTCCCGTGGCGGAACCGACGTTGCGACTGATGCTGCCGTCGCCCACGTCTTCCGTTACCCATCGAGGGTTGTCACTGTCGTCGCCATAGTGGTTTGTCTTCGCCGCGCTCTGGCTCCAGACGCCGTCGGTGTTCTCTTCGACAGTCCACGAGCCGAAGCGGTATCCGGGATCCAGCCGCCAGGTCTGACGCTGGGTCCCAGTGGTCTGCTGCTGGACGAGATCGTTGGCGAAGTAACTGACCTGGCTCCCCGGGAGAGCGGTGGTGCGGCCGAAGGCGTCGTAGGCATATCCGCTGTCGACGATGCGGTCGGCGCTGTCATAGGTATGGGTCGAGCTACTCCCTCCCGTGGCCGGGCAAGCAGCGCCCGCTGTGCCGCTGACAGTGGCGGCGGCAGTGCGGTTGGCACGCTTGTCGAATCCATAGGTACGGCGCGTGCAGATGTCGCCCACGGTGTCGTCGACTCCGGTCAGCCGACCGGTGGAGTCGTACGTGTAGTCCTGGCCGGACCAGCCCGCGTGCTCAGTGACCTGGCCGTGGACCGATTCCGCGACATTGTCGGAATAGACGACCGCGCCGTCGCTGTCACGGGTGTAGACGCGGGACACGAAGGCGCCTGCGGTGTCCTCGCTCACTGCGAGAGTGAGCCCACCGGGGAGCTTCTCCGTGGCGACGGAGCCATCGGCGTCGTAGGTGGCGGAGAAGGTTCCGGCAACCGAGTCAGTGGTCGAGGTGACCAGCCCACGAGGCTCGGCAGCGGTGTCGTATGCGTAGGTGACGACGGACGGTGCCGAATCAGTGATTCTGACCGGCCGGTTGAGCAGGTCGTAATCGGTCCGGGTAACGCCACCGTTTGAGTCGGTGTACGAGATCCTGCGGCCAAGCCTGTCGTACTCCTTGGCGATCACACCACCCGTCGACAGCGTCATCTTGACGACCTGCCCCGTGGCCAGATCGTATTCGGTCGTCGTGTCCGGAACCGCCTGGCCGACACCACCAGTGATGGCACTCTTGGTAAGGCGGCCGGCGTTGTCGAAGGTGTTGACCGTGGTTCGATCGACACCGTTGGCCGACTCGACGAGCTTGGTCGGATTACCCGACCAGTCGTACTCCGTGGTGGTGGTCGGCAACTGGGACGGGTTGCTTCCACCGCCGACGATGGCTCCGGCCGGCCCGGTGGAGCAGACCTGATCGGCCCACTCCGGCCGTCCGGCACACGTGCCGGTACCGGTCGCGGACCAGTACGTGGTCGCGCGGGTCGCGCTGTCGGTACCGGTGGCACCCGGCAGCAGTTGTTTGGAGACTCGTCCCTCGGAGTCGTATGCGGTGACCGTGGTGATCGCGAGACCAGCCGGGTCCTTGATCGTCTTGGTCGGAAGCCCCTTGGCCCAGTCGTAGTCGGTCTGCGTCACGCGCGCGTCGGTCATGGTCCTGGAGCCCAACGCCTGAGCTCCAGCGGTGACCTTGGTGGCCTGGTTCTCCACCTTGGCATCAGCCGGACGGCCTGTGTCGTACTCAGTGATCACCCACGGGCGAGCCGTAATCGGCTGTGCCCCGCCGATCTGAGTGGTGCGACGCAGTGGGCCAAGCTCTTCCAGTTTTCGGGTGCCCTTGGAGTCGTATGCGGATCTGGTGGAAAGCAGCTCGGCACGATCCTGCCCACCCAGACCGAGAATGCCGAGGTCGGTGAGCGCCGCCTGGTCGCTGGCTGTTCCACCCAGCGCGAGAGCCCGATTGCCCGCGCTCAGATCACGGATGATGTTGCCGAAGCGGTCGTACTCGGTCGTTGTGATGCTCCCACCGGGGACGGCCGTGTTCACCTGGCGTCCGGAGGCGTTGGTGTATGTGAGCCATGCACGACGGTAGTCACTGGCGGTGAGGTTACGACCGTCATGCGTCGCGGGGACTGCGTCGGGGGGGAACACCGCAGTGGCATCGGCGGGCGCGTCCGTCTGCCCCCACGCCCGCACGTCAGAGACTCCGAGCTGGTAGGGCGCGTTGGGACCGGTGAGGGGTACGTCGTAGACGACACTCACACTCGCAGTGCCGGACTCCACGTCCTTGGTGCCCTGCTGCAGGCCGGAGCGGTTGATGTTCAGCAGCATGCCGTCACCGGCGGTGGCGGCATTGCCCGCCCTGCCGTAGGTGAATGACCAAGGCAGCTGCCCGGGCGGCGTCAGCGTGATGACGCGACCTGCCTCGTCATAGGCATAGGCAGTGACCAGCGCGGGACTGATCTGGGGGTTGTACGTCTCTCGAAGGCGGCCGGATTCGTCGTAGAGGTACCTCTGGACAACTCTGGCGGTCGCAGTCGCAGCACCGGGATCAGTGGACCATCCCCGGACCTCCTTCACCTGGCCAGTGATATCGCCGAAGGCTGCACCCGTGGCAGTGGAAGTCGTCGCGTAGACGTACTCCAGTGCCCGGCAACCCTTCGTAGTGAGACTCGCGGAGCACGTTGCAACTGAGGCGGCAGAGGTAGGCGCGATGACCAGTCTGGGGCGGGACAGCTTCTTTCCATCGACCGTCACAGCCTCGGAAATCACCGTGGTCGTCGACTGCCCGATACCTGCCACAGTGGTGGAGGACGCCTGCCAAGAAGTGGCGGCCGAGTCCGTCTTGGTGAAGAGGGTGGTCACTCCCTCGGTGTCCTTCAGAGTGAAGGAACCCGTGAGTGATCCGGTCAGCGTCATCTCCTCAGCACCCGGCTCCGCCTTCCAGCCAGCGCTGTTGGTGGCGGTGAAACCCAGTTGCTTACCCATGGGGTCGACCAGCGCGACTGATGTCGTCGAGGTCTTCTTCAGGTAGGACCAGCCGGCGTCGTCGCTCGCGCCATCTGTGCCCGAGGTCCACTGCGGTCCGAAGATCGGCGCCTGGCCGTCCTGCAATGCTCCGGCTCCCGGGAGCCGGGAAGAGGTCGAGCGTGACACGGAAATGCCGAAGAGAGATGCGTCTGCCGCCGAGAGGGTGAAGTTTCCAGTCAGAAGATTGACCGTCCCCGGCCCTTCCTCCGCATCCGGCGCCGTGCCCGCGTTGCGGTCCACCGTGATCTCGTTCACCGGCGAGTAGACGGTCTTCGTTCCGTCCGTGAACGCCGCACGGAGCTCGATCGCACCGTCCTCGGCCAGCGAGTCCGTGATGTTCCACGTCAGCCCCGCCGGCTGGCCGCCCGACAGCGCCACCGGCCAGCCGGACACCGTGTCCGAGCCCTGCCGCACATCGGCGACCGGCACGTCCTTCCACGTGTCCGTCTCGCCACGCCGGTACTGGTAGGTCACACCGCTGTATACGGACAGCCCCAGTGCCGACAGACCGACACGACGCGCCGGACGCTCACCCTGACCGGGCGTCAGCAGCGCCGCACCCGAGCCCGCGTAGAACACGTGCGACGACTCGGCCGACACATTGCCCGCCGCGTCCTTCGAGCGGACCGTCACCGTGTGCGGGCCCGCCGGGAACGACAGCGTCTTGGTCACCGCGGCGCCGGTCGTGGCCGCCGCCGTCCAGGCGCCGGAGTCCAGCTTGTACTCCACCGACGCCATGTCACTCGTGGGCGGGGTGAAGGTGAACGCACCCGAGAAGGTGTTGTTCGCGTCCGGGGTGCCGGACCACGTGTTCGCGGGGAAGTCCGTCGACGCGATCGTGCTCTTCGCCGGAGCCGTCGTATCGATGTTGATGTTCCGGAACGCCGCCCACGCGCTGAACGTCGTCCCGTCATAGGAACGCGACCGCCACTTGTAGGCACCGGCCGGAAGCGGGTTCGCCGGTGACCAGGTCACCACCGTGCCCGACGGCTTCATGCCCGAGGCCTGGGCCTGCAGCCACGCGGTGCCGTTGCGGTCCCAGATCTCGATGTCGAGGTTGAGCGGCTGCCCGTCACCGTCGACGGCCTTCGCCGAAAGCGCCGGCGTCGTGTCGTTGGTGGGGAAGTTCGGCACCGGGCTGACCAGCGTCGGCACACCGGGAACGGTGTTGTACGTGACCGACATGTACGGCGTGTTCGACGCCGCGTTGCCCGAGTTGAACCGCTTCCAGCCGTTCGGGTCCGTCTCGTCCGTCGCCCGGATGCCCAGTCGGTTCGTCGTGTTGCCACTGGCGACCCAGTACTTGGCCATGCTGGTGACGTCGGTGCTCACCCAGCCGTCCGCACAGGACGACGAGAAGCCCTTGGTCGACGTCGACGTGGCCCACTTGTTGAACCACGACGGCTGCGCGGTCCAGCGGGTGGCCGTCGAGACCGCCCCGGTGTCCCAGACCTCCCAGCTCTTGGGCGAGCAGGACCAGGAGTGGAAGTTCCACAGGTTCAGCTTGGCGCTCAGGACCTGCTTGCCGAGGATCTTGTCCATCGGGAAGGCGAGGAAGGACCGCGCCACCTGGCCCGAGCCGTTGTTGCCCAGCTTCAGCTCCGTCGAGGACGACATGTCCGTCGCGTAGCCCTGCTGGACGAACGTGTCGAAGCTGGGGCCGATGTTGACCGCGGGGTCCACCGTCACCGGGAACTGCGTCTGCGGATCGGCCAGGAACTTCGCGTCCGGCGTCAGCGTCAGGTCCACCTGGTTCCCGCGCTGCGTCAGCTTCAGGCCCACATCGGCCTGACGCGTGTGCTCGCCGGACTGCGGGTCGACGTACGCGTCCCACATCACCGGCGCGGGCAGCAGACCGACCTGCTTGCCCGACTTCTTGTCGACGAACGTGACCGAGCGGTCCGCGTTCGCCTGGGCCTTGATGCCCTTCGCGTTCAGCGTCAGGGTCACCGAGCCGTTCGCCTCGACGGCGGAACGGTTCTTCAGCTCCAGGAACTGCTCGAAGCCCGTCCGGGTCGACTCGATGACCAGGTCCGTCGCCGTCAGCGCGTTCGGATAGCGCGCCGTCGTCCCCGACAGGGTCGGCTCCGGCAGCGCGCCGCGCCACGAGAGCCCCAGCTCACGGTCCTTGCCGGCGTCCAGCGTGACCAGCGGAACCGCCGAGGTCGCCGCCTCACCGGCGGGTCCGGACGCGCGGACCTTCGCCGCCTGCGCCGCCGGGGTCTTCCCCGCCAGCTTCAGACCCAGCGGGTGGTCCTTGGCGGCGATGCCACCGTCCAGCGTCTTCGTCAGGTCGACGTCGATGTCCCGCCACTTGCCCGTGACCTCGTCACGGAACCGGACCGGACCCGACGCCGCGTCCAGCGTCACCGAGCCGTCCGGGTTCGCCCACGTCGTCGACGACTCGGTGCGCTCCGAGAGCGCCTCGACCCGCTTGCCCGACAGACGGGCCGTCACCTGAGCCGACGGCAGATCCGCTGCCTGCGTCGGATAACTCGACTCAGCGGCGCTCTGCGACTCCTGCTGAGACTGCAGGGCCACTGCCTGGCCCGTCGTGCCGACCACCAGGGCCGCCTCGACCGCCATCAGGCCGGCTGTCGCCAGGGCTATGCGTGACAGCGTGCTGGCTTCCAGCCACCTGCCCCCCACCCGACTCGCCGGTCTCCTTCTCACACTCATCGTGCTGAAGTCCCTCCCCATAAACGGCTGCTGACACAGCCGAACGGGGATCATAAACAGACGGACCGACCATCAGTTCGAAAAACTCGTTCATTCGGCAACGACTCTGTCAGGACGGATGAGGAACGTCTGCTTCAGAGGAGGCTCTTGGCGACCAGGATGAACTCGTTGTACGGGAAGACCTTGCCGACCGACCGCGCGAAGGGGAACGAGTACGTGCGGTCGACGGTGAGTCCCACCTTCT
>NZ_JBEOUE010000024.1:0-125584 GCF_040303965.1 Streptomyces sp. NPDC094032 | reverse complement strand
GGCCTGCTCGGCGACGGAGCGCAGGGTGTCCTCCAGGTTGATCCCCACGGCTCCGGCCGCGAGGACGCCTCGGACGGTCTCGGCCACGCCGTCGGAGTCGGTCGCGTAGCCACGTTCGATGTCGGCAGTGACCGGTACGTCCACAGCGGCCGCGATCCGGGTGATCGCACCAAGCGCCTGATCGCGGGTCATGTGATCGCCGTCGCCGTGGCCGAGCGACCAAGCGACCCCGGCGCTGGTGGTCGCGATCGCAGCAGCGCCCGCATCCGCCACCACACGGGCGGAAGCGCCGTCCCAGGCATTGGGCAGGACCAGCGGCTTGCCTGGTACATGCAAGGAACGGAACAGCTGCGCCCTATCAAGAAGTGTCGCCATGAGCAGCATTGCACCACGAGAGCCGGCCGAACGATCACGGCGGGCACACCTCGCCGACACCATGATCCGCCGGACAGACCCTAGGCCGGTCCCGGAGCGGCATGCTGAAGGGGCTGTTGGCCAAGCTGGGCGACGCGTACGTGGTGACGATGCTGGTCGACGACAGCCACGATGTTCTGCGGCTCAGAGCGGTCGTCCGCATCACCGCCTGGACGGGCACCCTGACCAACCCGGAAGCGAAGCTGTGCATCATTCCCGGCCTGCTACCAGTCGGCCGTACCGGGTGAACCGACCGAGGCCGACCGCCTGCGCGCGGGCGATTGCCCAGACGGTCATCGACGGCGGCTGGGCCCCTTCCGAGCCGGTTCAGACGGCCCTGCGGACCAGGCCGTCGTCTCCTGGCGCGACGAAGCGGGAGCGGCGATCGGTTCAGTGTCCGCGGCCTGGCTCCGAGCCGACATGGTCGAGAGCCTGTGCCAGAAGCCGGATGCGATCGTGTTTGAAGCAGGGGCCCGGCGGCTACACCGCTGAATTGATCGCCCATGTCTCCGGACCCGACTGGCGCGTGCTCACTCACCATTGACGTCGATCCGTGGGTCGTGCGCCGCACCGGCCAGTTCACCATGGAGGCGGGCGGCGAACGCGTACCCCCCTCCCCTTCGTAACTGGCACGGCCCTCGGGTGCCGCGTGGCGGCTTCGACGCCGCTGTGATCACGTACAACTGCGGGGACATCGCCCCGGCCTGGCGGGATCAACTGGCCGACGGCGGCCTTCTCGTCCTGCCGCTGGAGATTGGCGGCTGCAACCGGTTGTTAGCCTTCGAGCGGCGCGGCCAGGTGCTGCACGCTCGCCGCTTCACGCACTGCGGCTTCGTCCGCGGCCAAGGGGCAGCAGGCTCGCGCCATCCCAGTCGTCCACCTTCTCGACGGCGGACGGACGCTCCGTTTCGAGCACGGCACCGCCGCCACCGCCACAGCATGCCTGGAAGAGGCGCTGCGCGGGCCCCGGCATGAGGATGCCAACGGCGTGTCCATGGCGGCGAGCACCTACTTCGGCTACGCGACGCACCCGCAATCCTCGGAGACGCTTCGGTCGCCTACCTGATCTACATGGGGAACTGTCCGGGCCTGGGACCGCCATGTGCGAGCCGACGACGACGATGGCCAGGCCGATCCCGCCCTGATGGTCCACCCGGCAGGAACGCCCGACGATCTGCTGCCCGCCGGGAATGTGCTGGAAAGGGAGTGCTGCCGCCTGGTGTTCCGATGGCCCGGGCATGACCAGGAGTGTTCACCGGGCCCAAGGGGTACGAGTGGAGAGGGCGGGTGCGGTCCATGGAGCCGTTGACCGCCTGCGGTGACCACCGCTGGGACCCAAGACCCCGGCGTCCCGACCGGGCCTCAGCTCGCCGTCCTCCCCCGCCACCGCCCCGAGGTCGTCCGTGACCGCCAACCTGGCGTGCCACGCCACTGGACCGTCCGCTGGAGGTACTCGTCCATGACCCACGCCCCTCGCACACCCACCTCGGCTGCTGCCCCGCGGCGCGGGACGCCTGACGACGCCGCCGAGATCAGCCGGCTGCGCTCGGCGTACGTCCTGTCCGATCCTCTGGACGGCGAATGGGTGCGCAGGACTCGCGATCACCTCGCCGGGCGGCTCGGGCCCTCGGGCGACGCACGCGCCTACGTGATCGACGCGGCGACCGGCGGCCTCGCCGCCTGCGCCGTCGGCTTCATCCACCCCGTCCTGCCCGCCCCGCGCTACCCCCTCGGCCTGGCCGCCCGTATCCACGTCGTGGCCACCGAGCCCGCCTACCGGCGCCGCGGGTTCGCCCGGGCCGCCGTGTCCGCGCTGCTGGAGCACCTGGCAGCGGACGGGGTCACCCTCTTCGAGCTGCACGCCAGCACGGAGGCGACCCCGTTGTACGAAGAGCTCGGGTTCGTGAGCGAGCCGGCCTTGATGCGCATGACGCGCCTCGCCCCCAAGTCCGTAGGGGGCGAGCGGTGAGCGGCCCATGGCTGCCCGTCGAGGAGTACGCGGCGACGCTGCCGAAGGCCACCGTGTTCGGCAGCCTGTTCTTCACAGACGAGTGCGACCGGCCCGTGCACCTGCACGCCACCTACAGCGCGGAGCACCCCTGGCAGTGGCCGGGCGGTACGTCCGAGCCGGGCGAGAGGCCGTGGGACACGGCGGTTCGGGAGACGGCGGAGGAGACCGGGCTCCTGGTGCCCGGTCCTGCGAAGCTGCTGGCGGCGGTCTTCGGACTGCCCGGCGCGGCATGGCCGTACGCCACCTCAGGTTTCGTATTCGACGGCGGGCGACTCACCGACCGGCAGGTCGCGGGCATCACCCTGGCGCCCGAGGAACACGATGAGGTCCGGGCACTGCGGCTTCACCAGTGGCGGGGGCTGATGCCCGCCCACGACTTCGCCCGGCTGGCGGCTGTCATGAACGCCCGGCGGACGGGGGTGGCGGCCTACTTCGACACATGGGACTGGGACGGGTGACGCCAGGTCCGGATCTCGCCAAGCAGTGCGCGAAGCTCTATCGGACCGAATCCCTGCACGTCCCGGTCCTGATCCCGGCGCATTGTTGGTGTCGACGGACCGGCGGCGTGGTCGAACCGCCGCTGGCCGGCCTCTGCCTGTGCTCATGCTGCTTGGGAGGTGGCCATCCGTACCTGACCCTGTGCTTACGGCGACTTCGCCTATCAGGTCCCAGACTGGTGCAGTTGCCGGGACGAACACCGCATCAGCAGAAGCCCGACGGTGAGCGCCCACCCCGTGATCGATCCCATGGGCCACTCCTGCCGCCACGAGGCACCGTCGTGGGCGCACTTGGACCTCGCGCCAGACGCGGCTCGTGCATGACCGACCCGGGCACGCACACAACGGAAGGAGCGATATGTCCAGTACTGGGACGAACAGCGGCGGGACACGGCCCGAGCTCGCGGAAGAGCTCCGGGCGCGGGCGGGCGCCGATCAAGAGGCCCGCCGACAGGGCGATGGGCCGGCAATACAGAGAGTCGACGCCGACAACACTGCCTGGTTCAAGCGGCTTGTCGACACCTGCGGCTGGCCGGGGCGGACCCTGGTCGGCGAGGAAGGGGCCGACGCGGCCTGGCTCCTTGCCCAACACGCCGACGGTGACCCCACGTTCCAAGAGGCGGCTCTTGGGCTGCTGGCCGAGGCGGCCAAGCGCGGCGAAGCTCCCGGTCGGCACGTCGCCTATTTGACCGACCGCTGCCAAGTCGCCAGGGGCGAGCCCCAGACCTACGGCACGCAGTACGGGCCGGGCCCGGGTGGCGAGCTGGCTCTTCAGCCGGTCGTCGAAGCCGGCAGTCTCGACCAGCGCCGAGCGAGTGTCGGGCTCGGACCACACGTCGAGTACGACGCGCTGATGCGTCGGCGATACGGGACCACCTGACGCGGTGGTGAGTGGCGGACGGGGCTGACCCGCCAATCCGTCGCCCTCCCCCACACGGTGCCGCAGGGCATGCGGCCGTGTCGGGGCCGTGATGGCATCGGCAGCAGGTGGGGCCTCCGCCGCCACCCCTCTCGTCACCCGCCCCTGGAGGCGACGTGATGGCAGCTGAACGGCATGGCTCGTGCCCGTACTGCAAAGAGCAGATCAACGCCGAGGCCAGTCGGTGCCCGTCGTGCGGTTCGCGGGTCACGCCGACGGAACCTGGGCACGGCGGGACGTGTCCGTACTGCAGGGAAGACGTCCACCCCGAAGCCGTCGTGTGCAAGCACTGCCGTTCGGATCTCCGTCGCGGGGGTGGTCGTCCATCTCCCCGCGTGCGAGCGCCTCCACCACGATGACCTGCGCATCGCCGCACGCACCGCGGGCCTGGGAGGGAGCCCGTCCGGCTGCCGGTTGCTATCGGGTCACTGCGTGGCCCGTAGGCCCGCTAGGAGTTCTGCCTGTCCTTGGAGGACGCCCGTGAGGATGCCGCGGGCCACGTGCAGGAGGTCGGCCAGGTCGGGGCTGGCCAGGCGGTAGTAGACGTTTGAGCCCTCGCGGCGGGTGGTTACCAGGTTCGCCTTGCGTAGGACGGCGAGTTGCTGGGACAGGGCCGCCGGCTCGACGCCTACCTGGGGGAGCATCTCGGCGACCGCTTGCTCACGTACGCTCAGCAGCTCCAGGACGCGGATGCGGACGGGGTGGCCGAGGGTCTTGAAGAAGTCGGCCTTCAGCTGGTAGAGGGGTGGGTCCAGCGGTCCGGGGGCCTTGGTCGTCTTCTGCGTGCGCGTCCTTGGCACCTTGGTCCACCTTGGCTTTCTCCTTGAGGGCCGTCTTGCTGCCGTGTCGTGGTGCCGGCCCCTGCACTGCCGTTCACCTCCACAATTGCAGATTTCTGCAAGCCGTGGGCCCGCCCCCCCTAGAATCGTGACCATGGCCAAGTCCTCCGCTTCCGACGTCGACGGGTACCTTGCCGAGCTCTCCGGTGTCTCCGATGACCGCCTCTCCGCGTTGATCCGGCTGCGGGAGTTGTGCCGGGCCGAGCTGACCGGTTTCGGCGAGACCATCGCGTACGGCATGCCCGCGTACATCCGTGGCGGGACCGCGGAGGTCGCGTTCGCCAATCAGAAGCAGTACGTCTCCCTCTATCTCATGCGCCCCGACGTCGTCGAGGCGTTCGCGGACCGGCTGGTCGGCCAGGACATGGGCAAGGGCTGCATCCGCTTCCGCAGGCCCGCCACGATCGACTACGACCTCGTACGTGAGCTCCTGGCCGCCGTCGCCCGGGCGCCGGGGCCGGTCTGCTGAACCGGCTCGGTGACATTGCTCCCGTACGCGTGCGGTGTGTGCGTGGGGTGGGCGGCTAGCGCGGTCGGCAGGTCGGGGTGGACCGGGATGTCGGGGCCGGGGCCGGTGGGGACGAGGGAGCCGTCGGCGGGGATCGCCGCCAGTTCCATGCTCCGGCCCGCACCAGCCAGGCGGCGGGCGGCGTCGGTGACCGCGAACTGCCCTGTCGGGGACCAGCCCCTGAGGGCGGTCAAGTCCACGACGACCGGGCCTGTGCCCCGGGCCAGGGTCCAGCCGACCGCTCCGGCGAACCGGTCCACGGCCTGGTCGCCGAGGTAGCCGGCCAGGGCGAGCACGCCCAGGTGGCCGTGGTCGGTGTACTGCCACTCGATCGTCATCGTCGTTCTTCCTTCCGTATCGGTTAACGGGTTCGCGGGTTAGCGGGTTATAGGGGCAGGGTGATCCAGACGGCCTTGCCCGGTCCGTTGCCGTAGCCCTCACCGTCGGCGCGTACCACGACAGTCCCGCCCAGTTCCATCACCGTCCGCGCCACCAACGCCAGGCCGCTCCCCGGGGCCGTGGCCAGGGCCTGGTAGACGGCGGGCTGGTACGGGTGGTGGTCGTGGACGGCGAAGGCGAGGGTGTTGGGGCCGTGGGCGAAGATCACCGTGAATGTCTGCGAGGCCTCGGCGGCGTGTCGGACGGTGTTGGTGGCCAGTTCCGACAGCACCAGCAGGGCCGGGCCCACGGACGGGTGCGCGAGGCCTACGCCGCACTCGACGAGGACCAGCTCGGCGGTCTCGCGCACCATCCGTACCGCCGAGCCCATGACCGGGAGGGACAGGACATGCCGGTAGGGCAGGCGCTCGCCCCGTGCGACGGCCGTCATGACGCATCCGGGGTACGGGTACGGGGGCGGGCGAGGCGGAAGCCGGTGATCGACTGCGGGGTCAGGCGCAGCAGGGTGTCGTGGGGGCCGTGGGACCAGCCTGGCAGGGTCCGTCGGTAGTGGGCGGCCTCGTCCTGGTCGGTGATCAGGTCGGCGGGGCCGTGGGCGGTGACGGTCCAGCCGGTGCCGGCGGGGTGGCGGATGTCCTCGCAGTGGTAGGTGAGGCGGGTGCGGGACAGGACGGCCAGGGGCTGGACGGGCGTACGGAGGATCAGGCGGCCGTGTTCGAGGTCGTGGCTCGCCGGGCGGATCATCGCCTGGTCGCGCTGGATGTAGACGAGGCGGCCGGTCCCGGCGCCTTCGAGGAGCCACAGGGCCTCGGCACCGGAGATCTCCAGCATCGTCCGCTCGGCGGGAGGGGTCATCGGTCGGCCTTCCGGGGACGGTGCGGGGCGTGGTGGCGTACGGGGAGCAGTCCGGCCTGTTCGAGCAGCTTGCGCGCCGCGGCGATGGCCTCCGGCGTCGTGGCGTACTCCTGGCCGTCGGGGTGCAGCAGCTGAAGGGTGCCGGTGGAGGCGAGGACCTGGCGCTGGGCGGGCCGGATCCCGGAGGCCAGCACGGTGATGCCCCGCCGGCGCAGCTTGTCGACGGCGTCCTTGAGGACGAGGGCGCCGGTGGCGTCGATCGTGGTGACGTGGGACATGCGGAGGATCACCACCCGCACGTCGGCCACCTCCGACAGCTGGAGGAGGAAGCGGTGCGCGCCCGCGAAGAAGACCGGGCCGTCGATCCGGTACGCGACGATGTGCTCGGCGAGCAGGGCGTGTTCCTCGTCGCTGTGCTCGCCGGGCAGATCCGGGCGGAAGTCGACCTGGTTCAGGCGGGCCTGGCGCGCGACCGCGCGCAGCGCCAGTGCCCCGGCGACCGCCAGGCCGATGATGACGGCGTAGACGAGGTCGAGGACCAGGGTGGCCGCTGCGGTCAGAACCAGGACGGTCGCGTCGGAGCGGGTGGCGCGGGCTATCGCTTTGAGCGAGCCGGTCTCGACCATCCGGATCGCGGTCGCCAGCAGCACCCCGGCCAGCGCCGCCAGCGGGATACGGGACACCAGCGGGGCCGCGGCGAACACGATCGCGCCGAGCACGACCGCGTGGGTCAGGGCCGCGAGGCGGGACGTCGCGCCGGTGCGGACGTTCACGGCCGTACGGGCTATCGCCGCGGTCGCGGGGACGCCGCCGAACAGCGGGGCGGCCAGGTTCGCCACGCCCTGTCCGAACAGCTCCCGGTCCGGGTCGTGCTTCTGTCCGACCGTCATGCCGTCGGCGACCGTCGCCGAGAGGAGTGACTCCAGCGCCGCCAGAGCCGCGACCGCCACCGCCGGCGCCAGCAGCGACCCGAGGGCCGAGAGGTCGAGGAAGGCGAGCGAAGGGGCGGGGAGGCCTGCGGGCAGGTCGCCGATCGGGGCCGCCCCGTCCAGGTGGAAGAGCTCCACCACGATCGTCGCCACGATCACGGCGACGATCGAGAACGGCACGGTCGGGCGCCACCGCGCCCCGGTCAGCATCACCGCCGCGACCCCTGCCGAGAGGGCGAGCGCGGTCCAGTTCGGCGCCTGGGCGAAGGCGGTGACCGCGCGCCAGGCGACCGCGAGGACCTTCTCGCCGTCCGGCTTGTCGACCCCGAGGGCGTTCGGGATCTGCTGGAGTCCGATCACGCACGCGATGCCGAGGGTGAAGCCTTCCACGACCGGCGCGGGGACGTAGGCCATGGTGCGGCCGGCCTTCAGGAGGGCCAGGGCGATCAGCAGGACGCCGGCCATCAGCCCGACGGTCAGGACCCCACCGGGCCCGTACTGGGCGACGATCGGGACAAGGACGACGGTCATCGCTCCCGTCGGTCCGGACACCTGGAGGTTCGAGCCGCCCAGCAGCGCGGCCAGCGCGCCGGCCACCACCGCGGTCGCGAGACCGGCCTGCGCGCCGAGGCCGGAGGAGACGCCGAAGCCGAGCGCGAGGGGCAGGGCGACGATCGCGACCGTCAGCCCGGCGAGTAGGTCACGGCGCGGGTCACGGGCCATCACCGTGTAGTCGGCGCGCGTGGGCAGGAGTGCCGCGACCCGGCGGGTGAGGCGGAGGAGCGGACGGTTCATGAGGTCGCCCCGCGCAGCTCCGACACGTCGGCGTCGGCCGGCCCGTACACGACTGACGCCTCGTCACGCCTGGGCGGCACGATCCCCGACCGGCGCGGCCCGTCCCGCAACAGCTCCAGCACCCCGCTCCCCCTCCGTCCCTTCTCGTCGACTCCGTGCCTCGGGTCCGCCTCCACGGCCACATGACACTACAGGCACATAAGAATGTATTGAATTGCAGAATTCTGCAATTCGCTTGCCGTATCCGCAATTTTCTTTGCGGCCTCCCATCCCCTCGTCCGAACCTGGGCGGCATCCGGACAGTCGAGTTGAAGGGGGAACGCACATGCTCACTACGCCCTTGGTCGCTCCAGCCGCCCCGCTGAGCGCGCGGCGGCGCTGGACGGTGCTCGGGGTCTGCGCGCTCAGCATGTTCCTGGTGGGTGTCGACGCCACCATCGTCAACGTGGGGCTGCCGGAGATCGGGCGCGGGCTCGGTGTCGGCACCCACGGTCTCGAATGGGTCGTGGACGCCTACACCGTGGTCATGGCCAGTCTGCTCATCGTCTCCGGCGCTCTCGCCGACCGCTTCGGGCGCCGTCGGGTCTTCCGCCTCGGGCTGATCGTCTTCGGCGTGGCCTCTCTCGCGTGCGCCCTCGCGCCGTCCCTCGGCGTACTCGTGGCGGCGAGGGCCGTCCAGGGGGTCGGGGCCTCGATGCTGAGTCCGGTGGCCCTGGCGATCGTGGTGAGCGCGACGCCCGACCCACGGGAACGGGCCCGCGCGATCGGGGTGTGGGCCTCGGTGTTCGGGCTGAGCATGGCGGCGGGTCCGGTCGCCGGTGGGGCGCTGATCGGCGCGTTCGGCTGGCGTTCGGTGTTCTGGATCAACGCGCCGGTGGTGCTCCTCGCCCTCGTCCTGGTCGCCCTCTTCGTGCCGGAGTCGCGTGGAGCGCGTGCCCGGCGCCTCGACCTGCCCGGTCAGTTGCTCCTCACCGTGGCGCTCTGTCTCACCGTCGGTCTTCTCATCGAAGGGCCCCGCATCGGCTGGACGTCGCCCGCGGCCCTCTCCGGTTACGTGCTGACGGCGGTCGCCACGGCCGGATTCATCCTGGTCGAACTCCGGCACGACGAGCCGCTGATGGACCTCGGGCTGTTCCGAAGGCCGCCGTTCGTCACGGCGGTTCTCGGCGCGACGGCGGTCTTCGTCGCCCTCAACGTGACCCTGCTGCTCAGCACCCTCTACCTCCAGCAGGCCCGTGGCTGGACGCCGCTCGCCAGCGGCGCCGCGACCCTGCCGCTGGCGCTCGGGGCCACGGTGTGCGCGCCCTGGTCCGGCATCCTGGTGGGCCGGATCGGGCCCAGGCGTCCGCTGCTCCTCGCCGGTGGGTTCATCGCCGCCGGTGGTCTGTGCCTGCTGGGCCTCGACGGGGACACCAGCGTGTCGGTGATCCTGCTCGCGTTCCTGCTGATCGGCATCGGGTTCGGGTTCGCCAACGCCCCGCTCACCAACACCGCGGTCGCCGGTCTGCCGCCGTCCCGGGCCGGCGTGGCGGGGGCGATCACGTCCACCTCGCGCCAGGTCGGCGTCGCGGTCGGCATCGCCGTCGCCGGCGGCCTGGTCGCGGGCGCCGGGCCGGCCGAGCTGGCCTCGGCGGGCCGTCCGGGCTGGCTGATCGTGTCGGTGTGCGGGCTCGTGCTTCTCGGCGTGGGCCGCGTTGCCGGGCGTAGGCCCACCCCGGGCCGGTAGGGGCGGCGGCTCCTCGTCCCGTCGGCTACTCCCCCACCCGGTGGAATCAAACGTCCCGTGGAATCAAACGTCCCGTGGAATTAAACGTCCCAGCGCTTCGGGACTTCCACCTCATGCGCCTGGGACGCCCCTGCGCGCAAGCTCCCTGGTGTAGGTCTCGCCGCCGCACCGTGCGGCGCGAGGCATCGACCCGGAGGGGGACACCATGAACATGAGCCGTGCCGTCAAGAGAGCCGCCGCCGCGCTGGTGGGCGGTCTGCTCATCGCGTCGACGGCCACCACCGCCCATGCGGTCGCGTCCGGCGCGCAGGCCACCGGCGGGACGAAGATCCGCAGCGAGTACCGGATGCTGTGGATGGACGTGGAGGGCGCGTCCTTCGCCGACGGGGCCCGCGTGATCCAGTGGGGCAGCGACGACAGCCTGCCCAACCAGCGGTTCGACTTCGTCGCGGACAGCGACGGCACCTACGCGATCGTCGCGCGCCACAGCGGCAAGTGCCTCGACGTGTTCGACGCCAGCCAGGCCGACGGCGCCGGGCTCATCCAGTGGCCCTGCAACGGGGACACCAACCAGAAGTGGCGTCTGGAGAGCGTTTCGGGCGGCGGCCTCCAGCTGCGAGCCGTGCACAGCGGCAAGTGCCTGGAGGCGTCGTGGAACGGCAGCTGGGGCCAGCAGGTGCGCCAGTACTCGTGCAACGGCGCCGTCAACCAGCGGTGGACCCTCTGGTCCTGAACCCGAAGGGGGCCGGGTGAACACCCGGCCCCCAGGCAGTCCCTGACCGGTCGGTCAGAGGCTGTAGTACCCGGCGACGTCGGCCAGGAGGTCGACGCTGCCGCTGCGGTTGTAGAAGGTGACCTTGCCGTCCTTCACCGGGACGACGACCAGGTTCGGGACGGTCTGCCCCGCGACCACGTTCAGGTTCGACGCACTCGTCCGGGTCGTCCCGTACGGGTAGACCGACACGAACGTCGACGCCGTCGGGTTCGTCGCCGTCACGTTCAGAACGACGGCGGTCACCCCCTCAGCAGGGACACCGCCCCGACCCGCGACCGTCAGGGTGACCGTCTGGTCCGCGCCCACCTTCGCCTTGGCGACGCCGACGCCGGAGCGGGTGTCCATCACCCGGGCCGGGGTCACCGCCTCGTACAGCGAACCCTTGGTCCCGCTGGTGTAGTACCCGGCGACGTCGGCGAGCAGGTCGACGCTGCCGTTGCGGTTGTAGAAGGTGACCTTGCCTTCGTCGACCGGGACGACGACGAGGTTCGGAACGGTCTGGCCCGCGACCACGTTCAGGTTGGACGCGCTCGTCCGGGTCGTCCCGTACGGGTAGACCGACACGAACGTCGACGCCGTCGGGTTCGTCGCCGTCACGTTCAGAACGACGGCGGTCACCCCCTCAGCAGGGACACCGCCCCGACCCGCCACGGTCAGGGTGACCGTCTGGTCCGCGCCCACCTTCGCCTTGGGCACGCCGACGCCGGAGCGGGTGTCCATCAGCCGGGCCGGCGTCACCGGCTCGTACAGCGAGCCCGTCTGGCCCAGCCAGTAGTAGCCGGCGATGTCGGCCAGGAGGTCGACGCTGCCGCTGCGGTTGTAGAAGGTGACCTTGCCGTCCTTCACCGGGACGACGACGAGGTTCGGGACGGTCTGCCCCGCGACCACGTTCAGGTTCGACGCGCTCGTCCGGGTCGTCCCGTACGGGTAGACCGACACGAACGTCGACGCCGTCGCGCTCGTCGCCGTCACGTTCAGGGTCACGGCCGAGACGCCGATCGAGTCCGGGACCCCGCCGTTTCCGGCGATCTGGAGGGTGACCGTCTCGCCCGGGCCGACCTTCCTCTTGGCCACGCCGACACCGGAACGGGTGTCCATGACCCTGGTCGGCGTCACCGGCTGGTAGCGGCCGGAGGCCGCCGAGGTCAGCCGGGTCAGCGCGACCTCGCCGTACAGGTCCAGGGACGGGCTGGACATCTCGTACTCGGGTACGGCGGTCAGCGACCAGTGGTAGACGCCGTCGGGCATCGGCCGACCTGCCGAGTCCGTGCCGTCCCAGTTCACCTCCAGCGCGCCGCGGACCTGCCAGCCCTGCATCGTGCGCACCTGGCCCCTGTCGCTCTGGAAGGTGACGGTCCAGCGGCTGACGGGCTTGGAGAACCACCACTTCGCCGACCACTTCTGCGGTGTGGTCGCCTTGCGGTCCAGGAGCCCGGCGGGCTGCGTGGAGTCGACGAGGGTGACGACCGGCGTCCGTACGCCGGACGGTGTCACATGGGTGCGTTGCAGCTCGTCCACCCATGCCAGATGGCCGCCGAAGCGGTCCACGGCCCAGCCGAAGCCGGGCCGGGCGTCGGCCGGTCGGCCGACGGTCCGGGTCGTCCTGTCGGCGCCGCGCAACGGGGTCACCGAGAGGGTGCCGTCCTGGGCGTGGGCGATGTAGCCGTCCCCGAGGACCGCGGTGTCGTGGCCGGGCAGGGCGACGGTGGTCTTCGCGTCGAGGTCGGTGACGCCGGAGGTGGTGTCGCACTTCCAGTACGCGAGCCGGCCCCGTACCTGAAGGTCCTTCAGGTCGCAGTCGGAGAGCTTCACCGAGCGCAGGGTCGCGCCGGTGCGGACGTCGACGGCGTCGACCGTGCCGGGGGCGCCGCCGGTCGAGCTCTGCGACCAGAGGGTTCCGCCCTCCAGCGAGGTCGCCTGCCCGGTGAAACCGCCACGGGCGAAGACGATCTCGCCGGTGTCGAGGTCCAGGACCTTCTGCATGCCGTTCAGGGAGAGGAAGGAGGCGTACCGCCCCGAGGCCTCGACGTCACCGATGACGCCCCCCTCGACGACGGTGGTTCCGGGCAGCTGCTTGCCGGCGTCGACGACGACCAGGTTTTGGTGAACGTTCTG
The DNA here is from genome assembly GCF_040303965.1 of Streptomyces sp. NPDC094032. Taxonomy (NCBI): domain Bacteria; kingdom Bacillati; phylum Actinomycetota; class Actinomycetes; order Kitasatosporales; family Streptomycetaceae; genus Streptomyces; species Streptomyces sp. NPDC094032. Next base: position 112,802 of record NZ_JBEOUE010000024.1, on the reverse strand, counting down.
GTAGACGATCCGTCCGTCGCCCGTCGGTACGAGCGTGGGGCACTCGGACTCGTCCGCGCAGTGGGCGTCGAAGTCGCGGTCCGTGCCCCAGTCCTGCACCGGCTCGGCGCTGAGCGGGTCGGAGACGGAGAGCCGGGTACCCCGCAGGCGGGGCGTCTTCCACGGGATCTGGTCCACGGAGCTCAGCTCGCCCTGGGCGACCGCGATGCGGTGGCGGGAGGTGGGCACGAACGGGATCTGGTGGACCGTGTCGACGCGGAGCACGCCCATGTTGGCGTCGTTGCGGAGCGCGTGGACGGTACGGGTGACATCGGTGCCGAACCGGATGGCGAGCAGGCGCCCGTCCGGGGTGGGCCGGATGGTTCCGTGCACCTGGTCGAGGACGACGCGTCCCGGCCCGCCGTAGGTGGAGTACGCCGTCAGCGTGGACTCGTCGGGGTCGAAGGCCGAGCGGGCGATCACATCGTGGCCGACCATGCCGATCGGGGTGGTCTCCTCCGGCCAGTCCAGCTCGTAGAGGGGGGTCTGGCCGCCGTAGAGGCTCGCGTCCCAGACCTGGAGCCGCTTCTCAGGGGTGACGACGAAGACGTAGTCGCCCGCCGCGCTCACCTGCTGCGCGTTCTCCAGCGTCCACAGGCCGAGGGTCTCGGCCTTGATCCAGGCCGTCCGCCGCTGCCCGTCCAGCTTGTACGAGAGGAGGAAGCCCTTCGGGTTGGCCCCGCCCCCCACAGAGATGTCGGTGGTGCCTGGCCGGAAGCCCCAGACCGTGCGGTCCTTGGCGACTCCGTCGACGACGGACAGGGCGTGGACGGCGACGACCGCTCCGTCCTTGTACTCCCGGGTGATGACCTCGGTCCCCATCACGTCGGCGAACTCCTGGCCCGACGGGATGGTGACGGTCGTCTTCGTCCCGCCGAGGACATCGGTGAAGTCGACCTTGTCCTGCGCTCCGTTCAGCCGGGCGATCAGGTCGCGTCCGGTGCCGAAGAGCTGCGCGTCGGCGGGGCTCGCGTACGGGATGACCGCTCCCCCGTCGTACGGGACCCACTTGAGCCCCGTCTCCCGCTCTCCTCTGAGGAAGCCGGTGGAACCGGTCGCCTGCAGCCGTCCGGCGTACAGCTCCGCGTTCCGCTCGGCCGGAATCACGAGTTCGGCCGGAGCCGAGGGTGCCGCGGTCGCCGTGCCGGCGCCGAGTGGTGACACCGTGGCCAGCGCCGCCGTCAGCGCGACGGCTATCGCCGCGATACGCGCACGGCGGCGCGTTCGTATCTGTCGCAAAGAAGGGTCCCTCCCCGTATGCGTCCCTGCGGAGGTGAGGGCCGCGCTCCGCGCGGGGACCCCCCGGTCCATGCCCCCCACCTGCCTCAACTCCCCCGACAGTAACAGTGGGTCGCGGATGACGGAGGCCCCGGACACGTCGTGTCCGGGGCCTTCGTCCCTCTTCCGCCGTCCGCCTCGCGGCGGCGCTTCTAGCGCCGGGAGGCGAAGCGGTAGGAGTCCACGTAGCCGGGGGCCGGGGACCCGACCCCGGTGACCGCGTCGTAGCCGCGCACGGCGGTCAGCGAGCTGTCCTTGCCGAGGCTGCGCACCGAGGTGACCAGACCTTCGGAGGCGTCCGTGCCGTTCGCGAAGTCGTTGCGGGCGACGGCCAGATCACGGTCCTCGCCCAGCGGGTGGTCGGTGACGTCGTGGTAGAGCGGGGAGCCGTACCGGGCGTAGATGCCGGGGTTGGCGAAGCCGATCGGCAGGTGCCTGGCCTGCTGCGCCAGCGCCTGGACGCCCGCGACGACCGGGGCGGCCAGCGAGGTGCCGCCGATGCGGTACTCGTCGTACGACACGGAGCCGTCGGGCCAGGTCTGCGTCTGGCCGACCAGGAAGCCGGTGTTCGGGTCGGCGATGGCCGCGATGTCAGGAACCGTTCGCATCCGCGACGTGCCGGTCGCCTTGGCGAGCGCGTCGGGCACCACACCGCGCTGGTAGTCGGGCTGACGGACCGTCGCACTGGTGCCGCCGCCCGCTCCGCTGGTGTACGCGCCCGGGAAGCCGGTCCAGCTCGCGCCGTCCGCGGCGAGGGGCGCCTTGAGGGTGCCCCAGCCGGTCTCGAACTGGTAGCCGTCGTTCTTCCCGACGGCGAGCGAGGTGCCGCCGACCGCCGTCACCCAGGCCGAGTTGGCCGGGGTGTCGACCTGCTTGGTCCCGGTGTTGGCGACCTCGTCGCCGTCGTCGCCGGAGGAGAAGTAGAAGCCGATGCCCTCGATGGCGCCCAGCTTGAAGGTCCGGTCGTAGGCGGCCGCGATCTCCGGGGTCTCGTTGGCCTCGATGTCTCCCCAGGAGTTGGAGACGATGTCGGCGAGCCGCTTGTCGACGATCTTGTTGAGCGCGTCCAGCAGGTCCGGGTCGTTGCAGGAGGCTCCGGCGACGTAGACGACGTCGGCGTCCGGGGCGACGGCGTGCACGGCCTCGACGTCGAGGGTCTCCTCGCCGTACCAGCCGGACGCGTCGCAGTCCTCGGTGTGCGTGTACTCGGCCGGGGTGACCTGCCGGAGCTGGCCGGCGCGGTACGCCTTGTCGCCGTTGCGGGCGGCGTACGTCCGCGCGTCGGCCGCGATGGTCGGGCTGGCGTAGGCGTCGGTGATGGCCACGGTGACGCCCCGGCCGGTGTAGCCGCCCGCGCCGTAGGCGGCGCGCAGCTGCTTGCCGGTGTAGCCCTTGACCGCGTACGGGACCTTCGCGCCGTACGCGTCCGGGAGGGACTTCGCGATGCTCGACCCGTAGTACGTGGAGAAGGGGCCCGCGTTGCGGAATCCGGCGCCGGGGCCGGGCAGGGTGTCCTGGTGGGTGGAGCGGTGCGGGGCGTTGTCGAGGCCGGTCACCGTGAGCACCGCGTCCGCGAGGGCGCCCGGCGCGGAGGGGGTGGAGGTGGGGGCGCGGTAGACGGCCGAGCCCTTGCGGTAGTCGTGCAGCTGGGTCGCGAAGGCCTTCTGGGCGGCGGCCACGTCGCCCGAGACGGCTATGTAGTGCTCGTTCGTCCCGGTGACGGTGAGGCCGGACGCCTTGAGCCACCGCGTGACGGCCTCGACCTGCTGCGGCGTCGCGCCGAAGCGGGCGCGCACCTGGTCGGGCGTCAGATAGGCGCCGTAGAGCGCCGACTTCGGGTCGGAGACGGCCTCGGCGTAGGCGGTGAGGCCCCGGGGATCCCGTCCGGCCAGGTAGACGCGGGCGTCGACCCGCGCGGTCCGCGCGGTGCTGCCCTTGTCCGCGGCGTCGGTGGCCCAGCCGGGCCGGGCTCCCTCCAGCGCCACCCGGCCGCCGGGCACCGGAGTCGCGGCCTGCGCGGCCGGGATCCCGACGGCGAGTGCGCCGGCGAGCAGCGGCAGGGCCGCCGCGATGACCATTGATGTGCGCCGCATCGTACGGCTGCTTCCCATGTCTTCCCCTGTGGTGAGGCGTCCGCGAACTGCGCGCGGAGCGCGGCGGGTACGGCGCCACTCTTGTCAGGATCAGTTCACGCAGGGGGCAGGGGGTGATCAAGAGAGGTCAAAAACCTGTCAACGAAAAGGAATTGAGGGAAAGGGGGGCGGGCGGGGCCGGGGACATCTCCGCGTATGAGGGCCCGGTCCCTGGCTCACTGGACCAATCCGGCCACCCGCGCGCATCGCTCCAGCAAGCGCCCGTACCGGCTGGATGTACCACGCAACGAACGACGAAATTGGTCTAGTCCAAGTTTGGTCCAGGCCATTGACGTGCCCATGGCGCCGGGGTTACTCCGTATCCCGACACTCGTGCGTGACAAGGACGTCGACGCACCCTCCCCGCCCCCCCACAGTCATTGGATCGCCATGAGACGACGTTCGCTCCGCTCGGCGCTCACCGCCGCCGTGACCGCCGTGGCCGCCCTCGGCCTCGCCACCATCGCCACCTCCCCCGCCCAGGCGGCGACCCCGCTGCCCGCCCGGGTCTTCGCCCCCTACTTCGAGTCCTGGACCGGGGAGAGCCCCGCCGCCCTCAGCGCGCAGTCGGGCGCCAAGCACCTGACGATGGCGTTCCTCCAGACCGCGACCAAGGGCTCCTGCACCGCGTACTGGAACGGCGACACCGGACTGCCCATCGCCCAGGCCTCGTTCGGCGCCGACATCAAGACCATGCAGTCCCGCGGCGGCGACGTCATCCCCTCCTTCGGCGGCTACACGGCCGACACCACCGGCACCGAGATCGCCGACAGCTGCACCGACGTCAACCGGATCGCCGCCGTGTACGAGAAGGTCATCACGACCTACGACATCACCCGGCTCGACATGGACATCGAGGTCGACTCCCTCGACAACACGGCCGGCATCGACCGCCGCAACAAGGCCATCAAGCTGGTCCAGGACTGGGCCGCCACCAACGGCCGCCAAATCCAGATCTCGTACACCCTGCCGACGACCACCCACGGCCTCGCCGCGAGCGGGCTCGCGGTCCTCAAGAACGCCGTGACCAACGGCGCGCGCGTCGACGTCGTCAACCTGATGACCTTCGACTACTACGACAACGCCGCCCACGACATGGCCGCGGACACCAAGACGGCCGCCCAGGGCCTCTACGACCAGCTCGCCAAGCTCTACCCCACGAAGACGGCCACCCAGCTCTGGGGCATGGTCGGCATCATCGAGATGGTCGGCGTCGACGACTTCGGCCCGGCCGAGACCTTCACCCTCGCCAACGCCCGTACGGTCTACGACTGGGCGGTGGCCAAGGGCATCAACACCCTCTCGTTCTGGGCGCTCCAGCGCGACAACGGCAGCTGCCCCGGCGGTGCGGCCGCCGACGGCTGCTCCGGCATCCAGCAGAACACCTGGGACTTCTCGCACATCTTCGCCCCCTTCACCAGCGGGACGACCACCCCGACCGACGACTTCTCGGTGACCGCCACCCCGGCCGCCGCCACCGTCACGGCCGGAGCGTCCACCTCCACCACGGTGAAGACGGCCGTCACGGCCGGTACGGCGCAGACGGTGAACCTCACGGTCAGCGGCCTGCCCGCCGGTGTCAGCGCCACCCTCAGCCCCGCGTCGGTGACCGCCGGGGGCTCCTCGACCCTGACCGTGAACACGACGGCGGCCACGGTCTCCGGCACCTACCAGATCGTGGTCAACGGAGCGAGCCCGTCGGCCGGCCACGCGGCGGTCTTCTCCCTGACCGTCACGGGCGGCGCCACCCAGTGCACGGCGGCCCCGTGGGTCTCCTCCAGCGTGTACACCGGCGGCCAGCAGGTCTCGCACAAGGGACACACCTGGAAGGCCAAGTGGTGGACGACCGGCGAGGAGCCGGGCACCACGGGCGAGTGGGGCGTCTGGCAGGACCTCGGCGCCTGCTGATCCCCTGCCTTCGACAGGTCTGGGGCCCACCTCGTGGCGGGCCCCAGACCTGTCTTCGCGTGCTCAGGCGCCGATGCCGACCGAGGAGACGTAGCTGTACGCGTTGTAGTCGGAGTCGAGGTCGCTGATGACGTCGTCCCAGATCTCGTCCACGGTGCTGCCGTCCTGGGCGGCCCAGGCGTCGACGAGGTCGCTCCAGATGTAGCGGACGGTGATGGAGCGCTGGGACAGGCCGGGGCGCAGGCGCTCGGCGGGGACGTGGGACTGGTCGACGGGGTAGATCTCCATCCGGCGGCCGCGGCCGTCGTTGTCGAGGTGGCGCTTGAGCCAGCCGGAGCGGATCAGGTTCTCCCGCCGACGGAACCAGTAGGCGGCGTCGACCCGCTCGCGGTTCGCCGCGGTCGGGGTCACCTTTCCCTTCGACTTCATCCACGACCGGATCGTGCGCGCGGACACGCCCTGCTCGCGCAGGGCGGCGCGGCCCGCCGGACTGTCGAGGTAGCGCAGGCGGGCGACGAGTCCGCGCTTGGTGGTGATGGGTGAGGAGATTCCGGAGGAGTAGACGATGCGGTTGAGTTCCAGGATCAGGGCTTCGCCGCCCTTCATCCCCTGCGCATGGAATTTACGGAATTCACCCCAGCGGGACCACAGGTCCGGAGATCCCGACATCAGCGCTTACCTCCGAGGATGTAGCTTTCCTTTTCCTTGACCTGGTTCAGATCCCGCCCCTCCGGGAAGACCGTGCGCCAGTCGCCCGCCACGTGGAGCTCGTCCGTGCCGGAGATCTCCACGATCCGAAGTCCGGCCCTGTGGGCCTTGTTCGCCTTCATCCAGAGGTTCGCGAACGCCTTCGAGCGGATGATGTGCATCCAGTCCGGGCGGCGGATCTCACGGTTCGCACTGGACTCGCCGATCGTCGACACGAACTTGGAGTACATGGCCTTCACATAGGCCACCGTCAATTCATCGCCGTCCGCGGTCGCTTTCTTCCTGGTTTCCGCGAGCGCGCGGCGCAGCTTCTCCAGCAGCGCTTCCGAGGCGCCGGAGACGAGGGAACGGTGGATCACCGGGGCCTCGGCGAGGCCTTGGCGGGCGCAGTCGAGCATCAGGCGCAGCGTGGATTCGGTGACCCACAGCTCCCCCGGCTCCATGCGGGCGCCGAGCGGGGCGGGAAGGTCGTCGTGGTGCCAGTCGGGCGGGGTGACGAGGTGGACGCCGGCCTTCTTCGGATCGTGGACGCCGCTGGTGTCCTCGCGGAGCTGACCGATGGGCAGCCAGCACTTGAGCGCGGAGAGGTAGGCCGCGTTCATGTCCAGCGCGGTCACTTCGATCCGCTCGCCCTTCTTCGCCGCGGCGAAGAGCTCCGGGTTGCGCCACTTCGGGCGGCCCTCCCAGATGTCGTCCGCGCCCTTCTGTGACTTCTTCCGCAGGATCTCGGCGGTCGGCGGGAATTCCGAATGCTCGTACCGGCCTCCCACCCGCGAGGCCTTCAGCAGGCTCATGACGTCCGGGATCGCCGCCTTGATCAGCTCCGCCTGCGCGGCCTCGACGTCGCCGGAGCACGCGGACAGGACCTCGTGGACCCGGTCGGTGATCTGCTCCACGAGGGTGGCGGAGGCGTAGCCGGGGGCGCTTCGCGCGGGGCGCGGCGTGGCGTGCGTCGTGGCTTGCGCTGCCGGGGGGGCGGTCGGGGCCGACTCCGGTTCCGCAGGTGTTGCGGGCTCGTCGACAGGTGTCGGCTCGTCGACCGGCGCGGGCGTCTCGGGCGCCGCGTCCGCTGCCTCGGCGACCGCCGCCGCGCACTCCTCCGCGGTCAGGTGCTGGGGGAAGCCGTCGAGTTCGAGGGATGCCGGCTGCCCGCACAGCACACACGGGTGCCCCGGCACCCCGTCCGGCTCATCCGGCTCATCCGGCTCATCTGGCTCGGCACGGGCCGGTACGGGCGCCGGGTCGGGCGCCGGGGACGGGGTGACGGGAGCGGGCGGCTCGGGCGCCGGGGACGGGGTGACGGGAGCGGGCGGCTCGGGCGTGGGAGCCTCGGTGGTGGGAGCCGCGGCGGGTCGTTCTCGGGCCGGGAGTGGCGCGGCGAGCGCCTGAGTGCCGCCCTGGAGGCTGGGCACGGCTCCGTGCAGTACGCCCACCGCGTGCGTCGGCCCGGCCAGCACGTCCAGCGGATGCAGCCCGTAGTGGGCGGCGAGCAGGTCCACGTCCTCCAGGGACCAGTGGGACTTGCCCGCCTGCTTGCGCGAGACCTGCGCCTGCGACTGCCCGAGGCCGGCGGCCAGATCGCCCTGTCGTTCACCGGTCCGCGTCATCAGCGCGGCGACCGTGAGTCTCAGGACGTCCTCCATACCCATCATGGCGCGACACTAGCAAAACCTGTATGCGTCTTCCGCATTCAGGATCCGAGCCGCGCATGCCGCACCGCTTCCCCGCTCAGGAGACGAGCGGCGTGTCCACCTCCTTCAGCTTGACCGTGGACAGGCCGCCCCGTTCCGTCGTCACGTCCGTGACCTCCAGTTGGGTGCCGGGGGCGAGGATGTACTCCTCCTCCCCCGTGAACGCGGAGAAGCTGCGGATGCCCACCGCGCGGGCCGGGGTCACCTCGAACAGGGTCCGCTTGCCGCGGCTGCCGAGGAAGGAGCGGGCGACGCTCAGCTGCGAGGTGCAGGACGAGACGCCCCACCAGGTCACGGTCCCTCCGACCGGGTACTGCCGCCGCAGGTCCAGGCCGACGCCACGCCACAGGGGGCGGTGCTGGGCGGGGAGCTGCGAGACGGCGGAGAAGAGGAGTCGGAGGTAGGGGAGGTACGGGACGACCCGGGCGCGGTCCGGGGAGCGCAGGACGGCGTTGATGTCCCGGTAGAAGCCGGACTCGCAGGTGTAGAGGAAGAGCGCGGCGATCGTGTCGGCCGACAGTCCCTGCCCGGTCTGCCCGGTCTGCTCGTCCGCCCGCCGCTTGCCGAACTCGCGCGAGCGGTCGATGTGCCGGCCGAGCCCGGACAGCACGCCGGTGACCGGGGCGATGGCCTCCTCGAAGGGCATCAGCGGGGTGTCGAACACTCCGGTGAGCGGGGGCAGGACCCGGCCCTCGTCCTGGACGCTGGTCAGCCGCTCCAGGTACAGCTGGTGCAGCTCCATGGTCGAGGCGATGAAGGCGCCCATCCGAGCGGCCGCCTCGGACTCCGCGCCGGTGCCCTGCCCGCTCGCGGGCGGCTGGTCCCAGCCCTTGCTCGGCAGCCAGTCGATCGCCTCGGCGCCGAGTGACCGCAGGGCGTCGTTCACCGTGGTGAAGTGGTCGCCCTCGCAGAACAGGTCGCCCTGTGCCGCCGGGTTGGCGTGGTCGATGTGCCGGACCTCGACGTCCGGGTACTTCTTCTGCAGGCGCAGGACGGTCCGCTTCAGGCTGCGGGCGTGGGCGCCCCACCAGGCGAAGACGACCCCGCGGTCCTCCTCGTCCACGGCCTCCTGTTTGGCCCGGAGGATCTCCTCGACGATCCGTTCGGCCACCGGGCGCCAGAACCCGGTGTGCTGGTCGGTGCCCATGGCGCCGTCGGCGCTCGCGGTGAGGGAGGCGTTCAGGAGCAGCACGCCCTGGGTGAGCATCGCCTGGAACCACTCGGGCGGCTGGACCGTGTCCCGTTCCTTCAGCAGGGCGCGGACGTCGCCCACGGGTGTCTTCTTGGGGATGCCGTACTTCCACATGGCCGCCGCCTTGATGAGGCAGCGGATGCTGACGACCCGGCCGAACTGGCTGTCCTTCCAGTCGTTGAAGGTGTTGTCGAACATCGCGATGCCGGTGGCGCTCTCCGGCCGCGGGTACGGGTTCTGCCCGAAGGCGACGACCTTCCATTTGTGCGGCGGGTTGGGCTTGAGCGCCTGGAAGGTGAGCTCCCGTACGGGGACGACCTGGGGGCTGCGGCCGGGGCCGATGAAGGCGGCGGCGTCCGGGCGTGCCTCGATGACCGGCCCGAGGAGCGGGAGCCAGGGCTCCGCGCCGCCCGTGAACAGGGCGGTCAGGCCGAGCGGGTCGTTCGCGTCGGGCCCTTTCGGCGGTGTGATCCGCACCCTCGTGGTGGCCGGTGCCTGGTCGATGCCGGCGAGCTGGGCGGTGATGGTGGCGCGGAGCTCGTCGTCGTCCTCGAACCAGTGGTCGTGGAAGAGCGTGTAGCCGGTCCACATCAGATTCGCGCAGACGCGGGCCGGGACGCCGCCGGTCCTCGCTCCCATGCCGACCAGCGCGACCGAGCGGATGCTGCCCGGCGCGCGCCGGTTCTGCCGGTGCACGGCCTGGAAGGCCGCCGCGCAGGCCATCGCCACGTTCAGCGTCTCGCTCACGTCCTGCGCGGAGCGCACCATGGTCGGCGTCGAGATCACGAAGCGCGGGACTGCCGCCCCCGACGGGACGCACACGGCGCTGCCGACGGGCAGGCCGCCGGCGAAGCGGTCCTTGATCGCCCGCTTCACCCGCAGCTGGATGCCCGCTCCGAGGTGGCGCTTGATCACGGCGTCGACGCCGCCGTCCATCCTGCCCGCCGCGTTCGTCGGCGTGACCCACGCGTCCACGTTCTCGTCGAGGATCGAACCCCGGCGGATCTCGATGCCCGGCGTGTCGGCGAACGCCGCCCGCCACGCCTTCACCACGCCCTCGTTCACGTCCGTCAGCACGACCCGGAGCGTCGGCTCCGCGCAGCCCTCGGCCATCATGTATCCCCCTGTCAGGAAGGCTTCTTCCAGCACCTCCGACGCTAGTGGGGACCACTGACATCAGCAGGTGACGGTGCCCCTGCGGATCGCGTGACCGCTGGTGTTGCTGTCGTCCGACCAGTAGACGGGCTTGCTGCCGCCCACGCACTCGTCGGCCGCGGCGAGCGCGAAGCCCTCGTTGTTCAGGTTGGCCATGCCGGCCGGGCGGTTGTAGACGCCGGCCAGGGCGAAGCTGCCGTCGGTGCCGATCTTCAGGGTCCGGTGCTGGCCGGAGCAGGTGTCGTCGCAGACCAGCCACAGGCGCGCGGCCTGCGGCTCCCACTGGAGCTCCATCACGCCGGCCATGCCGCTGCCGATCGTGGCGACGCGGGTGGCGGTGCCGCCGTCCTCCAGCACGTACCCGTAGACGGATCCGGTGCCCTCGACACCGACGAAGAAGACGCCGCCGGTGTGCGCGCCGAAGCGGCTGGGGTCGTAGGCCGTGCCGGTCGACTCGTCCTTGAAGCCCGCGGCGGTCAGGGTGGCGTCGGGGATCCAGGTGAGGGCCTCGAAGCCGGCGTTGGAGCCGACGGCCGGCAGGCCGGCGGTCAGGTTCCACTCCTTGGTGGCGGTCAGGGTGGTGCCGGAGCCGGTGGTGACGTCGTAGCGCAGGACGGAGAGGCGGCTGGTGCCGGAGGCGTCGCCGTTGCGCTCGCTGGCGACGTACGCGCCGCCCGTGGCGCCCGCGCCGGTCAGGGTGACGGCCTCGCTGTCGGGCGTGCCGCTGCCGCCCGGGAAGCGCAGGGTCTTGCCGGAGGTCCAGCCGTTGGCGGTGTCCGGGCGCCAGCCGCCGGAGCCGTCGCGCACCAGCCGCCACAGCTTGCCGGAGTTCTGGGCGCCCCACAGCACCGAGCCCTCCTCGTACAGGCCGCTGAGGTCCGAGCCGAAGACGTTGGAGCCGTCCGCCGTCGCCACCGCGCTGCCGCCGGGCCAGGCCTGGGGGGCCGTACCGCCGCCGGAACCGCAGTTGTTCGGCGCGCCGAGCGTCAGGGCCGCCTGGCCGAAGGCGCCGGTGCCGTCCGGGCACCGCGACCAGGAGGTGGCGGAGTGGCTGGTCCAGGTGAAGCTGTCCACCAGAGTGCTGCCGCCGGGCAGGTACAGGCGGGCCTTGTCGCTGGAGCCGAGGCCGAACGACGCGGAGACGTCGAAGGCGCGCACGGCGCCCGCCGCGAGCGTCGTGCCGGACGGCACCGTGAACTTGGAGCTGTTGTTGTCGTCCTTGAGGATCCAGCCGGAGACGTCCACGGCGGCCGTTCCCTTGTTGAACAGCTCGATCGAGTCGTTGACGCTGCCGGTCGTCACCACCTCGTTGATGCGGATGTCGTCCGCCGGGGCCGCCTGGGCCGCGGGCGCGAGCAGCATGGCCGCCGCGGCGGCCATGGTGGAGCCGACGACGCCGAGGCGCAGCGAGGCATGGCGGAGAGCGCGGGGTGAGCGGGGAGAACCGGGAGCGCGTACGGCTTCGAGCACGATGTGTCCGTCCTGGGTGGAGGGCAGGGGCAGGGAGACTGGGCGAGACGAGGCTCCCGGTCGCTGCCGAACACCGGTCGGCATCGACCCACTCCCCATGTGAACGCACGCCGAACGGCAGGGCGACAGGCATCGGCCATCCGGCCGAGCCGCTCCGCCCCGGTCGCCGCTCCCCCGCGCCAACGGGAACGCCCCGTCCGCGAGGGACGGGGCGTTCGACGGGCCGCATGTGCCGCTGCTGTCCTACGGATTGACCGGCAGCGCGGGTGTGAAGATCGCGGGGACGCTCCACTGTTGGGCCGGGGTGCCGTTGCAGTCGAAGAGCTGGAAGACGGTGCCCCAGGCGCGGTTCGCCCAGGGTACGTCGAGGCAGCGGCCCGACTGCGGGTTGTAGATCGAGCCGTCGGCGCGCGGCTGCCACTGCTGGCCGCCCTCGCCGAGGCACTGCCAGAAGATCACGCCGCTCTGCGACGTGGTCTGGTTGCCGACGACGGCGACGCACTGGCCCTGCTGGGTCAGGGTGCCGTTGGCGTTGACGCTCAGCTTCTGCGCGTCGGTGCCGTTGCAGCCCCACAGGGCGGGGTGCATGCCGTTGCCGCTGTTGTTGTTCGGGGCGTCCACGCAGAGGTCCGGGGAGGCCGCGAAGCGGATCGGGCTGCCGGCGGTGGTGATCTGCGGGGTGTAGCCCTGGTAGACGGCGAGGTTGCTGACCCGGCCGGCCAGCCAGTTGCTGGACTGGCTCTGGTACCTGTACCGGCCCATGACCAGCTTGCCGCTGGGCGCCGGGCTGCTGTTCGCCGCGTGGAAGCCGCTGGAGGCCAGGCGGCCGTTGACGTACAGGCTCATGGAGCCCGTGGTGGCGTTGTACGTCGCCGTGAGCTGGGTCCAGGCGCCGAGCTGGAAGGTGTTGGCCGCGTTGAGCGTGGCGTTGAAGTCGTACGGCCAGCCGTCGTCGTCACCGCGGGCGATGGCGAAGCGCCAGTTCCCGGAGTCGGCCCACAGCATGAACGCGCTGCCGTGGACGCTGTCCTGACTGACGATCACACCGTCGGGCTTGTCCAGCTTCGCCCAGGTGCTGATGGTGAAGCTCTGCCGGGTGTCGACGGAGGCCGCCGGTGCGGTGAGGCTCGACTTCAGGGTGTCGTTGAAGACGGCGACGGTGACCGGGCGGCCGTCCACGGTGTCGCTCGCGTAGCTGATGTTCGCCTCGACGGCGTCGTTGCCCGCGGGGACGGACTTCTTGTTGTCCAGGCGCCACTGCACCGTCGGTGCCTGGGTGTTGCCGCGCGTGTGGTAGCCGTCGAAGCCGTTCACCGCGCCCGCGTTCACGGTGCCCGCCCAGGCGTGCAGCGTGCCGGCCGTGTCGAGGGCCCAGAAGTCCGGCACCCCGTCGTCGGTGACGTCGCCGTCGGAGCCGACCCGCGGGTAGCCGGTGCCGTTGATGCCCCAGCCGATACGGGTCGTCGGCTGAGCGGTGACGCCGGTGAACACGGTGTAGGTGAGGCCCAGTTCGTCGGTCCGGGTGGCGGTGGACAGCTTGTACTGGAAGATGTCGCCGCTGGTGCGGTTGCGCACCCACAGGGCCGGGGCCGTGTCGGTGGTGGTGGCGGTGGACACGGCCAGGGTGTTGCCGGGGACCATCAGGTCCTTGTCGTCCCAGTCACCGGTGCCCGACACCAGGGACGGCGGGGCGAGGGTCTGGTTCGACTTGACCGGGTAGAACCACAGGTTGCCGGACTCCACCGAGAGCAGGCCGGTGGCATCGGACACCTTGCGGCTCGGCGTCCGCGAGGTGCGGGCCGGGCCGGTCGGGGTGATCTGGCTGGAGTACTGCCAGGTCCCGACGTTGTGGTAGCCGGGGCAGGAGCTCCCGTACGCCGGGTCGCAGTCCGGCTTGTCGACGGTGTGCTTGGTGCCGAGGGTGAACACCCCGGGGTTGGAGAGCGTGTTGTCGTAGGCGAACAGGTCGCTGCCGCCGAGGCCGCCGACGGTGGCGGGCTCGCGGTGGACGAAGAGGTCGTCGACGTTGCGGCCCGGGTCGAGGGAGCCGCGGTGGGCGATCCGGTAGTCCTTCCAGGTGCGGCCGGAGCTCACCTCGGGCGCCTGGAGGGCGGTCGCGGCGGTGCCGCTGGGCGTGTAGCTCGCGGTGCTGCCGTCGGTGGCGCGCCCGTGGGTGACCAGGTTGCCGGACGTGTCCGGGATCAGGATGTCGGGCCGGGCGTCACCGGTGGTGTCGCCGAAGGCGACCGGGCCGTCCTTCCAGGGCACGTAGAAGGCGTACGAGAGGGTCTGCGAGGCGTTGCCCGCCTCGTCGAGCACGCGCGCGTACACGATGTTGGTGCCCCAGTGGGTGGGCTTGACGCTGATGCCGCTCGTGGAGAGCGGGCTGCCGCAGCTCTGCTGGGCGCCGGCGAGCTGCGGGTCGAAGCTCCACTGGACGCAGGCCAGGCCCGAGGAGCGGAGTCCGGCGCCGGGGCTCGGGTCGGACGCCGAGATCGGGATGGAGCCGGTGTCGCCGAGCCGCAGGTTGGTGATCTGGCCGTTGCCGGCCGGCGGGTACTGGGTGTTGGGGTCGGTGAACTGGCCGAAGGCCATGACCGGCGGGGTCATGTCGACGGCGAAGTGGCAGGTGGTGCTGGACGGGCCGCGCAGCAGGCCGTCGTCGCCGTGGGTGGCCCAGGCGTAGGAGTGGCCGTTCTGCAGGAGGCCGATGGGCAGCGCGTACCCGGCCTCGGACCAGTTCGAGACGAAGCCCGACCAGCCCTGGTGCGCGGTGGCGCCCGCGGTCTCGTCCCAGACGTCGACCCACTCGGTGAGCTGGCCCTGGTTGGGGCTGCTGACGCGGGAGATCAGGTCGGTGTGGGTGTCGGTGACCCAGCCGTACGAGGACGCGGGGACATTGCCGCACGCCTGGGTGTCACCGGCGACGACGCGGCGCGGGACCGGGTTGGCGCGCAGGTTGTCGGGGGTGTTGGGCGGGAAGTCGTACTCGGTGCTGAGGGTGGCGTTGTAGTTGAAGCGCTTGAAGCCCATCTTGTCGCCGGAGCCCTCGTTGCCGCGCAGGACGAAGGCGAGCGGCTTGCTGGTGTCGCGGATCGCGTCCCGCATGGCGCCGGTGACGTTGAAGTCGACGGGGATGTCGTTGTAGCAGGCGGAGTTGGTGCCGTTGCCGGGCACCCACTTGCCGTCCAGCCACTCCCGGACCTCGTGGTTGTTCCAGGACACCGAGCCGTCGAACTCGCGGGCCCGGTAGAGGTTCACGGGGTAGGTGGTGGAGCAGGACCAGTCGGAGGAGATGTACTGGTTGACCCGCAGGTTGGCGTAGTTGACGGTCGAGCCGTAGTACCCGTTGATGTCGAACTCGAACAGGGCGCGCTCGATGCCGTACGGGGATTCCCAGCCCTGGAAGCCCGAGCCGGGGTGGTCCCGGTCGTTCGAGCCGGAGCGGTCGAAGTTGCCGGTGCCGGTCCAGGCCTGCATGACCCAGGCGTGGTGCTGCTTGTTGCGGGAGTCCCGTGACCAGTCGGGGTCGATGTAGACGGGGTAGCTGGTGTTCGCGCCGTCGAGCAGGTCCATGGTGGGGGCCAGGGCGATGGCGCCACGGTCCTTGCCCGCCGTGGCGGTGGTCTTCGCCCGGGTGACCGGGATCTTGGCGATCGTGGCCCGGGCGCCGGGTCCTTCGGGGCTGCTCAGTCCGTCGATGGCGCCGTTGGCCTTGTCGACGGGCGCGGAGGCGTCCATGTCGGCGTACTTGCCGCCGCGCGCGGCCGGCCGGCGGGCCTCCTTCGCGGACCACATGAGGGGGGCGGGCGCGCGGAAGACGGTGTCGCGTCCGGCGGCGGCGGTGAGGTTGCCGTCCTTGTCCTTGGCGAGCGTGAGGCCCTTGGTCTCCGCCGGGAAGACCAGGTCCCGTACGGCCGGGTTGGCGGCGGCGGCCGGGCTGCGCAGGATGACGACGGTGGCGTAGCCGCCCCACTTGGTGGCGGTGACCTTCAGGTCGGTGTCGGGCGCCACGTTCTCGAAGAGGGCGCCGTTGCCGCTGAGGACCGGCTTGGGCAGCGCGCCGGGGAACGGCGAGGAGACGGACAGCTGCTGTCCGTTCTCGGTGGTCATGGTGGCCAGCGGGCCGGTGCCGCCGCCGGAGAGCACGAGGTCGGTGTCGGCGGCCCTGGGGGCCACGGTGCCGTCCGCGCGGGTGATCAGGGTGTCGTCGAGGGTGACCCAGCCGCCCTTCTTGCCCTTCATGCGCTGGGCTTCGATGGTGCGCTCGGTGCGCAGCTTGCCCTGGGGCGTGACGACGGTGGTGCTGAACTCGTCGGTGAGTTCGGGGATCTGGACGTTCTTGCCGGTGGCCCGGGCCTGCTGCTTCGCCTTCTCGGCGGCGAGGCGGGCCGCCGTCGGCTTCGGGCGCCCGGTGCTGCCCCGGGAGGCGGCGGGAGCGGGCGTGGTGGCGGACGGATCCGGCTTCGGTGCTGGTGCCGCCTGGGCCGTGTAGGGCGCGGTGGCCAGCAGCGCGGCCGACATCGCCAGGACCGCGGCGGCCGCAACCGGCCTTCGCAGTCCGGCTCTTGGTGCAGTGGACATGCTCGTGTACTCCCCCATGCATGTGCGTGTTCGCGGCGCGTGGCGCGCAGAGATCGGGGGCACTTTGGCAGGGGCATGGTCAACGATCAAAATGCGCCACGCGACATCGTGTCCATCTTGTGCGTAGCCTTCACGAATTGCACACGATGTGATCTAGAACACGTCCGAATTTGAACTGCTCATGGGATACGGGCGGTTGGAGCGCCTGTTACCTTCCCGTCCGATTGTGCCGTCGATCATTCGGACCGGCGGCGCCCTTCCACTTTCACTCTTCAACGGGGGTTGAGCGATGCCTCGCTTTGGCATGCGCCGATCCGGGCGACTTTCACGAACACGGGCCACCGTCCCGCTGATCGTCGCCCTGACGGCGTCCCTTCTGGCAGTACCGGCGGCCCAGGCCGCACCGGTCGGGCCGGACTTCGACAGAATCTGGCAGCCGCCGAAGACGCCGCTGCCGCACACCACCCCGATCGCCGGGACCGCGGCCGGAAAGCGCGGTCCCGTGGCCCCGCCCCGCGCGGTCCCGAAGCGGGCCACGCCCGCCGCCGCCGTGCCGGACGTCACCGCGCTGAGCGGCACCGCGCTGCCCACGAGGACCCCGGCCCGCGCGGGCCGGCTCCCCGTGTGGGTGGGCCCCGCCGCGAAGGCGGCGAAGACGCCGCTGCCCGCGGTGACCGTCGTACGCAACGACGGCAAGGCCGCCCGCGCCGCCGGCGTGCACGGCCTGATGTTCTCGGTCGCCTCCGTCGGCGAAGGCGCGTCCGGAACCGTGCCCGCCACGGTCGGTCTCGACCTGGCGGCCCTCCAGCAGGCCACCGGCGGGCAGTTCGCGGCGCGCGGCCGCCTGGTGACGCTGCCGGCCTGTGCCGCGACCACCCCCGAGGTGGCGTCCTGCCGGGTCCGCACCCCGCTCGCCACCCGCTACGACAAGGCCACCGGGCGGCTGACGGCCGACCTCGCCGTCCCGTCCCTCGCGCCCGCCCCCGCCAGGATCTCCGGCGCCGCGACCCGGTCGCCGCTGCTGGCCGCGGTGAGCGGAGCGAAGTCCTCGGGCAGCGCCCCGATGCTGCTGGCCGCCGAGACCGGCGCCTCGGGCGGCGGCGGCGACTACAAGGCGTCCGGGCTCAACCCGTCCTCGGCGTGGGCCGCGGGCGGCTCCTCCGGCGCGCTGACGTACAGCTACCCGTTCCAGCTTCCGCCGTCCCTCGGCGGCCAGACGCCGTCGCTGGCGCTCGGCTACGACTCGTCCTCCGTGGACGGCCGTACCTCCGCCACCAACGCCCAGGCCTCCTGGATCGGTGACGGCTGGGACCTCAACCCCGGCTTCATCGAGCGCACCTACAAGCCCTGCGACAAGGCGGGCATCACCAACTCCGGTGACCTGTGCTGGGCCGGCTTCAACGCGAGCCTCTCGCTCGGCGGCCACTCCGGGCCGCTCGTCCGCGTCGCCACCGGCGCGGCCGGCACGGACGCGGCGACCGGTGTGTGGCGGCTGAAGAACGACGACGGCACGAAGATCGAGTTCGGCTCCGGCGCCGCCAACGGCGTCCAGGACGGGGCGTACGCGAAGGTCACCGACACCGCCGGCACCGTCTACCACTTCGGCGTCAACCACCTGCCCGGCGGCGACAAGAGCGACCCGGCCACGAACTCCGTCTCCGGCGTTCCGGTGTACTCCCCCAAGTCCGGCGACCCGTGCTACGACTCGGCCAAGGGCAACGCCTCCTGGTGCACGATGTGGCAGCGCCTCCAACTGGACTACGTCGTCGACGCCCACGGCAACCTGGCGACGTACACCTGGGCCCCCGAGACCAACTCCTACACGCGCGGCGGCGGCCAGAACCCGGGCGCGGGCACGCTCACCGCGTACACCCGCGCCAACACCCTGGCCTCGGTCGCGTACGGGCAGCGCCTGTCCGACCAGGTCGCGGCCAAGGGCGGTCTCCAGCCCGCCGTCCGGGTGACGCTCGGCACCGCCGAGCGCTGCCTCGACACGGCCGTCTGCGACCCCTC
Source organism: Streptomyces sp. NPDC094032 (assembly GCF_040303965.1). NCBI lineage: Bacteria > Bacillati > Actinomycetota > Actinomycetes > Kitasatosporales > Streptomycetaceae > Streptomyces > Streptomyces sp. NPDC094032. The sequence goes on along the minus strand of NZ_JBEOUE010000024.1, from coordinate 94,632 downwards.
GCAGCGCACCGCGGCGAACAAGAACAACTGGCCCGACGTCCCCGTCGACCAGGAGTGCAAGAGCTCCGGCACCTGCGCCAACCTCTCGCCGACCTTCTTCACCACCCGCCGGCTGGCGTCCGTGCTGACCCAGGTCCGGGTGAACAACGCCTGGCAGGACGTCGACTCCTACGTCCTGAAGCACTCCTTCCCCGACCCGAAGGACGCCACCAGCCAGAAGGCGCTGTGGCTCGACTCGGTCCAGCGCACCGGCAGGACCGGCACCCCCGAGGTCACGCTGCCCGCGGTGACGTTCGTGCCCGTGATGCTCGCGAACCGGGTCGACGGCACCGACCTCGTGCCCGCGCCGCCGCTGATGGACCGGCCGCGCATCCAGCAGATCAAGAACGAGACCGGCGGTGTCCTCAACGTCGACTACAACCTGCCGGCCTGCTCGCGCCTCAACCATGTGATGCCGCCCGCCGAGGACGACAACACCATGGCCTGCTACCCGGTCCGCTGGCTGCCGCCCGGCTCGGTCGCCGGCGCGGATCCCGTGCTCGACTGGTTCAACCACTACACCGTCGCCTCGCTCACCGAGAACGACACCACGACCGACGCCCCGCAGAAGATCACCAGCTACGCCTACGGCGCGGCCGGCTGGCACCGGGACGACAGCGAGTTCACCGAGACCAAGTCCCGTACCTGGGGCGAGTTCCGAGGCTTCGCCAGCGTGACCGCCACCAGCGGCAGCGGCAACGACGGCCCCAAGTCGCAGTCCCGGACCACCTACCGGCAGGGCATGAACGGCGACGTCCGCAAGGACGGCTCCACTCGCGGCGTCCAGCTCACCGACGCCCTCGGGCGCTCCGTCACCGACCACGACTGGCTCAGCGGCCAGACGCTCCAGACGGAGTCGTACGCTCAGGCGGGCGGCGGTGTCGTCAGCCGCAGCGTGTCCGCCGCCTCGGGCGAGGTGACGACCGCGACCCACGCGCGCGGCTCCGGCCTGCCGGACCTCGTCGCCCGCTACACGGCCACCACCAGCGCCGTCACGGCCGAGGGCAAGAAGGCCGACGGCACCTGGCGGTCCACGGTCACCACCACGACGACCGACTCCGCGCACAACAACCGGGTCTCCACCACCCTGGAGCAGGCCGAGGGCCTGCCGGACCTGTGCACCCGCGTGGGGTACGCCACGGGCCCCGACGCCCAGGTGACCTCCCTGGTGTCCGAGCAGACCGTCGTCTCCGGCGCGAACGCCTGCACCGCGGGCGCCGCGGCCGCCAACACCGTCACCCGGACCCGTACCTCCTACGACGGCCTGCCGAACGGGCAGGCGGCCGCCACCGCCGACGCGACGAAGTCGGAGGTCCTGGAGCGCTACGAGTCGGACGGCACGCCCTTCTTCGTGCCGACCGCGATCACGGCGTACGACGCCTACGGCCGGACGACCTCGGCCAAGGACCCGAACGGCAAGGACACCCAGCACCCGGACGGGGCCGTCACCACGACGACCTACACGCCCGCCGCGACCGGTGAGCTGCCCTCCACCCTGACGGTCGCCGCCCCTGTGCCCGGTTCGACGAGCACCTGGGACAGCGTCACCACCATGGACGTCCGGCGCGGTCTGCCCCTGACCGTCAAGGACCAGAACCTCAAGACGACCACGGAGACGTACGACGCGCTCGGCCGGCTCACCGCCGTCTGGCTGCCCGGACGCACCCCCGGGGGCAACCCGAACGCCAACATGACCTTCGCGTACGCCGTGTCCAACCAGGCCGGCGTCCCGTCGACGACGACCACCAACAGGCTGACGAAGGACGGCGAGACCCCGGTCTACGTCAAGGGCGTCGAGATCCTCGACGGCTTCGCCCGCACCCGGCAGACGCAGACGTCACCGGCCAACCCCGCCTACAGCGGACGGCTGGTCTCCGACACGCTGCTCGACTCGCAGGGCCGCAGCCGAACCGCCAACGCGCCCTGGTACAACGACGTTTCGGGACCGACCGGAACCCTGCTGCCCTCGGCGGAGAGCACGATCCCGTCGCAGACCCGCACCACCTACGACGGTCTGGGCCGCGCGGTGGTCACCGCCTCCTGGTCGCTGGGCGTGGAGCAGTCCCGTACGACGACCGACTTCAAGGGCGTCGACCGGACGGACGTGGTGCCCCCGAAGGGCTCCGCGCCGACCACAGTCCTCACCGACGGCCGCGGCCGCACCACGGAGCTGTGGCAGTACACCACTCCCACGGTGACCGGTCTGCCGGCCGACGCCGTCATCACGCGCTCCACCTACACGGCGGACGGCAGCCCGCTCACCCGTAAGGACACGGCGGGCAACACCTGGTCGTACGGCTACGACCAGCGGGGCCGCCAGATCACCTCCTCCGACCCCGACACCGGCACGACCACGCAGACGTGGGACGCCGCCGGGCGGCTCGGCAGCACCACCAACGGCAAGGGCCAGACGGTGACCTTCGCCTACGACCTGATCGGCCGCAAGGCCGGCATGTTCGACGGCACCGTCGCCACCGGCGCCAAGCAGCTCACGGCGTGGACCTTCGACACCGCGACGGCCGGCAAGGGCAAGCCCGCCTCGTCCACGCGGTACGTCGGCGGCACCGGCGGCCAGGCGTACACCACCACGATCAAGGGGTACGACGACGGCTACCGCGTCACCGGCTCCACGGTGAGCATCCCGGGCACGGACGCCGGACTGGCCTCGGGCACCTTCACGTACACGACCAGCACCGTCTACGACAAGATCACCGGCAGCCCCAAGGAGACGGTGCTCCCGGCGCTCGGCGGCCTGCCGCTGGACGACGTCGTGTACTCGTACAACGACTACGGCCAGATGTTCAAGTACGCGGGCGCGACGACGTACGACACGCAGACCGAGTACGACGCCTTCGGACGTCCGATCCGCTCGACCGTCAACCCGTGGGCCAGCCAGGTCGTCTCCACGACCGACTACGACCAGGCCACCGGCCGGGTCAAGCGGCAGTTCGTCGACAAGCAGACGTCCACCACGGGCGCGGTCCAGCAGACCGGCTACACGTACAACGACGCCGGGCAGGTCACCTCGATCACCGATGTCGCCGACAACATCCCGTCCCAGACCGACCGGCAGTGCTTCACCTACGACGCGCTCGGCCGGCTCACCACGGCCTGGACCGACAACGGCGGTCTGACCGCCCCGGAGTCCGGCCAGACCCAGGACCAGGGCGGCTGCGCCACCACCACGCCGGCCGTCGCGAACATCGGCGGCCCGGCACCGTACTGGCAGGACTTCGGCTACGACCTCACCGGCAACCGCACCCGGCAGGTCAGCCACGACCCCGCCGGTGACACCACCAAGGACGTGACGACCACCCAGACGTTCATCGCCCCCGGCACCGTCAACGCGCCGACCAACGCGCCCACCGCGGGCGGCGGTACAGGCGGTCCGCACGCCCTGCTCACGTCGACCGCCAAGACGACGACCACCACCAACAACGACAACTTCCAGTACGACGCGGTCGGCAACACCACGTCCTACCGCGCCGGCAAGTCGGGCACCAGCAGCCTGAACTGGAACGTCGAGGGCAAGCTGGCCTCGCTGACCACCGCCCCCCAGATCAAGGGCATCGGCGGCAAGTGCATGGACATGCAGGGCGGCAGCACAACCAGCGGGAACCCGGTGCAGATCTACACCTGCAACACCGGCGCGGGCCAGCGGTTCGCGACCGCCGGCGACCGGCTCTCCACCGGCAACAAGTGCCTGCAGGCCATGGGCACCGCGGCCGGGTCGCCGGTCCAGATCCAGAGCTGTGACGGCACCGCCGCCCAGACCTGGACGGCACGTACCGACACCACCTTCTACAACCCCGCCTCCGGCCGCTGCCTCGCCGTCCCCGGCGACGTCACCACCGACGGCACCGACCTCGTCCTCGGCGACTGCGCCACCACAGTGCCCGCCGGGCAGAAGTGGACCGTCCCCGACACGACGACGACCTACGTCTACGACGCGGACGGCAACCAGCTGCTCCGCCGCAACCCGGGCAAGACCACGATCAACCTCGGCACCGACGAGCTGACCGTGGACACCGCCTCCGTCAACAAGCCGCAGACCGGCACCCGTTACTACCCGATCCCGGGCGGCATGACCATCGTCCGCACGGGCGCGGGCACCGCCGCGGGGGCGTTCGTCGTCCAGGTCGCCGACCACCACGGGACCGGCGGTCTCGCCCTCGACCTGTCGACGCTGGCCGCGACCCGGCGCCCCACCGACCCCTTCGGCAACGCGCGCGGCACCCAGCCGTCGACGTGGGCCGGCGACAAGGGCTTCGTGGGCGGCACCAAGGACACCACGACGGGCCTGACCAACCTCGGCGCCCGCCAGTACCTGCCCACGGCCGGCCGGTTCATCAGCACGGACCCGCTGTTCGACGGCGCCGACCCGCAGAGCTGGAACGGCTACGCGTACGCGGACAACAACCCGGTCACCAACTCCGACCCGGACGGCCGGATGTGCCTGCACGGCTCGCCGGGCGGCGGCAAGGACGGGCGGTGCGCCGGGGTGTTCCTCGACACCGACGGTGTCATCGGCGACGGCTCCAACAACTGCGTCTGGGACTACTGCGCCGGACACGCGCAGCAGATGGAGGAGGCCGCGGACGCCGCGGGGCTCTGGAACCGCACCCCCCGAGGCCAGGGCTCCGGCCCCAACCACATGTCGGACGCGAAGAAGGCGTGGAACGCGTCCCACAAGGCCGCGCGCGTGGCCAAGGAGAAGGCCGCCTCACGTCCCCTCGGTCCGGCACGCTGGAAGATCGCCGAGGACTACATGTACGACGAGATCATGCGGAACCTCCGCTCCGGCGACTTCCAGCGGATCAAGGACGCCAACGAGAGCTGGCTCCCGTTCTCCATGGCCAAGGCCTCCAGCATGTGGGCGTACAAGGTCCATGCCGGATCCGACTGGGACCACAAGCCCAAGCTCAAGAACATGATGAACCTGTCGACGTCGTCGGACTACTACTTCACGGTCCCCGGCGGTGAGGACGAGGCCTACTACGACGTCTGGTCGAACGTGCACTACGGCTTCGTGGGCATGGCGGAGGGCTTCGAGCAGAGCTATCTGGAGGGTGGCGCCCAGGCGGCGATACCCGGCTCCGAGTTCTTCGTCGGCAAGACCGACATCGGCGACATCACCAGCGTCCGCCAGGGCGTCGAGATGTTCAAGAAGTACGGGACCGAGATGACCCGGGAGCAGTTCCACCAGGGCATGCTCGACACCATCAGCGCGATGAAGGAGAAGAAGGCCCCCCAGATCGAGTCGGCCACCGGCTGATCCGTCCCGTCCCCAACGGCAGTACCAGGGCGGCGGGTTCCCCTCACCTACGTGAGGGGAACCCGCCGCCCTGCGGTTCTTCCCGCGCCCGTCAGTCGGCGCGGGAGGCGTTCCAGGTGAGGTAGCCGCCGTCGAGGTTGCGGGCGCGGTAGCCGTGCTGGGTCAGGAGCCGGGCGGCGGTGTGGCCGCGGACGCCGACCTGGCAGTAGACGATCAGGGGGCGGTCCGTGGGGAGTTCGTCCAGGCGGGCCCGGAGCTCGTCGACGGGGATGTTGAGGGCGTCGGGCAGGGCGCCGGACCGGTGTTCGGCGGGGGTGCGGACGTCGAGGACGACGGCGCCTTCGGACACGGCCTGGTCGAGCTGGTGCCACTGGACGGTGTCGGTGGTGCCGGTGGCCAGGTTGTCGGCGACGTGGCCGAGCATGTTGACCGGGTCCTTGGCCGAGCCGTACGGCGGCGCGTAGGCCAGTTCGAGATCGGCGAGTTCGGGGGCGGTCAGGCCGCCGCGGATCGCGGTGGCCAGGACGTCGACGCGCTTGTCGGCTCCCTCGGCGCCGACCGCCTGGGCGCCCAGGATGCGCTGCGACGCGGGGTCGACGAGCAGCTTGAGGGCCAGGGGGCGGGCGCCGGGGTAGTAGCCGGCGTGGTGGGTGGGGTGGATGTGCAGGACCTGGTGCGGGATGCCGGCGGCGGTCAGGCGCTTCTCGTTCCAGCCGGTCGCGGCCGCCGTCAGGCCGAACACCTTCGCGACGGCCGTGCCGATGGCGGGCCCGCTGCTCACGGGGCGGCCGGTCAGGGCATCGGCGACGAGGCGGCCATGGCGGTTGGCGAGGTTGGCGAGCGGGACGAGGGTGGGGTCGCCGGTGAGGTGGTCGGTCTTCTCGGCTGCGTCGCCGACGGCGTGGATGTGGGGGTCGCTGGTGCGCTGCCGGGCGTCGACGGCGATCCCGCCGCGCTCCCCGATGGCGAGACCCGCGGTGCGGGCCAGGGCGGTGTCGGGGCGGACGCCGATGGCCAGGACGACCAGACCGGCGGGCAGGGTGGTGCCGTCGGAGAGTTCGACGGCCTGCGGCAGGACCTTCGTGACCTGGGTGTTCAGGTGTACGTCGACGCCGTGGGCGGCCAGCTCGGTGGCGAGGGGGGCGGCCATCTCCGGGTCCAGGGGCGGCAGGACCTGTCGGCCGAGTTCCACCAGGGCCACCTTCAGGCCGCGCAGGCGCAGGTTCTCGGCGACCTCGACGCCGATGAAACCGCCGCCGATGACGACCGCCGAGCCGGCGCCCGCCGCCGCCGCGGCGATCCGGTCGGTGTCGGTGACGTCCCGCAGGGTCATCGCCCGGTCCATCCCCGGCACGTCCGGGACGACGGGCCGCGCGCCGGGACTCAGGACCAGATGGTCGTAGCTCTCGACGTACGTGCCGCCCCCGTCCAGGTCCCGCACGGTCACCGTCCGCGCGGCCGGGTCCACCGCCAGCGCCTCGTGGCCCGTCCGTACGTCCAGGGCGAAGCGGGCGCGCAGCGACTCGGGGGTCTGGAGGAGCAGCGCGTCGCGGTCCTCGATCACGCCGCCGAGGTGGTACGGCAGACCGCAGTTCGCGTACGAGACGTGCGGGCCCTTCTCCAGCACGACGATCTCGGCCCGCTCGTCCAGGCGCCGCAACCGTGCCGCCGTCGACATACCGCCCGCGACACCACCAACGATGACGACCTTCACCAGGGCCTCCTCAGCCAACCTCGAACGTATACCCCCCACGGTATGTGCGCCTTGCGGGCCCACGCAGGGCCGAAAGGCCCGTCCGGCGGAGACGAAGGCCCCTACGGGCCCCTCACCGGACCCCGACCATCACCCGTTCGGCGGACAGCACTCGCCTCGCGCGCGCCCCACGCCGAGGGTGGGGTCCATCCGGGTCGCCCCGGCGGACACAGACTCCTTGGGGGTACGGGATGGGCGAGGCCATCGGTTCCATGCTCACGTCGGCGGTGGGCATCGCCATCAGTCCGCTGCCGTTGATCGCCGTGATCCTGATGCTCGCCACCCCGGCGGGGCGGGCCAACGGGATCGCGTTCACGGCCGGCTGGGTCGTCGGCCTGTCCGGCGTCGTCGCCGTCGTCGTCGCCGCCGGGAGCGGGCTGACCACCGGGGGCACGAGCCCGACCTGGGCCTACTGGCTCAAACTGGCGCTGGGCGCGCTGTTCGCGCTCATGGCGGTCAAGCAGTGGCGGGACCGGCCCCGGGAGGGGCACGAGGCCGAGCCGCCGAAGTGGATGCGGGCCATCGACCGGTTCACCCCCGTCAAGGCGGCCGGGCTCGCGGTCGTCCTGGTGGCCGCGAACCCGAAGAACCTGGTCCTGGCGATCGGCGGCGCGGTGTCCATCGCCACCAGCGACGCGAGCGGGGGCGGCAAGACGGTCGCGGCCGCGCTGATGGTGCTGATCGGCTCCCTGTGCACGCTGGTGCCGCTCGGGGTCTATCTGCTCGGCGGCGCCCGCGCGGCGCACGTCCTCGGCGGGTGGAAGGAGTGGATGGCGGCGCACAACGGGGCGATCATGACCACCGTGCTCGCCGTGCTGGGCACCAAGTACATCGGCGACGCCCTCACCGGCCTCGCCTGAGGCCCGGCATCCCGCTCGCACCGTTCCGCGACCTGCGCTGTCAGAGGAGGGCGGTACGTTGGGTGTTCCTGAGGAACGGGGATGAGGGAAGCGATGTCAGGTGACGGTGGGGGTGAGCGGCGTCCGCACGGTGAGCTCGTCGCGGACGTGCTGGCGGTGCTGTGGCAGTCGGGGCGGCCGATGACGGCGCGGCAGGTCAACGCCGCGCTCGGCCAGGGGCTGGCCAGGACGACGACGGCCACGATCCTGACCCGGCTGCACGAGAAGGGCACGCTGCGCCGGGTCCCGGCGGTGCGCGGGTTCGCGTACGAGCCGGTGGAGGACGCGGCCGGGCTCGTCGCCGGGCGGATGCGCCGTGAGCTGGAGAGCGAGCCCCGGCGGGATCTGGTGCTCAGGCGCTTCGTGTCCGCCCTGTCCGACGACGACGAGGAGACGCTCAGACGCCTGCTCCTGGAGGCCGAGGGCGGCTCCGAGTGACGTACGTCCTGGTGCTGGTCGTGCTGGCCCTCGCGTTGCCGTGGGGTGGGGCGGCCGTCGCCGGGCGGCTGGCCGGGGTGCTGCCGCCGCGCGCGGCGTGCTGGGCGCTGACCGGCGCCGCCGTGCTGCTTGCCGGCGGGACCGTCGGCGCGCTCTTCGGCCTCCTCCACGTGCCGTTCCTCGCCTCGTTGGAGCGGCTGCCGCTGCCGCGGGTGCTGGAGGTGTGGCCGGCGGCGGTTCCGCTCGCCTGCGCGGCGGGCGTGGCGCTGCTCGTCCAACTGGTGCTGCTGGCGCGGCGCCGGCTCCTGCACCGCTCGCTCCTCCGGCGCGCGTGGCTCTCGGCCGAGGCCGGCACGGGCGACGGTGACCTCCTGGTGATACCGGGAAGCGAGGTGGACGCCTTCGCGCTCCCCGCGTACCGGGGCCGCCGTGGGCGGGTCGTCGTGACGTCCGGGATGGTGCGGTCGCTGAAGGCGGGCGAGCGCGAGGTGCTGCTGGCCCATGAGCGGGCGCACCTGGCCGGTCGCCACCATCTGCTGTCGGCGGTCGTCGATCTCGCCGCCGTCGTCCACCCCGCTCTCCGTGGCCTGCGGGAGGCCCTGGCCTTCCACACCGAGCGGTGGGCTGACGAGGCGGCTGCCACCGCCGTCGGCGACCGCCGCCTCGCTGCCGCGGCCGTCGCGCGGGCCGCGCTGGCCGGGGCGTCCCCGGGCCGCGTCCGTGGCTATCCGCTCCTCTCCGCGACCAGCGGGCCCGTGCCTCGCCGGGTGGAGGCCCTGCTGCTGCCCGCACCCTCGGCACCACGCGGCGGCGCCCGTCGGGCGAGCGCCCTCGCCCTTGCGGGGACGGTGGTCGCCCTGGCGGCGACGGCCCTCGCGCTGGCCTACGGACTGCACGAGTACGTGGAGCACGCGGCGGAGCGGCTGACCGGCGCGGACGGCGGGCACTGATCGCGGACCCGGGCTGAGCGCCGGTCAGACCGAAGCAGGGCTGAGCCCGGGGCGTATCGCGGACCAGGGTCCGTCCGGCGCCGGTCAGGCCGGTGCCGTGCTGGGCTCGGGGCGGGTCGACGCCAGGGTGGTGTCGTAGCGCCGGAGCAGGAGCAGGGCCGTGGCGGCGAGGCCGGTGAGGAGGCCCAGCCAGATGCCCAGGGTATCCAAGCCGAGGGCGTACGCGAAGAGCCAGGAGGCGGGCAGGCCGATGGCCCAGTAGCCGATCAGGGTGATGCGGAAGCCGCTCCTGGTGTCGTCGAGGCCACGCAGCAGGCCGACCCCGATGTTCTGGGCGCAGTCGAAGAACTGCAGGAACGCGGTGACGACGAGCAGGTGGGTCGCGATGGCCAGGGACTGCGCCGAGCCGGTCTGGAGGAAGGGCGCGAGGACCAGGCCCGGCAGCGTGAGGTAGAGGGCGCCCACGACGGCCATGACGGCGCCCGCGCAGGCCAGCGCGGTGTTCTTGATGCGGCGGGCGGCGTCGTGGTCGCCGAGGGCGAGTTCGCGGCTGACGTTGATGGACGCGGCGTGGGACAGGCCGACGGCGATCTGGAAGACGATGTAGACAAGCTGGTTGACGGCGGTGTGGGCGGCGAGGGCGTCGGGGCCGAAGGAGCCCGCCATCAGCGCCGTGACGGAGAAGAAGCCCGCCTCGGAGCCGTACGTGGCGGCGATGGGGACGCCGAGGGCGAGGAGCCGCCGGACGGTGGCGGCGTCCGCCCGGGTGATGTCGAGGGTGAGCAGCGGGCCGAGCTCGGCGTCGCGCTTGGCGGCGGCGTACAGGGCGAGGAAGGAGAGGAGGTACACCGTGGAGGTGGCGATGCCGACGCCGGTGAGGCCGAGGCGCGGCAGGCCGAAGGTGCCGTGGATGAGCACCCAGTTGAGGGCCGCGTTGACGCCGACGGACGCGAGGGTGATCCGCAGGAGGGCCTGCGGGCGGCGCATCCCGACAGTGAACTGGCGCACGGCCTGGAACCACAGGCACGGCAGCAGGCCGGGGGCGAGGGCGTAGATCATCGTCCGGGTCAGGTCGACGACGGCCGCGTCCTGGCCGAGCAGGGAGAGCAGCTGTCCGATGCCGATCATGACGAGGGCGCCGGCGATACCGGCGAGGGTGGCGACGGCCAGGCCCGCGCGCACGAGGGCCTGGACTTCCCGGTGGGCCGGCTCCTCCGCCGGGCGGCCCGCCGCGTCGGCTCCGGCGTGCTCGGCCCGGGCGGCCGCGGCGGCGATCTGGTTGCCGAGGGAGGTGACCAGGCCGACGCCCATGGTGCGGATCTGGTTGAAGATGACGAGGGCGAGGCCGCCGGCCGCGAGTTCGGTGGTTCCGAGGAGGCCCATCATCACGGTGTCGGTGGTCGTCAGGGCGACCTGCGCGAGCTGGGTGAGGATGAGCGGGACGGCGAGCGTGGCGAGGGCGCGGCCGTCGCGGAGGAGCGTGGTCAGCATCAGGGGTTACCGGTTCCTGCGGAGCTTCGAGAGACGTTCGTCCAGGTCGCGTTCGACGTCGGTGCTGAGGAGGTGGCGCTCGGCCATCCAGTCGTCGTCGAAGACGGTGTCCATGTACTTCTCCCCTCCGTCGTTGATGAGGGCGACCATAGTGCTGCCGGGTGGCAGTGCGGGCAGCCGGGTCAGGGCCTCGTGGACCACGCCGCCGGCGGACCCGCCGATGAGCAGTCCCGTCCTGGCGACGGCGCGGCAGGTGGCGAAGGCCTCGACGTCGCCGACCTTGACGCCCTCGTCGATGAGGCCGAAGTCGACGAGGGCTCCGATCTCGGCGCCCTCGGGGGTGCCGGTGCCGGACTGGTAGTAGTCGTGGGCGGGTCCGCCGAAGGCGATCGACCCCTTGGGCTCCACGCCGATGACGGTGAACGCGGGGACGAGGGTGCGCAGTTCGCGTGCGGTGCCGCAGAGTCCGCCGCCGGTGCCGACCGCGCCGACGAGGACGTCGATCCGGCCGTCGAGGGCTTCGGCCAGTTCGTGGGCGACGGGGAAGTAACCGACGCCGTTGGCGGGGTTGTTGTGCTGCTCGGTGAAGACGGTGTTGTCCTGGCCTCGGGCCATGTCCTCGGCGAGTTCCTCGCGGGCGGCGGTGTGGAGTTCCTCGGCGTCGGCGTCGGCGTCGACGTGGACGAGTTCGGTGCCGAGCGCCTTCATGGCGCGCAGCTTGTCGGCGGCGGCGTGGTTGTCGACGACGGCGGTGAAGGTGTAGCCGCGTTCGGCGGCGATGACGGAGAGGCCGAGGCCCGTGTTGCCGGAGGTGGACTCGATGATCCGGCCGCCGGCACGGAGCTCGCCCGCGGCCTCGGCGGCGTCGATCATGGCGCGGGCCATGCGGATCTTCGCGCTGCCGGTGGGGTTGAACATCTCCAGCTTCAGCAGCAGGCGGCTGCCGGTCTCGGTGGTGGCGAGTTCCAGCAGAGGGGTGCGGCCGATGAGGTCGGAGACGCGGGAGACGACGGCGGGGCGCTGAAGGGCTCCGGACATCAGGGGGCTCCTCGTGGGGGCGGGGTGCGGGGCGGGTTGGGGCGGGGGCGAACGGGGCGTGTGGCGCCCCGGGTTCAGCTGAAGTGCCGGTCGAGGCGCCAGCGCGGGCGGGGCCGGTCGGTGCGGTCGACCACGACCTTGGGCGGCAGCGGCAGGTCGTGGAAGGGGGACTCGTTGGAGTCCATCTGGTATCCGGCGGTGTTCGGGTAGAGCAGGAGGTCGCCGGGGCGCGGCGGGTACGGGAAGGCGATCTTGCGCCAGGTGAGCAGGTCCGATTCCAGGCAGGTGGCGGCGCCCACGCTGGCCGGATGCACCCCGGCGGGGGTGGCGGGGTCGCGCGGGATCAGCCGCGGGTCGGGGAGGTACTCGCTGTTGAACCACTGCTCGGACAGGCTCAGGCTGGTGCCGTCGACGGTCAGGATCCGGTAGCCGTCACGGTCCTTGACGCCCTGGATCCGGAAGACGGTGGCTCCGGCCCGGTCGAGCAGGGCCCGGCCCGGTTCGAGGAGGAGCTCGATGCCGGCGTCCTTCACCAGAGCGGCGAGGTCGCGGCCGAACCCCTGCGGCCGGGTCGCGAGCAGCGCGGCGAGGGCCCCGGCGCCGGAGAGGGGCGAGTGGTACGGGTAGAAGTCGCCCGTACGGAACGTCCTGCCCGCGTGGTAGTGCGCGGGGCCCTGCGCGGCGAGGAAGGCGCGCCAGCTGTCGGCGTCGGTGTAGCTGACGGGCAGTCCGCCGCCGAGGGAGATCCGGCCGGCCGGCAGGCCCTGGAGCCGGGCGGCGCGGCAGAGCTCCACCAGGCGGGCGGCGAGGTCGGCGCGGGGCTGGAGGGCGTAACCGGAGAGGTGGAAGCTGAAGCCCTCCATCCGTAGCGCGGCCCCGGCTTCCAGGCACCGCTTGAGGGCGGCGGACAACGCGTCGTCGTCCAGCCCGAAGCGGGAGTGCGGCTGTCCGGCGGGAAGCACGCGCAGGAGCACGCGGGGCGGCCGCGCGTCGCCGTTCGTGGCCAGGGCGATCACCCGGTCGAGTTCGTCCAGGGCGTCCACGGCGATCGTGGCACCGTGGGCGACGGCAAGGCGCAGGAGCACGGGGTCCTTGGCGGGTCCGGTGACCATGAGGTGTTCGCCGCGTACGCCGTGGCCGAGGGCCTCGCGCAGTTCGGCGGCGGAGGCGACGTCCACGCCCGCGCCGCCCTCGGCGGCCCGTTCGACGAAGACGGCGGCCTTGTTGGCCTTCTTCGCGAAGTACACGAAGCCGTTCACGCCCGCGTCGGTGAGGGCGGCCCGCAGGGCGGCGAGGTTGGCGCTGAAGGCGTCGGGGAGCAGGAAGTGGAAGGGGCCGCCGAAGGCGTGGGACAGTTCGGCGGCGAGCCCGCTGGCGACGACGGCGTCGGTGGCGGGGTCGGGCAGGGCCGGGAGCGCCGGCCAGGAGGTCACTTCCACAGGGGTATCTCCGTGCCGAGGTGCTGGTCGGCGGCGAGCTGGGCGAAGCGGTGCCCGAGGGCGATGTCGGTGACGACGAGTCCGCTGTTGTACGCGAAGATCCGCTGTCCGGCCGCGGTACGGGCCCGGGCGGCGCCCGAGAGGGCGGCGGGCAGTTCCAGGTCGACGGCCGGGAGGTCTCCGTGCACGTCGGCCATGTCGGTGCCGGTCACGCGCATCTGGGCCTCGCTGGTGGCGATGACCCGGTCGGCGCGGTGCAGGGTGGAGGGGGCCAGGCCGTGGCCGACGAGGATCGCGGTCGCGCCGGGCTTGAGGGCTTCGGCCTCGACGGCGGCGGGGGTGTGGGGGCCGGCGGTGGCGACGACGACGTCGGCGTCCCGGGCGGCGCGGGTGGCGTCGGTGACGAGTTCGACCTCGCGGCCGGGGAAGTGGCGGTCCAGTTCGGCACGGACCGCGGCGATGCCGTCCGGGTGGGTGCCGGACAGCATCAGCCGGTCCAGATCCGGCAGGGTGGTCAGCAGGAAGGGCAGGGCGAGGCGGCCCTGGGTGCCGGTGCCGATCACGAGCGCGGTGGTGGCGCCGGGGGCGGCGCATTCGCGGGCCAGCAGAGCGGAGACGGCCGGGGTGCGCAGGGACCCGATCCGCGAGCAGTCCATCATCGCCAGCGGCAGGCCGGTGACGTCGTCGTACAGGGTCAGGGTCGTGTAGTAGTGCTGCTTGTCGCGGCTCTCGCGCAGTCCGTGCTTGTACGAGGTCTTGACGGCCACGACCTCGCGGGCGCCGTCGCGGCCGAGCATGGCGTAGGAGACGGAGTGGCCGTCGGCGGGCTTGACGGTGAGTTTGCGCGGGTTGTCGGACTGGCCCGCGGCGAGGGTGCGGTAGGCCTGTTCGACGGTGTCGACGACGTCGGTGAGGGCGATGTCCAGGCCGGCGAGGTCGCTGGTGGACAGTACGCGGAGGGTGGTGTCGTCCCGGTCCATGGGGGGCCTTTCGGAAGGGGCGGGCGGGGCGGGCGGGGAGGGGTCAGGTGGTGGTCCAGGCGGTGAGCGCGGCCTGTCCGTAGCCGTGTTCGCCGGTCTCGGCGGCGGGCCGCGTGGGACGGTTCTCGACCCGGACGGAAGCGCGCTTGAGCCAGCGGTCGGTGCCGTCGTAGCGGGCCTTGAAGGGGACGCGTCCGTGGACGACGAGGTCGTTGTCGACGACCAGGACGTCGCCCGGTTCCAGGCTGACGGCGACGGAGACGCGGGACAGTTCGTCCTCCAGTCGCCGGTACGCCTCCCGCCAGCCGGTGTCGGCCTCCTCCAGCGGGGTGTAGGCGGGATCGAACCGCAGGCTGAGGCCGTCCCCGCCCTCGAAGAGGGTCGGTACGGGCGCGGGCCGGCCGGCGAACCGCTGGGCCTGCTCGTAGGCGTCGTCGGGCAGGATCGGCACGACCGGCCGCTTCAGGAGTGCGACGTCCTCGTCGGCGAGTTCGGTCCGGCGGACGCTGGCCGCGGTGGTGGCGATGGCGTCGTGGTTGCGCATGCAGCACAGCAGGAGCAGATGCGCGCGGCCGGGGTGGAAGGCGTCCTCGGTGTGCGGGGTGAGCAGGACGGTGCTGGAGGCGCCGGTCTGCTCGCTCTCGTGCCCGGGCGAAGGGACGATGTTGTGGACGAACCGGCCGTCCTGCTGCCCGTCCCAGGCGATCGGCGTGCCCATCACGGCGGAGACGAGCAGCAGGACGACGTCCCACAGGGCGCCCGCGTCGCCGGCCGTCGACCAGTGCCCGGGAGTGGGGCCGACTTCGGCGTCGCCCAGGCGCAGACCGCGCAGGACGAACAGGCCGTCGGCGGTGTCCACGGGCCTGAGGCAGCGCCGGACGCCGTCGCTGAGCGCGCCGCACTCACCGGGCAGCGCGGCGAGGAGTCCGGGCGCGGTGGCGGAGCCGTATCGGGCGAGCAACTCGGCCGCGACGGTCTTGAGTTCGGCTGCTGCGGCGGCGTCGAGCGGGCGTACCGGGGCAGGGCAGGTGGGCACGGTGGCACCTTCCAGGCAGGACGGAGCGAGCACGGGCGTGCGGCATCGCCGCACCGGCTCGAAAGCGGCGTGGGGAACGCGGGAAGTGGGCGGTCCGGGCGGTTCGGGGCGCTGCCGGACACCAGGAAACTAACCCCGACGCTTGAGTAAGGCAACCCTAACCAAGACGCCCGACTACATCGACGTAGTCAAATTTCAGCCACGCGCCGCACGGCCGACGAGACGTCAACAGCGCTCCTGAACAGGGGATTTGCGGCATCGCCCGCGAAGGGCAGCCCACCGCCGGACGGGGCCGGGCGGCTTGCCAAGTCTGGCCGAGTTCGGTTAGGTAAGCCTAAGCAAACCCGAGCACAACCCCTGAGACGAGGACGACGTGGGTGTCACCAGACGACAGCTGCTGTGGGCCGGAACCGGCATCGGAGCGGCGGGAGTTCTCGCGGCCTGCGGCAGCGGCGGTACGGATCCCAAGGGCGCCGCGGCCCCTGGCGCCGCGTCCGGGAAACCTCGTCAGGGTGGCACGCTGCGGGTAGGGGCGCTGGGGAGGTCGAGCGCGATCACCCGCGACCCGCACGGCACCCAGGCCAACGAGAGCGACTACCTCATCCTCGCGCTCGCCTTCGACACCCTCACGGTGCCCGGCGCCACCTCCAACACCGCGCCCCGGCTGGCCGCTTCGTGGCAGCACTCGGCGGACCTGAAGACCTGGACGTTCCGGATCGCCAAGGGTGCGACGTTCCACGACGGCACTCCCGTCACCGCCGAGGACGTGGTCTGGTCGCTGAAGCGGCTGCGCGGCACCCCCTCCGGCGCGGCGCGCCTGCCCGGCATCCAGGCGAAGAACATCAGCGCCCGGGGCACGGACGAGGTCGTCGTGGTGTCCGACTACCCCAACGCCGAGTTCCCGCTGCTGACCCGCTTCGCCTCCTTCGTGATGAAGAAGGACACCAAGGACTCCGAGCTGGACAAGGCGCCCGGCACCGGACCGTTCAAACTGGACTGGTTCCGGGGCGGCAACGCCCGCCTCGTGCGCAACGAGAAGTGGTACGGCGGCGCCGTGCACCTCGACGCGATCGAGGTGACCATGTTCGAGACCCCGCAGGCGATGGCGAACGCCCTGCTCTCCGGGCAGATCGACCTCGCCTCCAACGTCGGCGCGGTCGCCGCCAGGACCGCCGGGTCCCGCACGGACGTCCAGGTGCTCCGCCGCCCGAACGACATGGCGATGCCGATCGTCATGCGTACCGCCAAGGGCAGCCCCTTCGCGGACGAGCGGGTCCGCGAGGCGATGCGCCTGGTCGTGGACCGCGACGCGATGGTCAAGCAGGTCCTGTCCGGTTACGGCACCGTCGCCAACGACATCCTCGGCACCGGCGACCCCGCCTTCGCCAAGACCATCCCGCAGCGCAAGCGGGATCTGGCCAGGGCCAAGCGGCTGCTCGGCGAGGCCGGGTTCGACCTGTCCAGGACGTACGAGCTGGTCACCACCGAGGACATCGCCGGTCTTGCCGACTCCGCCACGCTCTTCGCCAACCAGGCCCGCGAGGCCGGCATCAAGGTCGAGGTGGTCAAGCAGGAGTCCGGGGCGTTCTGGGAGAAGACCTGGAAGACCGGCGACTTCTACACGACCTACTGGGGCACCAACGACTCCGTGGTCTTCTTCGCCTCCAAGACCATGGTCGGCGAGGCCGGACAGAACGAGGCCGGCTGGCAGGACCCCGCCTTCGACGCCTCGTACCGCAAGGTCATCGGCACCGCCGACCCGAAGGCGCGGGCGGCGGCGCTGACGGAGCTCCAGCAGATCGAGCACGACCGCTCCGGCTACCTGCTGTGGGGCATGGCCGACGGCATCGACCTGGCCGCCGCCAAGGTCCGCAACCTGCCGAAGCTGGCCGGCTACGGACGCGTCCAGCTCGAAGGCGTGTGGCTGAGTTGAGCCACACGGCCGACACCGGCCCGGCGAGCGGCACCGAGGCGGGGGCCCCAGGCGCGGGGGCTTCGGCCGTGGGGGCTTCGGCCGTGGGGGCCGGCGTCCCCACCGGAGCAGCCGCCGCTCCCCGGGGCCCCGGTCTCGTCCTCGGCGTCGTCGGGACGGTCGGTCGGCGTCTGCTGATGCTGGTCGTGCTGCTCGCCGCCGTGTTCGCGGCGGTCGAGCTCCTGCCGGGCGACGCGGCCACCGCCTCGGCCGAGCGCGGGGAGAGCGCGGCCGACCTCGCGCAGCGCCGCCATCTGCTGGGCCTGGACCGGCCGTTGTGGCAGCGGTTCGCCGACTGGATGACGGCGCTGCCCAGCGGCGACCTGGGCACCTCCGCGCGCGGGCAGAAGGTCACCGACCTGCTCGCGGACCCCCTGCCCAACACCCTCGTCCTCGCCCTGAGCGCGTTCGGGATCACCGTGGTCCTGTCGCTGCTGCTGGGCTGCTGGGGCGCCGCCCGGCCGGGTCGCCCGGCCGACCGTCTCATCTCCCATCTGTCGACCGCCGCGTTCGCGGTGCCGGAGTTCGTGGTGTCCGCCGCGCTCCTGCTGATGCTGTCCCTGTGGACGGGCTGGCTGCCCGCCGTCACCGTGACCGGCGGTGACGGCCGACCCGCGACCTGGACGATGCTGATCATGCCGGTCCTGGCCCTCGTCATCCCCCAGACCGGCTGGAACACCCGGGTCGTACGCGGCGCACTCGCCGACCAGGCCGCCACCCCCCACGTGGAGGCGGCGCACCTGGACGGTCTGCCCCTGCGGCGCGTACTGCTGCGCCACCAGCTGCCGGGCGCGGTGCCTGCCATCGCCACCGGACTCGCCACCTCCACCGGCCTGTTGTTCGGCGGTGCCGTCGTGGTGGAGACCCTGTTCAACTACCCGGGCATCGGATCCGTCCTCGCCGGCGCCATCGCCGCGCGCGACACCCCGCTCATCGCCGGAGTCGTCATCTGCGCCGGCGCCGTCATCAGCCTGGTCCTCCTGGTCGCCGACCTCATCCGCCACGCCACCCTGGGAGCCCGCGCATGACCGCCGCCCCGCCCGCGGCCCCGCGCCCCGCCTCCCGCCGGGCGCGGGCCACCGTGCTCGTGCTGCTCCCGGTCCTCCCGTTGCTCCTCGCGCTGGTGGGCCCGCTGATCGCACCGCACACCGTCGACACCCCCGTCACGGCGCCCTTCGCCGCCCCCGGCGACGGCGCCCTGCTCGGCGGGGACCAGCTGGGCCGGGACGTGCTCAGCCGGGTGCTGCACGGTGGCACGCTCCTCGTGGCCGGGGCGCTGTTCGTTGCCGTCGTCACCACCGTGGCCGCCGCGCTGATCGGCTGCGTCGCCGTGCTGCGCCCGGCCCTCGGCCGCGCTGTCGAGCGCGGCGCCGACCTCGCGATCCTCCTGCCGCCGCTGCTTGGCATCATGCTGATCGCGCTCGCCTGGCCCGGCGGCGGACGCTGGGCGGTGATCGCCGCCGCCGTCGTCCTGGGCGTGCCGTACGCGGTCCGGGTCGTCGCCGCGGCCGCGTCGCCGCTCGCGACCGCGGGCTACGTCGAAGCCGCCCTGGCCCGCGGCGAGTCCACCGCCTACATCGCCCTGCGCGAGATCCTGCCCAACCTCCGCGCCACCGTGCTGACCCTGTTCGGGCTGCGGTTCGTCGAAGGCGTCTACGTGATCTCCATGGCCGGATTCCTCCAGATCGGCCCCCGGCCGCCCGCCTCCGACTGGTCGCTGATGATCCGTGAGAACGCCTCCGGCATCCTCCTCAACCCGTGGGCCGTGATCGCCCCCAGCGTGGCCATCGCCGTGCTGGCCGTCACCGTCACCATGGTCGTCCTCTCGCTGGCTCCCGACACCACCACGAAGGCGGCCATCCGCTGATGAACGACGATCCCGCCGCACCGCCCTCGGCCCAGATCACCGTCTCGGACCTGGAGATACGTCTCCCCGACGGCGCCGTGCTCCTGCCCTCGACCACGGCGCGGATGCGGGCCGGGCAGGTCACCGCTCTGATGGGCGCGTCCGGATCCGGCAAGACGACCCTTCTGCGCGCCCTCGTCGGGCACCTTCCCCCCGGCGCCGCCGTCACGGGCACGCTCGACGTCCTCGGCACGTCCCCGCACCGGCTCCCGCCCGACGAGCTCCGCACCCTCCGCCGCACCGCCGTCGCCTACGTGGGCCAGGACCCAGGCTCCGCCCTCAACCCGCGCATGACCGTGCGCCGCCTGGTCGCCGAGCTCGCCACCGCCCCGACGGACGAGACCGTACGGGCCCTCCTGACCGAGTGCCGTCTGCCGGCCGGCATCGCCGACCGCCGCCCCACGGCGCTGTCCGGCGGCCAGCAACGCCGCGTCGCCCTAGCCCGCGCCCTTGCCCGCACCCCCCAGGTCCTGCTGCTCGACGAGCCCACCGCGGGCCTGGACGCGCCCCTGCGCGACGAGATCGCCCACCTGCTGCGCACCCTCGCCACCGACCGCAACCTCACGGTCGTCGTCGCCACCCACGACCCACAACTCGCCGAAACGTGCGCCGACCACACCATCCGGCTTACGCCCCGAACGCCCCTGGCGTCTCCGGCGTCTCCAGTGCCCCCCGCATCTCCGGTGTCCCCGACCTCCCCGGTGTCACCGGCGTCCGAGGCGTCCGAGGCGTCCGAGGCAAGCCTGGCGCCCCCGGCCTCCCCAGCGTCCCCGGCCTCCCCGGCCTCCCCAGCGTCCCCGGCCTCCCCGGCCTCCCCGGCCTCCCCGGCCTCCCCGGCCTCCCCGGCCTCCCCAGCGTCCCCGGCCTCCCCGGCCTCCCCGGCCTCCCCGGTGTCACCGGCGTCCGAGGCACCCCCGGCACCCCCAGCGTCCCCGGCACCCCCAGCGTCCCCGGCCTCCCCGGCCTCCCCGGCCTCCCCGGCCTCCCCGGCCTCCCCGGCCTCCCCGGCCTCCCCGGCCTCCCCGGCAAGCCTGGCGTCCCAGGCACCCCCGTCACTCCCGGCATCCCCAGTACCCCCGGCACCCCCGGCACCCCCGGCACCCCCAGCACCCCCAGCACCCCCAGCACCCCCAGCACCCCCAGCACCCGGAACACTCCCGACGCCCCGGACGCCCACCGGTGCGGCGCACGCCCCCGGCGGGCCGCCCTCGACCCCCGCCCGCACATCTCCCGCCCGCACATCTCCCGCCCGTACGTCCCCGCCCCGTACATCTCCCGCCCGTACCTCCCCGCCCCGTACATCCCCCGCCCATACGCCCCCGGCCCCTCCATCCCCCGCCCATACATCCCCCCCTCCCCCCACCGAAGGCCTCTCCGCCGCCGCGATCGACGCCTTCTTCGGCGGCGGTCGACGGCGGCACCCCGCGCTCAGCGGGGCCTCGTTCGCCGCCCCGCCCGGGTCGGCCTGCGCCATCGTCGGGCCCTCCGGGTCCGGTAAGACGACGCTGCTCCGCGTGCTCGCGGGGCTGCACCCCGCCTTTACCGGGCAGGTGAGCCTCGACGGGCGGCCGCTGGCGGCCGACGTTCGCCGGCGGACCCGCGCGCAGCAGCGACGCGTCCAGCTCGTGCCCCAGAATCCGCTCGACGCCCTCAATCCGCGCCGTACCGTCGCCCAGCAACTGGCCCGCCCGGTCCGGCTGCACACCGACCTGCCCCGGCGCGCGGTGCCCGACCGCGTCGCCGAACTCCTCGACCGCGTCGGGCTCCCCGCCGACCAGGGCGGGCGCCTCCCCGGTGAGCTGTCCGGCGGGCAGCGGCAGCGGGTCTCCATAGCCCGCGCCCTCGCGGCGGGTCCCGACGTCCTGCTCTGCGACGAGGTCACCTCGGCCCTCGACGAGGACACGGCCACCGGCGTCATGGACCTGCTCACCCGCCTGCGCGACGAGCTCGGCACGACCCTGGTCGTGGTCTCCCACGAGCGGCGTCTCGTGGCCCGGTACACGGACACCGTCCATCTCCTGGAGGCCGGCCGGATCACCGGCCACGGACCCACGGCACGCCTCCTGCCCGCGTAGGCACGCTCTACCGGCCCGCTTCCCCGGCGTCGGCGGCCTCCCGCTGGACCAGCCGGAACCGCCCCTGGACCGGGGGCTTCCGGTCGGGGCGACGGGGGCGGTACGTGCCCGGCACGTAGGTGCTCCGGGGCTTCGGCGGCCGGACCCGGCGGGCCGCCGCCAGCAGGGACCGGAGCGTGGACGAGCCGGTGAGCAGCGCGCGGAAGCGGTGCTCACCGAAGCCGGCCGTCCTGACGGCGTCGCGTCGGGTGGTGCCCCGGCTCATGGCCGTCAGCAGGACCCGCACCATCGCCGGTGTGTGGCGCCTGCCCCGCCGCGCGCCGTGGGCGGTCGCCAGGGCGCGGGCCGCGTGGAGGGCGGCCGCGAAGGCGGCGTCGGTGTCGAGCCAGCCGCGCAGCACGTGCTCGGGGACGCCGGCCCACACGGCGGCGGCCTCGTGCCCCAGGCCCTGGGCGGCGGCCTGGAGCACGTCCCCCATGCGCGCCAGCAGGACGTCGCGCTCGGCGGGAGGGGCGTCCAGCGAGGCCTGGAGCGCGCGTTCGGTCTCCTCGCCGCCCTTGAGCCAGGCGATCACACCGTCGGCGTCCGGCGGCTCCTCGCCCGGTCCGGGCTCCGGCCTCCTGGGTTCGTACACCCCGTCCTACCGCGCCACGGGGGCCGGTGCGGTCCGCCGCGTACGTTCGGGCAGGAGGAAGAGGACCATCACCGGCACGACGTAGAGGGCCCAGACGACGACCTGGAGGACGGTGGGGTCGGGCTGGAAGTTGAACACGCCCTTGAGCAGCGTGCCGTACCAGGAATCCGGCGGGATCGTCGTGGAGATGTCGAAGGCGAGCCGGTGCAGTCCGGGCAGGAAGTCGGCTTCCTGGAGGTCGTGGATGCCGTAGGCGAGGACGCCGGCCGCGACGGCGACGAGCATGGCGCCGGTCCAGCGGAAGAACTTCGCCAGGTTGATCTTGAGGGCTCCCTTGTAGAAGAGCCAGCCCAGGACGACGGAGGTGGCGAGGCCGAGAATCGCGCCGATCAGGGGGCGGACGCCGTCCCCGGTCGCCTGGACGGCGGTCCAGATGAACAGGGAGGTCTCCAGGCCCTCGCGCCCGACGGCGAGGAAGGAGGTGACGACGAGGGCGCCGGTGCCGACGGCGAGGGCCGCGTCCAGTTTGCCGTGGAGTTCGGTCCTGAGGTGGCGGGCGGTGCGCCGCATCCAGAAGACCATCCAGGTCACCAGGGCGACGGACAGCAGGGACAGGCTGCCGCCGAGCGCTTCCTTGGCCTGGAAGGTCAGGGTGGAGGACCCGAACTGGAGCAGGGCGCCGAAGGCGAGCGAGAGCCCGACGGCTATCCCGACTCCCGCCCAGACCGGTGGCAGTTGACGCCGGTTGCCGGTCTTGACGAGGTAGGCGATGAGGATGCAGACGACGAGGCTGGCCTCCAGGCCCTCGCGCAGGCCGATCAGGTAGTTCCCGAACACGCCATGTCCTTTCTCGGCGGAAGTGGGTGCGCCGTACGGCGTTTCCGGCGTGCTGTGCGCGCTGAAGCGGCCCGGACGGATCACCGTGCCCGAGCCGTCGCGGAGTCTACATAAATGTAGTCACTCAAGAAAGGCTGCCCTAACCGCCAGGGCCGCCCCGGTCGACCGCGAGGAGGCCCGGTCAGTCCGTGGGGTGCTCCCCCTGCGCGACCTCGACCTCGCCGTGCAGCCAGACGGCACCCGCCAGGGAGGAGGCGCCCGCCGCCGTGGCGACGAGCACCATGACCAGCAGGGGCGCGGCGATCCGCCGCATCGGCGAATGGGCGAGGAGGGCCTTGACCCGAGCCGGTACGGGCCCGGTCGTCCCACCGGCGGCGACGGCCGGACGCGGGGGCACACCACCGCGCGAGGTGGCCGCGAGCGCGGCGCGGCCGACGGCCCGCGCGGCGAGCCGCCGGTCCCCGCAGGCCAGGGCCGCGGCCTCGTCCGCGGCGCGCTCGGCGGCGTACGAGACTTCCGGGACCACGGCCGACAGGGCCGGGTGGCACCAGCCGGCGAGCTGCGCCGCCGCGAGGAAGAAGTGGTGCCGGGCGGCCAGATGGGCGCGCTCGTGCCCGAGGAGCGCCTCGCGTTCACGGGGGTCGAGCGCGCGGAGCATGCCCGCGGTCACCACGATCCGGTCGGCGCCCCGCGGGCCGCCGGGCAGCGCGAAGGCGTCCGGCCGGTCGTCGTCGACCACGCACATGCCGCCGGACTCCGGCAGTCCCGCCACCCGCTCGTGCGCCCGGCGCAGGCGCGCCGCCTCGGCCGCCGCACCTCTCGTGCCGACGGTGACGGACACCGCGAGCGCGGCGGCGGCCAGCGCGGAGGTGCCGAGGGTGAGGGCCGGCGGGCCCGCCTGGACGGGGTGGATCAGATCAGCGAGACCGGCCACCAGCGGAAGGTGGAGGGCCAGCGGGAGGAGGAGGACGCCGAGGCAGGCGACCACGCCGAGGGCCAGGACGGCGGTGGCCGTGGTGACGGCCACGAGGGCGATGTCCGGCCGGACGCGCTCCACGGTCCGCCGGGCCAGCGGCGGGAGGGCCCAGGGGAGCAGCAGGGGGATCAGGAGCAGTGCGATCACTCGTGGTCTTCCTCCAGCAGGCGGCGCAGCTCGGCCTCGTCGTGCGGACTCAGCCCCTCGACGAAGCGGGCAAGGACCAGGCCCCGGTCGTCGCCGACCTGGTCGAGCGCGCGGTGCATGCGCCGGGCGGTCAGGCCGTGCGCGTCCTCGACGGCGAAGTAGACGAAGCCCCGGGTTCCGGGGCGGCGTCCGATGGCTCCCTTCTCGTGCAGGCGGCCCAGCAGCGTGGCCACGGTGGTGCGCGCCAGGTCCTGGGGTATCGCCGCTCTGACCTGCGCCGCGGACAGGGGCGCACCGGCCGCCCACAGCGCCGCGAGCACGCTGGCCTCCAGCTCGCCCGCGGGCCTGCGTTCACTCTCGGAATCCGTCATGGAACCCCCGTCCACCCGATTGCGTCTACAGTCACGTAGACCGACTACTGATCTGTAGACAGGATAGGCGCTCACCGCCGCCCCACACCCGTGAGCACGCACACCCCGACACCCGGCCGTGCCCCCGCGACGAGAGCGTCTACAGTCCAGTAGTCTGTCTACAGACCTGTAGTCGCTCGATTGTTCGCACGTCCCCGTCCGACGCCCGCTCCTCTGAGAGGCCCCCTGTATGGCCACCTCCGTGAACGCCGCCACCGACCTAGCCGTCAACGTGCTCGACGCCCACTCCCTCCTGGCCGCGTTCGGCGTGCTGGGGATAGCGGTGGTGATGTTCGCGGAGACCGGACTGCTGGTCGGGTTCTTCCTGCCCGGCGACTCGCTGCTGTTCACGGCGGGGTTGCTGTGCGCCGGAAGCGCGGACAAGGGGTCGGCGCTCTCCCTGCCGATGGTCCTGGTGGCCTCCGTGGCCGGTGCCCTGGCCGGCGCGCAGGTGGGCTACCTGATCGGCCGCAGGGCCGGCGGGGCGCTGCTGGCCCGCAGCCGGTCGAAGCGGCTCCGTGAGGGCGCCGAGCGCGCCGAGGAGCTGCTGGCGAAGTACGGGCACGCCAAGGCGATCGTCCTGGCGCGCTTCGTCCCGGTGGTCCGCACGGTCCTCAACCCGCTCGCCGGCGCGCTCAAGGTCCCGGCGGGCGTCTTCACCCTCTGGCAGGTCGTCGGCGGTCTGGTCTGGACGGTCGGTCTCGTCCTCGCGGGATACGCGCTGGGCGCCTCCATCCCCAATGTCGACCGGTACCTGCTCCCGATCGTGGCCCTGATCGTCGCCGTGTCCCTGCTGCCGCTCGCGATCGAGCTGCTCCGCTCGCGGCGGTCCGCCCGGCGCCAGAACGGCTCCGTCTGATGGCCCCCGCGTACGACGGGTCGCCCGTCGACGGCTCCGTCTACACCGACGTGACCGACCTGGCCCATCGCTCGCCGGGCTGGCTGGACGGCCTCGTCACCGCCTGGTCGGACTACGGTCTCGCCCTGTTCGCCATCCTGATGGTGCTCGCGTGGTGGCGGGCCCGGCGCGCCGGCACACCCCAGGTGGTCACCGCGCTCGCCGTTCCGCTGATCACGGTGCTCGCCTTCGGCGCGGACGCCCTGCTGAAGTCGCTCGTGCGCGAGGACCGGCCGTGCCAGACCCTGCGGGTGCCCACGCTTGAGGCGTGCCCCGCGCCGGGCGACTGGTCCTTCCCCAGCAACCACGCCGCGCTCGCGGCGGCGGCCGCCGTGGCGCTGCTGTTCGTGTCATGGCGGCTCGGCGCCGTCGCCCTGCTCGCGGCGGTCCTGATGGCCGCCTCCCGGGTCTGGGTGGGCGTGCACTATCCGCACGACGTCCTCGCCGGATTCCTGGTCGGCGCCGCCGTGGCCGGTGTCGCCGCATGGACCGTACGGCGCAACCAGGACGCGTGGGCGGGGCGGCTGAAGCACGGTCCGCTGCGGCCCCTCCTGGCCGGTACGTGACCCGGTCCCGGGTCTCCCGCCGCACCGGGTGGGCGGCGCTGACCGCCGCGACGCTGTTCGCCCCGCTGTCGGCCCGGGTCCTGCGGGATCCGGGCCCGCTGTCCGCCGACGCGGCCCTGCACCGGTGGTCGCTGGAGCACCGCCCCCCGGTCGCCGAGGCGGTGGCCCGCGCCGTCACGGCCACCGGCACCGGCATCGTCCCGTACGCCCTCCTGGTGATCGCCGGACTGTACGTCGGCCGCACCGGACGGGAACGTGCCCGGACGGTCGCCCTGCTGGTGCTGTGCCTGGGAGCGGGCCAGGCTCTGCGGTACGCGACGATGACCGCGCTCGCGCGTCCGCGCCCCTCGGTCGGCGACTGGGCCACCCACGCTTCGGGCTGGTCGTTCCCCTCCGGCCACGCCGCCACGGCGGCGATGACCGCCGGACTCGTGATCGCGGCGCTCCTCCTGCGGGGCGGGTCCCGCCGCGTGCCGCGCCGGACCGTCGTCACGCTGATCGGTCTCTGGGCGGCGGCCGTGGGCCTCACCCGGGTCCTTCTCGGCGTGCACTGGTTCACCGACGTGGTGGGCGGCTGGCTCTTCGCGACGGCCTGGGTCTGCTGCCTGGCCTGTGTGTACGCGCGCCTCGCGCACGCCCCGCGCCCGCAGACCTTCTCCCAGGAAGCCTCCTGACGTGCGCCGGCGGGTCCTGGTCGTCGAGGACGACCCCGCGCTCCGGGACGTCCTGCTGCGCGGGCTGCGGGACGAGGGCTTCGACCCCGCCCCGGCGGCGGACGGCGCGGGGGCGCTGCGGCGGGCCGGGGACGGCTTCGACGCGTGCGTGCTCGACGTCGGACTGCCCGACGCGGACGGCAGGGACGTCTGCCAGGCCCTCAGGGCACGCGGGTTCGGCGCGCCCGTCCTCTTCCTGACCGCCCACGACGGCCTCGCCGACCGGCTGACCGGGTTCTCCGCCGGGGGCGACGACTACCTCGCCAAGCCCTTCCATCTCGCCGAGCTCGCCGCCCGCCTGCGCGCCGCGCTCCGCAGGTCCGGCCCTCCGGTGCCGTCGGTGGCGGGCGACCTGTCCCTCGACCCGGTCCGCTACACCTGCGCCGTCGCGGGTGCGGAGCTGGACCTGACGCCGACGGAGTTCCGGCTGCTCGCGGTGCTCATCGCCGCGTCGGGCGCGCTGGTCACCCGCCGTGAACTCGTCCGCGCGGGCTGGCCCGAGGGCGCGCGGGTCAGCGACAACACCCTCGACCAGTATCTGAGCCGGCTGCGTCGCAAGCTGCGCGAGGCGGGCAGCGACCGGACGCTCGGCACCCACCGCGGCATGGGACACCGCCTGTCGTGAGCCCGCACCCGCGCGGCCTGCTCCCGCGCACCCTGCGGGGCCGCCTCTCGCTGGTCACGCTCGCCGCCGCGGCCCTCCTGATGACCGTGCTCACCGTCGTCTTCAACGGGGTCGTCCGCCATCGGCTCCAGCAGCAGGCCGACGACCATCTGCGCACCCGCGCGACCGCCGTCGCCGCGACCGTGGACACCACGGGACCCGCGGTCCGCGTCGTCGAAGTGCCCCACGACGACGCGCTCGACGCCGACGTGTGGATCCACGCCGGGCGCGTACGGCTCGAATCACCGCCCGGGGTGGCCGCCGACGGTCCGCTCGGCGGGGCCGCGGACGCCCTCGCGGCCGACGGCGGCCGGCGCTGCGTCACGGTCGACGGCCCGGAGCCGGTCCGCATGTGCGCGCAGCCCGTCACCGGCTCCGGCGGTTCCGCCGCCACCGTGGTCACCGCCCTCGCGCTCAGCCCGTACCGCGGCTCCGCCGACACCGTGCTGTACGCCTCGCTCGCGCTGGACGCCGCCGTGCTCGCCTGCACGTACGGGCTGACGCGTCTCGCCGTGGGCCGCGCGCTGCGCCCCGTGCGCACCATGACCGAACAGGCCGCCGCCTGGGGCGCGCTCGCCTCCGAGCGGCGCTTCGGCGCCACCGGGAGGCCCGAGGAGCTCGCCCGGCTCGGCGACTCGCTCGACGCCCTCCTCGACCGGATCCGGGCCGGGCTGCGGCACGAGCAGCAGCTCACCCGGGAGCTCTCCCACGAACTGCGCAACCCGCTCGCCCGGGTCGTCGCCGAACTCGACTGGCTGAACGGCCGGCCCCGCTCCCCCGACGAGGCGCGGCGCTCCCTCGCCGCGATCGAGGACGCCGCCCGCTCCCTCCACACCATCTGCGACACCCTCCTCGACGACGCCCGCGGCGCCGCCGCCCGGGGCGGGACCGCCGACGTCCGGGCCGTACTCGTCCGGCTCACCGCGCACCTCCCGGAGCCGGGACCGGTCGAGGTCGCGCTCGCCGACGTCGCCGACGGCCTCACCGCGGCCGTGCCGGCGGCGCTCCTCGAACGCGCGGTCGCCCCGGTGCTCGACAACGCCCTGCGCCACGCGCGGACCCGGGTCCGGCTGAGCGCCACGCACGAGGCGGGGAGCGTACGCGTCGAGATCACCGACGACGGCGCGGGCGTGCCGCCGTGGTTCACGACGGAGCTGTTCCGGCCCGGACGGCGCGCCGAGCCCGACGACGGACACGGCGGAGCGGGCCTCGGACTGCCGCTGGCGCGGCGCCTGGCCCGCTCGGTGGACGGTGACGTCCGGTACGAGGAAGGTCACCGCCCGGGCGCGCGATTCGTGATCACGCTGCCGTCCGGCCAGCCCGGTCCTCCTCCGTCACATCGCGTCGGGTCACCGCGAGATACCCGACGAGACCGAGGATGACGGCCAGGAACACACCGCTGGTGACGACCGTGCCGAGCCCGAGGCCACCGTCGTCGACGGGCTGCGCCAGGTAGTCGCCCATCGAGGCGCCCAGCGGTCGGGTGAGGACGTACACGGTCCAGAAGCTCAGCACGGCGCCGAGGCCCAGGGTGTAGTGCGTGAGCGCGACCGCCACGATGACGAGGCCGAACACCAGCACGGCGAGCCGGTAGCCCAGGTCCATGCGCTCGGCCACGAGGTCACCGGCCGCGGTGCCCAGGGCGAAGGTGAACAGCACCGCCGCCCAGTAGAAGGCCTCGCGGCGCACCGAGTCGACGCGCGTGACGGACAGCGTCCCCTCCAGCCGGTACCAGGCGGCGAACGTCACCGCGAGCGCGAGGGCGAAGGCGACCGTGGTCGCCTCCAGCGGGACCTCCAGGTTGTCCGTGAGGTTGTCGCTGATCAGCGTGCCGACGACGCTGACGAGGACGACGACCAGCCAGTAGACGCCGGGCCGGTAGGCGCTGGTGCGGAACTGCGCGACCAGCGCGAGGGCCAGCAGGACCGTCATCACCAGGGAGGTGCCCGTCAGCCCCAGGCCGAGCCGCGCGTCCAGGTAGTCCGCCGCGGTCTCGCCGACCGTCGTGCACAGCACCTTGATCACCCAGAAGTAGACGGTGACCTCGGGGACCTTGCTGAGCCGGGCGACGGCGGGCGTGAGGGAGCCGGTGGCCGACTGTGTCTCGTATGTCATGACGCGGACGCTGCCAGCCGCCGCCTGAACGCATCCTGAACACGGTCGCGCCGGATCCGGCTTCGGCCTCCGGAAGGAGTTGTACAACCGGCCTTCGAGGCCGCACTGTTGGCCGGTAATCGTCCACAGAGTCAGGAGACCCGGTTTGTCCTCGCACTCCCCCGCGCCCGCGCACGTCGTCGACCCCGCCGGTGGCTGCCCGCACGCCCTCAACGCCGCGTTGCTGGCCCGGGGACCCGTCGCGGACGTCGTCCTGCCCGGCGGGGTGAGCGCGGCGGTCGTCCTCGGGCACGACGCGCTCAAGGAGTTCCTCTCCCACCCCGACGTGGCCAAGGACTCCCGCCACTGCCCGGCCCTGAGCGACGGCACGATCCCGGCCGACTGGCCGCTGCGGGTCTTCGCCAACGCCCAGGGCATGCACACGGCCGACGGCGCCGACCACCGGCGGCTGCGCTCCCTGGTCGGCAACGCCTTCACCGCCCGCCAGGTGGAGCGGCTGCGGCCGCGCGTCGAGGAGTTGACCGCCGGCTTCCTCGACGACCTCGGCCGGGCCGCCGCCGAGGACCCGGACGGCGTCGCCGACCTGCGCACCCATCTCGCGCTCCCGCTCCCGATGAGCGTCATCTGCGAGCTGCTCGGCGTCGACCCCGAGCACCACGCACGGCTGCACGCCCTCACGTACACGGTGATCATCGCCACCGACACGACCCCGGCGGAGGTGATGGCCGCCGTCCGCGAGCTCGTCGAGCTGCTCGGGACGATCGCGGCCGCCCGCCGGGCCGTCCCCGGCGACGACCTCACCAGCGCCCTGATAGCCGCCCGCGAGGACGGCGACGACCGGCTCACCGAAGCCGAACTCATCGGCACGATGCGTCTGATGCTGGTCGCGGGCCACGAGACCACCCTCAATCTGATCACCAACGCGGTACGGGCCCTGTGCACCCACCGCGACCAGCTGAAGCTGGTCCTCGACGGCGAGGCCACCTGGTCGGACGTGGTGGACGAGACGCTGCGCTGGGACGGCCCGGTCAGCTGGTTCCCCTTCCGCTACCCCACCCGCGACCTCCCCCTCGGCGACACCGTGATCCCCCGAGGGACCCCCGTCCTGGCCGGCTTCACGGCCGCCGGGCGCGACGCCGCCTTCCACGGTCCGGACGCGGACCGCTTCGACGTCACCCGGCCCGGCGCGGCCCGCCACCTCTCCTTCGGCCACGGAGCGCACTACTGCGTGGGCGCCCCCCTCGCCCGCCTCCAGGCCACCATCGCCCTGGAACGCCTCTTCACCCGCTTCCCCGATCTCGATCTCGCCGTTCCCGAATCCGAACTGCCGCACCAGCGCAGCTTCATCGGCAACAGCGTGGAGTCGCTGCCGGTCCGCCCCGTACGGCGCTGACGGCCCATTCCCGCTGGTCGCGGGCGGTGCGTACCGGCGGATCCAGCCGCCGGCACGCCGCCGGGGCGCGGGCACACGGCCTCGCGCACTGGCGCCTCTTCGCCAACTTCGCGCGCTTCCGCCCAGTGCGGCACGCGCCCCCCATAGGTTCCTGCATGGGTGCCCGGTGCAGGGCATCCGTCATTCGACAGGAGGCTCTCATGCATGCTCGTCCGCGTGTCGCGGGAACGGTCGCCGCTCTGGTCCTCGCGGCGGGTGGTCTGCTGACCACGGCCCCCGCGGCCAACGCTTCCTCCTCGGCCCCGGCCGCCCTGAGCTGTTCCGCCCGTCTGATCACCGGCAGCGGTGGGCACCGGGGTGCCGACATCACGTGCAGCGGCTCCTCGTTCACCGGCGTCATCGACTGCAAGCGCACCGACAACGGTTATGTGTACCGGCACTTCGGCAACCGCGTGCCGTCCGGCGGCACGTCGACCGTCTGGTGCGACCTGACCGCCACCGTGATCTCGGCGTACGGCACCCCCAGCTGACCCTGCCCCCCGGGGGCGACGGGTCAGACCATCACCAGCAGCCGTGTCTGCGGCACCAGCTTCCTGTTCACGCTGGTGCTCTGCACGAAGACGGTGAACTCGTCGTTGTGGTCCGGCTTCACCCGGACCTCCTCGTCCGGCAGGCCGAGCAGGGCGCGCGCCTGCGGGCCCGTGTACACCCGGTCGGTCTTCTTCTCCAGCACCGCGATCTGCTTGCGGGCCTGGATCTTCTCCGACTTGCTCAGCTGGTAGTAGGCGCAGCCGGTCCGGTAGGTGTGCCCGCTCTCGACGACCTGCTCGCGGATCGCCACGTCGCGGGCCACCGGGACGAGTGCGAAGTCCGAAGGGCTCACCGGGACCAGACCGGCCGCCTCGA
Source organism: Streptomyces sp. NPDC094032 (assembly GCF_040303965.1). NCBI lineage: Bacteria > Bacillati > Actinomycetota > Actinomycetes > Kitasatosporales > Streptomycetaceae > Streptomyces > Streptomyces sp. NPDC094032. The sequence goes on along the minus strand of NZ_JBEOUE010000024.1, from coordinate 63,082 downwards.
CGCTCTGCCTGCTGACCGCGGCGCCCGCGGTGAAGACGGACCTGGATCCCCGGATGCCCTTGGTCCGGCCCACCATGAACTTCTCGGTGGCCTCCCGGATGACCTGCCCGGCCTCCTGGAGTCCCTGGGTGCTCGTGGCGTCCCAGATGGCGATGTTGTCCTTCGGGAAGCCGCACTGCATGGCCTCGCGCCTGCCCATCTGGTCGGGGACCAGGACCGCGAGCGTCCAGTTGTCCTCCTGGGTCTCGATCATCCCGGCCACGGCCGCGACGAGGGCCCGGGGGTCCTGCGCCGGGGCGTCCGGGCAGCGGTGGCTCGCGTTCTCCTGGCCGTCCGTCAGGACGAAGGTCAGGAAGCTGTGGTCGCCGTAGAGCTGCGCCGTCTGGGCGAGCTCCCGCTGCGACTTCAGGGCCGCCGAGAGCAGCGCGGTCATCCCGCCGACCCGGTAGAGCTGCTTCAGCGACGGCATCCGCAGCACGTCCTTGTCGTAGATGACGCACTCCACCTTGTCGGCGAAGACGTACACCGTGACCCGGGTCTCCTGGTCCAGCTCCCGCGACCTCCGCGCGAGGTACTCGATCTGCTGGTCCGCCACCTCGACGACCTTGCTCCGCAAGTGCGCCATGGACGAGCTGGCGTCCAGCACCAGAGCGACGTGGTTGATGAAGTTCTGGGTACCTGCCATGACGTATCCCCCTCGTTCGGATCGATGGGTCAACCGTCCCACGCACCACTGACAATCGATCGGACGGACGGAGCGTCAGACGGAGAGCGCCTGATGGAGGGCGTCGAGGCCGTCGCGGTAGATGCCGGTGAACAGCTCCTCGACCTCGGCGTCGGTGACACCGTCCGGGGTGAAGCGGCCGGACCACTGGACCTCGGCGACGTCGTCCCGGCCGGCGACCGGGTGGACCCGGAGGGTCGCGACGTACCCCGTGACGGGGAACGGCGCCTCAAGGATGGCGTAGCTGTAATGCCGCTCGGCCTCGCTGAAGGCGAGCAGCCGCTCGACGATGACAGCTCCGTCGGGGTCGGTCAGACGGCGGATCCGGCCGCCTTCGAGAGCCGTGCTCACGGGGATGTACGGGAGCCAGTCCGGGAGGGCGTCGAAGCCGCCGATGAGGCTCCAGACCCGCTGGGGCGAGGCGGGGACGATACGGGAGACGGACGTGGAAGCCATGGGCGTTCCTCCTGGGTGGTGGTCGGCGATCCACCCGAAGGGTCCCGCACCTGGCCCCCGGTGCGGCGCGGAATGATCCGATCGAGGTCCACGTCGCGGGCGAAGCCGTCCTGAGGGGACGTCAGTGGTGCACGGGCGTCCGGTCGGCGGCGACGGCGGGCTCGGGCGTGCTCGCGCGGGCGCGGCGTTCCAGCGCGGCCGACCAGAGGGCGAGGCCGAGGGCGGCCGCGGCGAGGGCGGCGCCGACCCAGTTCGGGGCCGTGTAGCCGAGGCCGGCGGCGATGACGATGCCACCGAGCCAGGCGGCGAGCGCGTTGCCGAGGTTGAAGGCGCCGATGTTGACGGCGGAGGCCAGGGTCGGCGCGCCGTGGGCCTGGTCGAGGACGCGCTTCTGCAGCGGTGGCACCGTGGCGAATCCGAGCGCCCCGACGAGGAGGACGGCGACGGCGGCGAGGATCTTGTCGTGGGCGAGGAGGGTGAACAGCGCGAGCACGCTCGCGAGCCCGCCGAGGGTGACGTACAGCAGGGGCATCAGGGCGCGGTCGGCGTACCGGCCGCCGATCAGGTTGCCCGCGAACATGCCGACGCCGAAGAGGACGAGGAGCCAGGTGACCGCGCCGTCGGAGTAGCCGGCGACCTCGGTCATCATCGGTGCGATGTAGGTGATCGCGGCGAAGACGCCGCCGAAGCCGAGCACGGTCATCGCCATCGCGAGGAGCACCTGCGGGTTGCGGAACGCGGTCAGCTCCCGGCGCAGGTGCGCGCCCTCGGGCCGGGGCATGGCGGGCACCAGCCTGGCGATGCCGAGCAGTCCGGCCACGCCGAGCGCGGCGACGATCGCGAAGGTGACGCGCCAGCCGACCGCCTGCCCGATGAACGTGCCGAGCGGTACGCCGATGACGTTGGCGACGGTCAGGCCGGTGAACATGGTCGCGATGGCGCCCGCCTTCTTCTCCGGGGCGACCAGCCCGGCCGCCACGACGGACCCGATCCCGAAGAACGAGCCGTGCGCGAGCGAGGCGATCACGCGGCCGGTGAGCATCAGCCCGAAGTCCGGGGCGAGCGCGGAGACCGCGTTCCCGAGTACGAAGAGGCCCATCAGCATCATGAGCATCCGCTTGCGGCTCACCTTGTTCCCGAGCACCGTCAGGACCGGCGCGCCGACGACGACACCGAGCGCGTACCCGGTGACCAGGAGGCCGGCGGTGGGGATGGAGACACCGAAGTCACCGGCGACCTGGGGCAGCACACCCATGATCACGAACTCGGTGGTGCCGATGCCGAAGGCCCCGATGGCCAGGGCGAGGAGTGCGAGAGGCATGGGTTCGACCTTCTGGGATTACTTGAGCAAGCTCCTTAGACGCTTCGACAATACTTGCAGACGCGTTATATGCGCAAACGCCACTAGTTCTCGCGTGGTGCCGGGTGACGGCGGAGTTCGCTCGGAGTGCGTCCGGTCCAGCGGGTGACGGCGCGACGGAGGGTCCGGGCGTCGGCGTAGCCGTTCCGGGCGGCTATCGCGTCGGTCGTCTGGCCGGTGGTGGCGAGCAGGCGGGTGATGCGTGCGCGGCGGGCGGTCTCCAGCTCGGCCCGCCAGGTCGTGTCGTGTTCCTCCAGACGGCGTTGGAGGGTGCGGCTGCTGAGCGCCATCCGTCGCGCCGTACCGACGAGGGTCACATCCTGCTCGTCCCCTTCGACGGCGCCCTTGAGGGTGGTACGGAACAGGTCCAGCCAGTCGCGCAGCGGGATGGCCCGGGCGAGGCTCTGTTCGGTGTTCTGGCGCAGGAGCGCCGACAGGCCCGGCTGGCCGTAGGGGCCCGGAGCGCTGAGGTCGGCGGTGCGGAAGGTGATCGAGCTGACCCGGTGCTCGAAGTCGATGGCCCGGGTGCCGAAGAGCTCGGCCAGGGTGTCGTGACGGTGCGGGGCCTCGGCCGCGAGCGCGACGCGGACCGGGGCGACCGGCGACCGGCGCGCTTCGCACAGACGCCTCCAGACCACGCCGAGTATGTACGAGCGGACGGCGTTGGCGGCTTCGTAGCCCAGGTCCGCGTCGTTCACGTGGCTGATGGTGACCTCGTACCCGTCGTCGTCGACGAGGAGGGCGTGGCTCCGGACGTCACCCGCGGCCGCCAGATAGTGGGCGGCGTCCTGGATTCCTTCGAGCGGTGTCACGGCCGAGGTGATGAGGTAGTCCCACGGGCCCAGTCGCCCGAGCGCCGACTGCTCCGTCATGACCGCCGCGACCTCGGTCCAGGGCGCCTTGGTCGTCATCAGCTCCCAGATGCGCCCGTTCGTGGCGGACGGTGTGCGGTACCGGTCGCTGTTCAGGTGCTCCGGCGCCAGCCCCAGGAGCTCAGCGCCCGCGCTCTCCCGGATCCCCAGGAGCGAGGCGCTGTGCAGCATCAGCCGGGTGAAGAAGGCGGGCTTCGTACCGGGGTGAGTGTGCGCGACCGGAAGCGGCTCGGGGAGAGCGGCCGGCGACGCGTCCGTGCCTGCGCCGGGCCTTGTGCACCTCGATGACGTCATGCGAGTCCCTCCGTGCGGGCCGTCCGATGATCTTCCTGGCCACCGGGGAGGCTACCGGGCCAGGCACTTTTCGATGACCCCCTTTTCCGGCCCCCTTGCCCCACCAGGTATCTTGCATTGCATGGAACCAGGCGATTCGACCAAGCAGGCCAGGGCCGCCGCCCAGCTGCGCAAGGGCGTGCTGGAGTACTGCGTGCTCGCCCTGATGCGGGACCGCCCCCGCTACGGCGTCGAACTCCTCCGCGCCCTGGAGGACTCCGGCGCGCTCGCCACCGGCCAGGGCACGGTCTACCCGCTGCTGTCCCGGCTCCGGCGCGACGACCTGGTCACCACCACCTGGCAGGAGTCCGACTCCGGACCGCCCCGCCGCTACTACGCGCTCACCGACAGCGGCCGGGCCGCGCTCGACGAGTTCACCCGCGTCTGGCCGGGCTTCCGCGACGCGGTCGACACCTTCCTGGCCACCCCCCACCCCCTCACCGGAGACCTCGCATGAAGACCTCTGCCGACCCCGTACGCGACTACCTCGCCGCCGTCGAGCGCGAGGCCGCCACGCTCCCCGCCGACCGGCGCCAGGAGCTCCTCGCCGACCTCGCCGAGCACATCGAGGTGACGCGCTCCGAGCGCCCGGACACCGCGATCGGCGAGGTCCTGGCGGAGCTGGGGGATCCCCGTACGATCGCGGCGACGGCGCTGTCCGAGGCGGGGAGCAGGGGCATCGCGGCCCCGGCCGCCGGCGGTACGGAGGCACCCGCGCGGCGCGGGAAGGTGCACCCCCTGGTCCCGCTCCTGATGCTCGCCCTCTCCCTCCCCTTCATCATGGTCTTCCCCGAGCTGCCCGGCCCGCTGTTCGGCGTCCTGTTCCGCGTCGTCGGCGCCGTACTGCTGTGCACGTCCGTGCACTGGACCGCCGTCCAGAAGACCACCGGCGTGCTGGTCACCGCCGTCCTGCCGAGCGTCGTCATCGCGACCTCGAACCTGTCCGACGGCGGCCCGGCGACCGGCACCCAGACCCTCCTGGCCAACCTCGGGATGCTCGCCCTGGTGGCGGGCGCGGCGGCGTGGCTCTGGCGGGTACGGCGCGTCTGAAAACTCTGGTGGGTCCGGCGCGCCTCAGGGCTCAGATGGTGGATTCGCCGCGGGCCGCGCCCGCGTACGTGCGGATCTCCACCGGGACGACCGAAGTCCGGGGGGCGAGCGGGACCGCGGGCCTGTCGAGGCGTTCCAGGAGCATGCGGGCCGCTCTGCGGCCCACTTCCTGCGCGTCGTACGCCGCGACGGTGAGCGGGGCGTCGAGGAGGTCCGCGGTGTCGACGTCGTCGAAGCCCGCCACGGCCACGCGCGTCCCGGACGCCTGCGCGGCGCGCAGGACGGCCAGGGTGTTGCGGTTGTTGGCCGTGACGACGGCCGCGGGCCCGGCGGCCAGGAGCTCGCGGGCGGCCCGCAGCGCCAGGCCGGGGTCCGTTCCGCACTCCCTGACGAGCGCGGGATCGTGCGGCAGGGCCGCCTCGTCGTGGGCGGCCAGGAAACCGCGCAGGCGTTCCCCACTGGTGTAGGCCGCCTCGGTGTTCCCGAGGAAGGCGATACGGCGGTGCCGCTCGGCGATGAGCCGGTGGGCCAGCGCGCGGCCGCCGCCGTAGTCGTCGACGAGGACGCAGTCGGCCTCGTGGCCGACGGGCGGCCGGGCCACCAGGACCGAGGGGATGCCGGCGGTGTGCTCGGGGCGCAGATGCGTCTGGTCGTCGCCCGCCGGCACGACGATCAGCCCTTCGACGCGGCGGCCCACGAAGTCGGTGGTCAGCGCGCGCTCCTTGGCCTCGCTCTCGGCGGTGTTGGCGACGACCGTGAGGAGTCCGTGCCGCTCGAGCTCCGACTCCACGCCGAGGGCGAGGCGGGAGTAGAAGGGGTTGGCCAGGTTGGTCACGGTGAGGGCCACCAGGCGGGTGCCGTGGCCGAGGCGTAGCGCCCGGGCGTTCTCGTTGAGGCGGTAGCCGAGCGCGGAGACGGCGGCGAGGACGTCGCGGCGCGCGGTCTCGCTGATCCGGGGGTCGTCCCTGAGCACACGGGAGACGGTCATGCTGGACACCCCCGCGCGCGCCGCGACGTCGCGCATGGTGGGCTTGCTGCTCGTGTTCCGCGGTGGCATCGCGCTGTCCTGCTTCCCGTCGGGTGCTGCCGTACTCAGTATCGGCGGTGGGGCCCTGTCGGGGTTCTCCCTGGCCGGGCGGACGGGAATTGGGGTCCACCGGCCGTCCCGTACGGGACTTTCGCCCTGCCGTCGGGCCTTCCTCACCCCCTTATGTTATCGATAACTCGCAATGAGGCGAGGATGAGGAATCGAGACCCGAATGCCTTCTCCCCACACCCCCGAGCTGCGGCTCGTAGCCATCACCGCGTGTCCCACGGGCATCGCCCACACCTACATGGCCGCCGAGAAGCTCCAGCAGGCCGCCGAAGCCGCCGGGCACACCATCAAGGTCGAGACGCAGGGCTCCATCGGCGCCGAGAACGTCCTGACGGCGGCGGACATCGCCGCGGCGGACGGCGTGATCATCGCGGCCGACAAGGACATCGACCTGAGCCGTTTCGGCGGCAAGCGCATCGTCGCCGCCTCGGTCGCCGACGGCATCCACCGCCCCCTGGAGCTGATGGAGCGGACCAGGACGGCCCCCGAGCACAGCGCGACGGCGTCGTCCGCCGCCCCGCCAGGCGGCGGACGGGAACGCGGCGTGGTCTACAAGGCGCTGATGAACGGCGTCAGTTACATGATTCCGTTCGTCGTCGTGGGCGGTCTGCTGATCGCCGTCTCGCTCGCCCTCGGCGGCACCCCGCAGGCCGAGGGCGGCCTGGTCATCCCCGACGGGTCGCCCTGGAAGCACGTCTTCGACATCGGGGTCATCGGCTTCCAGCTGATGGTGCCCATCCTGTCCGGCTACATCGCGTACGCGATCGGGGACCGGCCCGCGCTCGTGCCGGGCATGATCGGCGGCTGGATCGCCAACACGGGCGCGCTGTACGGATCCGAGTCGGGCGCGGGCTTCATCGGCGCGATCGTCACCGGCTTCCTCGCGGGCTATCTGGTCCTGTGGATCAAGAAGGTCAAGGTCCCGAAGTTCGCCCAGCCGATCATGCCCATCATCGTGATCCCCATCGTGGCGACCACGGCGCTCGGCATGTTCTTCATCTACGTGCTCGGCAAGCCGATCGCGGGCGTCTTCGGCGCCCTCACCTCCTTCCTCTCCGGCCTGACCGGCGGCAGTGCGGCGCTGCTCGGCGTCGTCATCGGGCTGATGCTCGCCTTCGACATGGGCGGCCCGGTGAACAAGACGGCCTTCCTCTTCGCCACGGGGCTGATCGCCGAGGGCAACCTCCAGGTCATGGGCATGTTCGCGGCCGGCGCCTGCGTACCGGCGTGCGGCATGGGTCTTGCCACGCTGATCCGCCGTCGGCTCTTCGACGAGCAGCAGCGTGAGGCCGGTCTCGCCGCGCTGTTCATGGGCTTCTTCGGAATCGCCGAGGGAGCGATCCCCTTCGCCGCCGCCCGCCCCGCCCAGGTCATCCCCGCCAACATGATCGGCAGCGCGGTCGCCTGTGGTCTCGGCGGCGCCTTCGCCGTCACCGGCGCGGTGCCGCACGGCGGTCCGATCGTCGCGCTCATGGGCGCGATCGGCGGCGTGCCGCTCTTCTTCGTCGCGGCCGGAGCGGGGACGGCCGTCACCGCGGTGACGGCGGTCGCCCTGCTGGAGCTCAGCGACCGCCGGGCGGAGAGCCGTGCGGGGGCCACCGCTTTCTCGGAGCCGGTGCCGGTGCCGGTGCCGGCGGGTGTGGCGGCGGGGGTTCCTGCGGGTGTGGCTGCGGCGGTTCCTGCGGGTGCGCCGGCGGGCGTGGCGGCGGTGCCCACGGGTGCGGCTGTGTCCACGGGTGCGGGTGCGGCGGCGTCCGCGGCTACCGCCGTCCCCCCGCCCCGCTCCGCCCTCGGCGGCGCACTCACCTGCGACACCGTCACGACGGCGCTCGTGGCCCGGGACAAGTCGGCCGCGCTGCGCGAACTCGCTGACCTCCTGGGGCGTTCCGGGCGCGTCACCGACCCCCGGGCCCTGGTCCGTGCCGCCGAGCAACGCGAGGAGCTGAGCACCACGGCGCTCGGCGACGGCATCGCGATCCCGCACGCCAAGACCGACGCCGTAGCACGGCCCGTCGTGGGCTACGCCCGCAGCGAGACGGGCATCGACTGGGGCGCGCCCGACGACGTACCCGTCCGCGACCTGTTCATGATCGCCGTGCCGGAGCGGATGGCCGGGGACGAGCACCTGCGGCTGCTCGCCGCCCTCGCTCGCAAGCTGGCCGATCCCGGCTTCCGGTCCCGGCTGAGCGCCGCCACGACGGCCGACCGGACCCTGACCGTCCTGGAGGACGTGGCATGACCCCCTCCCCGTACCGCCCCACCACCACCACCGACAGCCCCCTCCCGACCACCCCCGCCCGGAGCGTCCCCATGACCAGCAACACCCCCGAGCTCACCTACGACCGCGAGCCCCGCTACCGTCCCGTGGGCGGCACGGTCGGCACCGGATGGGACGGCCTCGTCGCGTCGCTGCCGACCCGCGGTGTGACGGTCGCCGTCGACGGTCCCGCGGTCCTCGACTGGGACCTGCTCGCCAAGGAGGTCCTGCGGGCCCTCTCCGTACGGGGAGCGGCCGTCCGCGCGGTCGACGTACGCCGTCTGTACGCGCCGTGGGAGAAGATCGTGGAGCGCACCGCGTCCGGGCCCCTGGCCGACGACCCGTTCTACCTGCCCCTGGCCCGTAACCCGCTGTCCGACCTCTTCGACAGCGCCCTGGCCGTCGAGGGCGGCGGCGACTGCGTCACGCTCGTGTTCGGGCCCGGCGCCGCCGAGGCCCGGCACGACGTGCTCTGGTACGCCGACCTGCCCAAGCGCTACTCCGAGCGCGCCCACACCGAGCACCGGGGTGCGCTGCTCGGCCGGGCGGACGGGGTGGTGGGCCGCGACCTGAGGCGCCTGTTCTACGTCGACTGGCCGATGATCGACCGGCACCGGGACGCCCTCGCCCCGCGCGTGGACCGGTGGATCGACACGCAGTCGCCCGACGGCCCCGCCTGGCTGGACGGCGCCGTGCTCCGGCAGACCCTCCGGGACCTGGCCGGCGGTCCTGTGCGCACCCGCCCGTACTTCAACTCCACGCCGTGGGGCGGCACATGGGCCGAGCGCGAGCTGGGCTTCACGCCGCCCGCCGGCAACACGGCGCTCGGTTACGAGCTGATGGCGCCCGAGAGCGGAGTCCTCGTCGGCGAGGACGCCTCCGCCCAGGTCGAACTCCCCTTCCAGCTCCTGGCCGTGCTGCACCCCGAGCGGCTCCTCGGCGCCGACGTGCACCGCTGGTTCGGCACCTCCTTCCCCATCCGCTTCGACTACCTGGACACCGCGGACGGCGGGAACCTCTCCCTGCACTGCCACCCCAGGGACGCGTACATGCGGGAGCACTTCGGCTACCCGTACACCCAGCACGAGACCTACTACATGACCGCGGTGAGCGGCACGTCGCAGGTCTACCTCGGGCTGCGGGAGGACGCGGACCCCGCCGCGTTCCGCGCGGAGGTGGAGGCGTCCGCGCGGGGCGCGGAGATGGACGTGACCGCGCACGTCAACGCGTTCACCGCCGAGCGGGGCCAGCTCTTCATGATCCCGGCCGGGACGCCCCACGCGAGCGGCGCCGGCAACGTCGTCCTGGAGGTCAGCGCCACCCCGTACCTCTACTCCCTGCGCTTCTACGACTGGCAGCGCATGGACGCGGAGGGCAACCCCCGCCCCCTGGCCTACGAGCACGCGCTCGCCAACCTGGACACCGCCCGCACCGGCGCCGCGGTCGCCCGCGACCTGGTGCAGCGGCCGGCCGAGCTGCGTACCGGCGAGGGATGGCGCGAGGTGGTCGTGGGCGCGCTCCCGGAGATGTTCTACGAGGTGCGGCGGATGGAGCTCGACGCGGGCGCCGTCGCCGAGGACGACACGGCGGACACCTTCCACATCCTCAACGTGGTCGAGGGCGACGGCGTCCTCGTCGAGACCGCGCACGGCTCCCACCCGCTGGCCCGGTTCGAGACCCTGACCGTTCCGGCCGCGACCGGCGCCTACCGGCTGCGCGCCGTCGGCGACCAGCCGGTCAAGGTCGTCAAGTCGCTCGTCGTACGGGCTCCCGAGAGCCACCGCTGAGGGTGAGTGGCGGGGTGTGGGGCTCCGGGGAACGTTCCGGAGCCCCACACACGTATGCCAGGGGCAGTCCCTCAGCTACACGATCCGCGCGATGAGGTACGCCAAGGCCGCCGCGGCGCCGAGGCAGCCGAGGAGGAACAGGGCGCGCCACGGCAGGGCCCCTGAGCCCGCGCCCGCCGGAGCCGAGGCGTCCGGGAACGGCGGGGGCGGCACCGCATCCAGGGGTCCGGTCGGCGGACCGGTCGGCCGCCGGGTCTCCGAGTGGCGCGCGACGGGCCCTTCGTCGGTGTCCCCGCCCACCGACTCCTGCCCGGACCCCCGATACGGCTCGACGAGCGGGGCGATGGGCGGGCCCCAGTGCGGCGGGGCGCCTTCCGGGGACAGCCGCTCGTGGAGTCTCCCCTCGGCGGTGCGCCGCCAGACGCGGCCCGCGACATCGGTGAACTCCACGGCCAGCCTCGCGGGATCCAGGTCGACGCCGTCCGAGCCGGGGGCGAAGGCCGCGACCGCGCCGGAGACCAGCAGGCGGACACCGCCCGGTCGCAGCGGTTCGTCCTCCGCCAGAACGCGGACGTCGCCGACGGGCTGGCTGCTGCTGTTGCGCACGGTGACCCGGCGGCCGTCGCCTTCGACGGAGACCGAGATCCAGCTAGCCTGCCGGATCCGCTCGGCCCGCTCCTCCTGTTCCTCGCGCCGCCTGCGGTCCTGCTCCTCGCGCTCGTCGCGCTCCTGCTCCGCCCTCTCGGCGCGGTGGCCGTGCCGGTAGGCGACGAATCCGGTGGTCACCGACACGAGCAGGCCCAGCAGGGCGATCACGGTCCCGATCATGCGTCCACGATGCGGCCGACGGCTCCGCCGAACCGGGCGGCGGCACCGAACGTCCACCGGATTTCGGCGCCCCTGCATCCAACTGGAGCAGGTGCGCGGTGCGACCGGTGGAGAGGGACGGACATGGCGGGGGCGCCGTTGATGTTGGCGACGACCAGGGGGAAGGCGATGAAGGGCGCGCTGGCGCGTGCCGTACGCCAGGGGTCCTCCTCCGCCGACGTTATTTCGCCCAAGGGGAGCGGCGGTTGGGCGAGGGCCAGGGTGAGCCACACGTCGTACCGGGCGAGGAAACGGGCGACGGTACGAGCGAAGGACTGGAGAGTGGTGACGGCCGGCAGGTAGTCGCCGCCGGTGACACGTCGGCCGCGTTCCCAGGAGGCCCGGGTGTACGGCTCCAGTTCCTCGGGCCGTGGTGCGCGGCCGAGTTCACGGGTCCAGTAGGCGACGATCCACGCCACGGCCGCGCCGTACACCGTGCCGATGGCCGTACCGACCTCTTGGGTGAGGCCGGGCAGGTTTTCCTCGACGAGGTCGTGGCCGAGGTCTGCGCAGAGGCCGACGGAGTCGTGCAGGGCGGTCACGCAGGCGGGGTGGACGGGGTGGCCACCGCTGGTGCGCAGGCTGCTGGCGATTCGCAGGCGGCCGGGGTCCCGGTCGGTCTCGCCGAGGAAGGGGCCCGGCACGGGCGGGGCAGGGCGGGGCATGGGCGGAGCGGCACGCACGGGCGGGGCGGGGTACGGGCGGGGCGGGGTACGGGCGGGGCGGGGTACGGGTCGCCGGGCTCCGGGCTCCGGGCCCGAGACGGCGTCCAGCAGGGCGGCCGAGTCCCTGACCGTACGGGTGAGCGGAGCGCCACGTAGCGGCACAGGGGGCCTTCGGACTCCAGGGCGGTGTCGCCCGCCCGCGCTGCCGCCGCCATCTCGTCGGCCAGGGCGAGCCGCAGGGGTGCGGTGCCCGGCGCCCATTGGACGTCGTGCCGCGCGAACAGCGCCGTCGCTACGACGCGGGGGTCGTCGGTCGCTTCCTGGGCGAGTGCCAGGGCGCGGCGGACGTCCTGCTCCGGGCCGTCCGCCGGCTCCCGGGCGAGCGCGGCGAGCACCTCGGCCCGCAGGGCACGCCCCAGACCGGCGCGCGCTCCAGCCGCTCGACGACCTCGCGCCCGGAGTCGCCGGTGCCGACGCCGGCCCGGTGCGGTCCCAGGGCCGCGGCAGCCAGGAGGTCCGGCGCGTCCTAGGCCTCGTCGGCGACCTCGGCGAACCCTCGCGCGGCCGGTTCCCGCAGCCCGGCGCACAGCTCGGCCCCGGCCGGCGCGGCGCGCAGCCGCAGCCGCCCGGGGCCGTTCGGGTCGCCGAGCCGTACCGCCTGCCGCCAGCACCGTACGGCCTCCTCATAGGCCAGTCGCCCCCTCGCCTCCTCGGCCGCCCGCACCGCGTACTCGACCGCCGGCCTCCTCGGGCCGAAGGGCAGCGCCTGCGCGTGGTGCCGGGCCAGTTCGGCGGGGTGGGCGGTGGCCTCCAGGGCCTGGGCGACCGCGAGATGGGTGCGGGCGCGGCGGGCCGGGTCGAGGCCGGCGACCAGTTCCTCGCGGAAGAGGTGTGCGCGAACCGGTAGGCGTCCGGCCCGTCGCGGGCTCCAGCAGGCCCGAGACCTTGATGACGGGCACGTCCGCGACGCCGCCGAGCGCGGCCGTCGCGAAGCTACGGCCGAGCACCGCAGCGGTGCGCAGCAGGTGGGCCGTGGGGTCGGGCAGCCGCGCCAGCCGCCGGGACACCGTCTGACCGACCGCGACCGGAACGGCCCCGCTGTCGCCACCGGCGGCGCGCAGCCGGGCGATCTGCTGGACGAAGAAGGGGTTGCCTCCGCTGGGGGCCGCCTCGAAGCGGTGCAGGAGTTCGGCCACGTCGTCCGGGGTCAGGCCGCCCAGGACGAACGTCTCGGCGTCCCGCAGCGTGCGCAGAGGGTGCGCGTTGGCCAGATCGACGTCACGGTACGTGCTCACCAGCAGGGGCTCGTACGCGGCGGCCGAGGTGGCCGAGCAGGAGCACCGAGGCGGCATCCGCCCACTGGAGGTCGTCCAGCACGGCGACCAGTGGCCGACCTCCCCGCAGCAGCGCGTCCGCGACCTGATCGAACAGGGCGAGGCGGGTGTCCTCCCCGTCGCGCGCGGCGCCCGCCGCCTCCGGCCACGTGCCGCCCGTGCCGCCCTCGCCGCCCTCGCCGAGCGGCTCCGCGCTCCCGGTCACGCCCGGACGACCTGCTGCCAGGGCCACAGGCCGGGCGCGATGGCCCCCGCCCTCGCAACCCACGCAGCCGAAACGCCGTGGCTCCGCGCGTACCGTACGACCTCGGCGGAGAGCCCGGCCTTCCCGATGCCGGGCTCTCCGGCGAGCAGCACCTTGCCACCGCGCCCGGCTACGACCGCGTCGACCGCGCGGCCCTGCCGACGAACGACGACCCGACGGGCGAACCCACAAGGGCATGGTCCTCCCAGCGGGTACGCGAGGTACGTCGGGCGGGCGGGGACCGTGACGCCTAGCCGACGTCCTACGCGAGGCGCGGCCAGGCCGCCTCCCGCAGCAGGCGCAGGCCGTTGAGGCCCACGAGGACGGTGGAGCCTTCGTGTCCGGCGACGCCGAGGGGCAGGGGGAGGGTGCCGATCAGGTCCCAGGCGACGAGGACGGTGAGGAAGGTCCCGGCGATGGCGAGGTTCTGGATCACCAGGCGGCGGGCGGTACGGGAGAGCTGGACGACGGCGGGGATGGTGGCGAGTTCGTCGCGGACGACGATGGCGTCGGCGGTCTGGAGTGCGAGGTCGGAGCCCGCCTTGCCGAGGGCGATGCCGCAGTGGGCGGCGGCGAGCGCGGGGGCGTCGTTGACGCCGTCGCCGACGACCAGCACGCGCAGGCCTGCCGCCTCCCACTCCTTGACGGCGGCGACCTTGTCCTGGGGCAGGAGCCCGGCGCGTACGTCGGTGATGCCAACCTCGGCGGCCAGGTGCCGTGCGGCGCGTTCGTTGTCGCCGGTCAGGAGGACGGGGGTGCGGCCGGTCAGCCCGGTGAGCGCGGCGACCATCGCCCGCGCGTCGGGCCGGAGCCGGTCGGCGATCCCCAGCACACCCACGAAGGCGCCGTCCCGCAGGACGGCCACGGCGGTGCGTCCGGCGTCCTCAAGTTCGGCGACCACGGCGTGGTGCGGCCCATGCGCGGAGGCGGAGGCGGCGGCGGCCGGCAGCCTGGCGGGAGAGCCGATCTGGACGATGCGGCCGTCGACGGTGGCGGTGACGCCTTCGCCGGGGACCGAGGAGAAGTCCACGGCGTCCGACAGGCGCAGGCCGCGCTCGCGGGCGGCGGCGACGACCGCGCGGGCCAGGGGGTGTTCGCTGGGGTGCTCGGCGGAGGCGGCCAGGACGAGGAGGGCAGCTTCGTCCAGGGCGGCGCCGGGCAGAGGGCGGATGTCGGTGACGCGCGGGGTGCCTTCCGTCAAGGTGCCGGTCTTGTCCAGGGCGACGGCGTCGATCTGGCCGAGGCGTTCCATGACGACGGCGGACTTGGCCAGGACGCCGCGCCGGCCGGCGTTGGCGATGGCGGACAGCAGGGGCGGCATGGTGGAGAGCACCACCGCGCACGGCGACGCGACGATCATGAACGTCATCGCGCGAAGCAGCGCCGACCGCAGGTCGTCGCCGAACGCGAGCGGGATGCCGAAAACGGCGAGGGTCGCGAGGACCATGCCGATGGAGTACCGCTGCTCGATCTTCTCGATGAAGAGCTGTGTGGGCGCCTTGGTCCCGGAGGCCTCCTCGACCATCCTCACGATCCGCGCGATCACGGAGTCCGCCGGGTCCCGCTCCACTCGTACGCGCAAGGCGCCGGTGCCGTTCAGGGTGCCGGCGAACACCTCGTCGCCCGACCGCTTGGCCACGGGCAGGGGTTCGCCGGTGATGGTGGCCTGGTCGACATCGCTGGTGCCACCGGTCACCCGTCCGTCGGCGCCCACCCGCTCTCCGGGGCGTACCAGGACGGTGTCTCCGACGGCGAGGGTCCGGGCGTCGACCGTCTCCTCCGTACCGTCGGGGAGGAGCCGGGTCGCGGTGGCCGGTGCGAGGTCGAGAAGTCCCCGTACGGAATCGGCGGTACGGGCGGTGGCGAGCGCTTCGAGGGCGCCGGAGGTGGCGAAGATGACGATCAGCAGCGCGCCGTCGAGGACCTGACCGATCGCGGCGGCGCCGAGCGCCGCGACGACCATGAGCAGGTCCACGTCCAAGGTCCGGTCCTTGAGCGCCTTCAGGCCCTCCCATCCCGGTTCCCAGCCGCCGGTGACGTACGTGGCGGCGAACAGCGGCCCCCAGAGCCACGCCGGCGCACCGAGCAGGTGGAGGGGCAGGGCAAGGACGAACAGCACCAGGGCGGCGAGCGCCCAGCGCGCTTCCGGGACCGCCAGCAGCCGCGTCCGCCGCCGGGACGCGGCCGGCCGGGACTCGGATCCGGACAGGGCGGCGTCCAGGGGCGGCGCGGACCGCTGACCCAACAAAGAAGACACGACAAATCAACCCTTCAAGGGCGGCTGGAGCGACGCCGTCACCATACAGGAACACATGAAGAGCTCTTCATATGTCATCCGTATGATGGGGCCATGGGCCACAGAACGGACAACCGCAGCAACGCCACCACCCGCGAACGCCTCGACTCCGTGGGCGCCTCCGACGTCGCCGCCACCCTCCAAGCCCTGGCGACCCCCTCGCGACTGCACATCCTGGCCCGCCTCCAGGAAGGCCCCTGCTCCGTCGGCGACCTGGCCGAAGCCGTCGGCATGGAAGCCTCCGCCTGCTCCCACCAGCTCCGCCTGCTCCGCAACCTCGGCCTGGTCACCGGCGAACGACGCGGCCGCTCGATCATCTACGCCCTCTACGACAACCACGTAGCCGAACTACTCGACCAGGCCCTCTACCACGTCGAACACCTACGCCTAGGCGTCCGCGACACCCCCACGGAACACCTGACCACCGCCACCACCGCCTGAAACCAAGCCGACGAGAGCCCTCGTCCGGGCAAAGTCAGCCCCGCCACGCCCGGACCTCTCGCAGCCATCTTGCTCCGGACGCGCCTTGGAAAGGCCGAGGACGGCCGCTCGCCAGGAAAACCCTGACTCAAGGCCCGGACGAGGCGCCGACTGCCCTCACCCGGCAGTCCGGGCACCTTCCAGACCTCTTCGCAACGAACAGACGCCGATAGACCGTCACCTCGCGCCGAGAGATGCCACAGAGCGTCGCCTCATCCGCCAGGGCGTGCTCCAAGGCTGAGCCGCCTGCTTCCAGGCATGCCGCGAAGTTCGTCGGAGCAAGTCCGAACGCGATTCTGAAGGACCGAGGGCGGTGACCAAGCTGCGGCATGGCCACCACCCTCGCACGTGACCCGATGCAGTTCGAGCGGCTGCTGAAGGTGGAGCGGGAACAGGGCGGCAACGGTCCCGGTGGCGGCCGGCCGTGGTGTGCTCGCCGGCGACGGTCTGCCGGGTGATCCAGCGGCTCCAGCCGCTGCTGGCGATCGAGCCGGCAGCACGTCCGGCGGACGCGGTGGAGCGGTTGTGGATCGTGGACGGAACCCTGATCCCGGTCCGCGACCGGAAGATCGAAGTGTCCTCACGTAACTACCGCTTCTCGGCGAACGTGCAGGTCATCATCGACGCCGACACCAAACTGGTGATCGCCGCGGCCCGACCGGTGCCCGGCAACACCGCCGACGCGAAAGCCTGGCGCGACTCCGGCCTGGCCACCGCATGCGAGGGCGTGACCGTGCGGGCCGACCCGGCCGAGCCCTCCTACCAGGCCAGGAAGAGGACAACGCCGAACACCGCCGCGTCAGAGCCCGCGTCGAGCACGCCTACGCCCGCATGAAGCACTACAAGACCCTCCGCGACTGCCGCCAGCGCGGCACCGGCCCTCGCCGTCCGGCTCCGCACGTGACGGCCAGGATCAGTCGTCGCTCGATGCGGAGCATCTGCGCGGCAGTACTCCCGGATGCGGGCATCGGGTGCGGCGGGCTCCTCGTCCCTGTCGGAGGCTCACTCCGCCGGTGCCACGTCCGCCCACAGTGCGACGGCGTCCGGCGAGAGCGGTTGTGCCATCGGCGCCTCTGCTGGTGCGGTGCCGTCCCACCACACGCCCTCGCCGGGAGACAGTACGCGTCCCTCGGTGCCCGTGCGCCAGCGTCCTTGTTGTACGTAGAGGAGGCCGGAGTGCCCGGTGCGGGGTACGACCGGGGCGGAGGCTCGGGCCACTCGGGCCGTCCAACGGTCCCTGCGCGTCATGATGTTGAGCACCCAGCAAGGGCCGCCGGGCAGCTCGGCGGTCAGGTTCAGGTCGCCCGAGAACGCGAACGGCTCCCCCACTCGTGTCAGCAGGCGGTCGAACTGCCCGGGGCAGGTCAGGCGTACGCCGTCGCCCGTCAGGAGCGTGAGGGTGCGGTCGACGCCCGGGAACGGTGAGAAGGGACCGTCCGCGTCGATGTCGGCGACGCTCGCGCGCCAGCGGAACTCCTCGGTGGCCGACGGCCGCGCCACGATCTCCCTCGTCGCACCGCCGCCGTTGCGCCATCGGCCTGGCCTCAGGGCTTCGACATCGAAGTGGACGGGGTCACTGTGGTCCATCGGCCGGCTCCTGAGTGGGCTGCGGTACGGGTGCGGATCGATCGCCCGTGCAGTTTAGGCGGGGTCCTTCAGGGCTCCCGCAGGCCCTTGGTCGTCCCGTCCGTCTCGGCGCCCGTCAGTCGCGCTCCGGACAGCCGCGCGCCGCGCAGGTCCGCGCCCCGCAGATCCGCGTCGCTGAAGTCGACGCCGCGCAGGTCGGCGTCGCGCAGATCCGCGCCACGGAACGAGGTCCCGGTCAGTTTGACGTCCGCGTCGGCGAAATCGGAGCCGACTCTGCTGAGAATCGCGCCGCTCAGGTCCGCGCCGGCGAGATCGGCTCGCGTGAGGTCGGCGCCGGCCAGGTAGGCCCCGTGCAGCCTCACACCGCGCACGTCGGCGCCCGTCAGCCTCGCGTCCCACAGAATCGCGTCGGTGAGGTCGGCGTTCTTCGTGCTCCCCGTGCTGCCGTCGGCCGAGCTGAGGGTCGCGTCCGTCAGGTCGGCGCCGGTCAGGCTGGCCGCCCTGAGCTCCGCGCCGACGAAGACCGTACGTGTCAGCTTCGCGTGGTTCAGGACCGATTCGGTCAGGTCCGACTCGATCACCTGCGCGTCGGTCAGATTCGCCTCCTCCAGGAACGCGCCGTGGAAATCGCTCCCGGACAGGTTCCCGTCCGACAGGTCGGAGCCCGACAGGTTCACGCGGCGGAAGTTGCGCCTGGCCGCGGGGCTTTCCGCGAAGACCGGTACGGCGTCGTACTCAAGACCCCGGAGGCCCACCTCCTTCAGATCCGCGGGGAAGGGCGCGGGCTCGGTCGGGCGGTTGGCCAGCACGGTCAGGGCGGCGGCGACATCGGCCGGCGGGACGGGCGCCTTGGCCAAGGGCACCG
This sequence comes from Streptomyces sp. NPDC094032, assembly GCF_040303965.1. Lineage (NCBI taxonomy): Bacteria > Bacillati > Actinomycetota > Actinomycetes > Kitasatosporales > Streptomycetaceae > Streptomyces > Streptomyces sp. NPDC094032. The sequence goes on along the minus strand of NZ_JBEOUE010000024.1, from coordinate 44,809 downwards.
GATTCCGCGTACGAAGGGGCGCCTTGTCCTGGATGTACGCGGACAGGACGGAGGTGACCGCAGGATCGTCACGCGGCGAGTCCTGCACGATGCGGCCGAGGGCATAGATGCCGCCGAGACGGACGTGCAGCGACGGCGACCCCAGATTGTCGACCGCCGTGTTGAACCGGTCGGTGATCTGCCCGGTCTGCGCGATGGTCAGCTCCTTCGACGCCTGGCCCACCTCCATCCACGTGAACAGCACCGCCGCCAGCGCCGCCATGCCCGGCAGCGCCGAGGCGGCCAGGGCCCACCCCTGATAGCCGTTCCCGCGCTTGCCCGCACCGGCGACACCATGACCCGCCGTACCCGCGCCCGCGCCCGTACCCGTACCCGTACCCGCGTCCTCCCCCGCCTCCGCCTCCGCCCGCGGCTCCGCGCCTTTGTCCGAGGCCGCCCGACGCCGTCGCGCGAGGGTACGCAGGCGGCCCAGATCCCATTTCCTCTGCACGTAGACATGCCACACCACGCCATGCCACCCCGCGCGCGGTGCTCCGGCACTCGGCCGAACTCTGCCGGAGTGTGACGTCCCGGGTCACCCGTCCAGGCCACTCCCCGTCGGGCGGTGGGACCGGTTTCGGCAGGTCCGAGATTGTCCGGCCGGCCTGTTTCACCGGTTCGGGCAATTCCCTAGCGTCGTCCCGGCCTTGGCACGGACGAACGGGGGATGTCATGGGGCGTCGGGAGCGACCACTCGATCCGACCGCGGGGGCCGCAGCGCGATTCGCCTACGCTTTACGGAAGTTACGGCAAGAGGCCGGCGGCCTCACCTACCGGGCCATGGCGGCCCGGGCCCACTACTCGACAGCCACCCTCGCCCAGGCCGCCGCCGGAGACCGGCTGCCCTCGCTGTCGGTGGTGACGGCGTACGTGCTGGCGTGCGGCGGGGACCCCGAGGAGTGGGAGCGGCGCTGGCACGAGGCACTCCGCGAGACGCGGGAGGAGGCCAGGGCCGACGACGCGGACGCCGAGCCGCCGTATCTCGGCCTCGCCCGGTTCGGTACGGGAGACGAGGAGCGGTTCTTCGGACGTGACCGGCTCGTGGCCCGGCTGGCGGAGCTCGTACGGGAACGACGGCTGGTGGTCCTGACCGGGCCGTCCGGGAGTGGGAAGTCGTCCCTGCTACGGGCGGGGCTCATCCCACGGCTGCGGCGGAGGGCGGCGGGGCCGACCGCATCGGCAGGAGCGGCGGGGGTAGCGGGGCCGACCCCGTCGGCCACGACGGCCGCGACCCCCGCCACAGCCGGACCGGTCGCCCCGCAAGCCACCGTCCGGATCCTCACCCCCGGCCCGCGCCCCGCCGACACCCACGGACACATCCGCGACGCCGGCCCCGGGACGGTGGTCGTGGTCGACCAGTTCGAGGAGGTCTTCACCCTCTGCTCCGATCCGGCCGCCCGGAACCGGTTCATCGATCTGCTCCTGGACGCCGCCGAACCCGTCCGGGGCGTACGGGTCGTCCTCGCCGTCCGTGCCGACTTCTACGGCCATCTCGCCCGGCACCGGCGCCTCTCGGAGGCCGTACGGGAGGCCACCCTGCTGGTCTCCCCCATGGACGAGGCCGAACTGCGCGAGGCGGTCGTCCGGCCCGCCGCGCTCGACGGGCTGGTCGTGGAGCGGACGCTCACCGCCCGGATCGTGCGCGAGGTCGCGGAGGAGCCGGGCGGTCTGCCGCTGCTGTCCCACGCGCTCCTGGAGACCTGGCGCAGGCGCCGGGGCCGGGTGCTGACCGAGGCCGCGTACGACGCGGCCGGCGGCATCCACGGGGCGGTCGCCCACACCGCGGAGGAGGTGTTCGCGCGCCTCACCCCCGCGCAGGCGGCGACCGCCCGCCGCATCCTGCTGCGCCTTGTCACCCCGGGCGAGGGCGCCCCGGACACCCGTCGGCCGACGACGCGGGCCGAGATCACGTCCTCGTCCGCCGACGGCGGCGACCGCGACGGCGACGGCGACGAGACGGCGCTCGTCCTCGAACGGCTCGCCCGGGCCCGCCTGATCACGCTCGACGACGACACCGTGGATCTGGCCCACGAGGCCGTCCTGGCCGCCTGGCCCCGCCTCCGCGGCTGGCTCGACGAGGACCGCGAACGGCTTCGCACGCTGCGCCGGCTCACCGAGGCGGCCGACGCCTGGGAGGCGCTCGGGCGGGACCCGGGCGCCCTGTACCGGGGCGTACGGCTGGCCGACGCCGAGCAGCAGCTGGGCGGCGGCGCCGGTCTGACCCCGTCGGAGGGCGCCTTCCTCACCGTGTCGGCGGCCGCGCGCCGCCGCGATCGACGGGCGCGGCGCGCCCGGGCGGGCGTCGGGTCGGTGCTGCTCGTCCTGAGCCTCATCGCCTCGCTCATCGCCTGGCAGCAGAACCGCGCGGCGGACCGCCGCCATGTCGAGGCCGAGGCCCGGCGCATCGCGGGCGTCGCGTCCAGCCTCCGGGCGAGCGATCCTCGGCAGGCGATGCGGGTCGGTCTCGCCGCCTGGCGGGTCGCCGACCTGCCCGAGACACGTTCGGCCCTGTTGGGCGCCATGGTGCAGCGGGAGCAGGACGTCTTCACCGACCCCGACGGCGACGCCGGGACCATGCGCCGTCTCAGCGGCGACGGGCGCACCCTGATCAGCGTCGGCGCCGAGCAGGTCACCTGGTGGGACGTCGCGGGCCGCCGCTGCACGGGCGGCGCGCCGGGCCTGGGAAGGGCGGCAGGCGACGTGGCCTTCCCGCAGGCGGGCGCGCGCTGGTTGCCCGAGTTCGGCGCCGACGGCCGGGTCGGGGTCCGGGACCTGGACAGCGGAAGCCTCCTGAGCACACCCATCGTGGCGGGGGCGGGCGTGGAGATGGGGGCCGGCGGGCGGAGCCTGCTCGCGTACGACACCACCCTCGACGGCTTTCGCGTAAGGCTGTGGGATCTGAAGGCGCTGCGGCCTCTGCTGGAGCTGACGGTCGGGGAGAGCACGGGACGCGGCCCGTCACGCGTCCCATCCAGCGCCCCCTCGCACGCCCCGTCGACCGACCGCACGAGCACCCCACCCTCCGCTCCCCCGAACACTCCTCCGAGCACCCCACCGGCCAACCCTCCGACCAACCCGCCAGCCAACCCGCCGACCAACCCTCCGAACGACGCGGCACCTTCCGAAACCCTCCAGTGGCAGCACCTCACCGCGCTGCGCAACCAGCAAGCGAAGGACCGCCGCCAGTCCTCCCTCTCCGCCGGCACCGCGCTCGCCGACGCCGTCGTCAGCCCGGACGACCGTCATGTGGCCCTCTGTGTGCCCGGCGAGCGGCTTCAGCTGTGGGACGTGGGGCGGCGGCGCCGGGTCTCCGCGCCGTGGCTGCCGGAGGTCACGCTTCGGCAGTGTTTCCAGGAGCGTGTCGCGTTCTCGGCCGACGGCCGCTATCTGGGCCTGATCGGGGACACGGGTCACCGCGCCTGGGAGCTGGCCTCCGGCAGGGAGCTGCCGCGAGTCGAGCACCCGGGTCTGGAGACCGCCGAACTCGCCCCGGGCGGTGCCTTCCTGGCCGCCTCGGACGGGCGGGATCTCCTGGTGTGGCGGCTGGGTGCTCCGCTGCCCGTCTTCCGGCACCGGCTGGTCGGCGAGGTCGTCAAGGACCTGCGGCTCGACACGCGCGCCGGTGTGGTCCGCTACCTCGGCGGCCCCGAGGGCTCATGGGGTCCCACGGTCCACACGCTCGCCCTGGGCGAGGCGCTCGCAGGCCGGTGGGAGGACGCCACGGCCGTCGCGGCGGCGTTCACGGCGGACGGCGGCGCGCTCGCCACCGCGCGGGGAGAGGGGGACCAGGTCCGCTTCCGCCTCCTCGACCCGCGCACCGGGAAGCCGCTGGCGGAGCCCGGCACCGTCGCCTGCCGGCTGCCCGAGGTCTGGCCGATGGCGGAGGAGTGCGGCGTCACCTTGGCCTTCGACGCGACGGGGCGGCGTCTCGCGTACGGGGCGGGGCTGGCGCAGCCGCCGCGGCTCAGCGTCTACGACGTACGGCAGCGTCGGGTCCGCTCGCTGCTCGGTGGGCGCGAACTGGGCCCCGAGCCCTGGGCGTACGTCGCGTTCGGCGCCGACGGCGAGTCCCTGCTCGTGTCCAGCCCGCCGGGCCCGGACGCCGCCCCCGCCCGCGTACGGGATCCGCGGCGCGGGTGGACGAGGACCACTCTGACCGACGGCTTCGGGCGGGTGGCGCTGCACCCGGACGGCAGTGTGCTGGTGACGGCGCGGGGGCAGGCCTACCGCATGCCCGGGGGCACGCTCCTGCCGAGCACCCGGAGCCCGGGCAAGGCCACCGCGCTGGCCTTCAGTCCGGACGGCGCGCTCCTGGCCGTGGGGGACGCCTCCGGGCGGGTCGCCCTCTGGGACGGGCGGCTCGGCCGACGCCTGGGTGTGCTGCCGGGCGAGGAGAGGAATCCGTACGAGTTCGTCTCCGCCCTCGCCTTCTCCGCCGACGGCCGCGTGCTCGCCGTGGCGGGGGACGAGGGGACGCTCCAGCTCTGGGACACCTCGTCCCACCAGCGGATCGGCGCGCCCCTGCCCACGCCCGGGGACAGGATCCTGGCGTTGGCCTTCGATCCCGACGGCGCCGTGCTGCGCACGGCGGGCGACCGTACGCCGCCCCAGGCACATCCCCTCGCCCCGGAGCGGATGGCCGAGGCCGTCTGCCGCCGGGTCGGCGGGGCGGGGCTTTCGCGCGCGGAGTGGCGGGCGTTGCTGCCCGGCGTTCCGTACGTCGACTCATGCGGGGCCGGGTCTCCGGCTTCGGCTTCGGATCCGGCTTCGGATCCGGCTCCGGCTCCGGCTCCCGCTCCGGTCACGCGTCCCAGGTGACCGGGAGGCTCTTCACTCCGTAGATGTCCGCCGTCTCCGGGCGCAGGGCGACCTCTTCGGCCGGTACGGCGAGGCGCAGGGTGGGGAAGCGGCGCAGCAGCGCGGAGAACGCGACGCGCATCTCGACGCGGGCCAGTTGGGCGCCCAGGCACAGGTGGACGCCGTGGCCGAAGGCCAGGTGGCCGCCGGAGTTCCTGCGCAGGTCGAGGACGTGGGGGTCGGCGTAGCGCTCGGGGTCGCGGTTGGCGGTGTGGTAGGAGAGGACGACCGTGGTCCCGGCCTCGATGGTCTGGCCGCCCAGCTCGACGTCGACCAGCGCCGTACGCATGAACGTCTTGGCGACGCTCAGGTACCGCAGCAGTTCCTCCACGGCGCCGTCGACGAGCGACGGGTCGGCGCGCAGGGCGGCGAGTTGGGCCGGGTTCTCCAGGAGGGCGAAGGTGCCGAGGGAGAGCATGTTCGCCGTGGTGTCGAACCCGGCGGCCAGCAGGATCAGGCTGATCCCCTTCAGCTCCTCGTCGCTGAGGTCGCTGTCGGTGAGCTCGCTGAGGACGTCGTCGGTGGGCTGTGCGCGCTTGGCGGCCACGAGTGCGGCCAGGTACTCCTGGGTCGCGGTGTAGGCGGCGATCAGTTCCTCGTCGCTCGTCCCTCCGCTCATGAACGTGTCGATCTGCTCCTGGAAGGAGGCGCGGTCCTCGTAGGGCACGCCCAGCAGCTCGCAGATGATGATGGTGGGGATGGGCTTGGCGAACGCGGTCACCAGGTCGGCCGGCGGGCCGGTGCGCTCCATGGCGTCGAGGCAGTCGGTGGTGATCTGCTCGATGCGCTCGGTGAGCAGCCGCATCCGCCGTGCGGTGAACCTGCCGACCAGGGGCTTGCGGTAGCGGCTGTGCTGCGGGTCGTCCATGAGGAGGAACTCGCCGGGCGGCGCCGGGGGAAGCTGGAAGTCGATCACGTTCATGAGCTCCTTGCGGGCGCTGAAGCGCGGGTCCGCGAGGACCGACCTGACCAGGTCGTGTCCGGTGATCATCCAGCCGGGCTTGCCGCCGGGGTGGGTGTAGCGGCTGATGGGGCCGTGCCGGCGGGCCTCGGTGAGCTCCGCGGGCGGGTCGAACGGACAGCCGGCCGGACGCTCCGTAGGGAGCGATGCGACGGTGTGGAGGGACTCGCTCATGACCATTCCTCATCTCACGACATCACGATCACGTGTTTGACACTTCTCGAACGCTACGTTGCGTTCAGAAATCGGTCAATCGACTGAGGAAGTAATCACAGGTCAATGGCGCCAAATTGATGCAATGACGCTGCGTTCGAATGCAACACAGCGTTGCAATGAGGAGCCGCGAAGGCAATACTGAGCGGATGCCAGGAGGACGGTTGACCCAGCAGGAACGTCATCGGATCGCGGCCGGGCTGGCCGGCGGGCTCTCGTACGCCGAGATCGCCAGGAGGCTCGGCCGGCCGACGTCGACGATCAGCCGGGAGGTCACGCGCAACGGGGGCCCGGGCGGCTACCGGCCGCAGCAGGCCCACGAGGTGACGACGCAACGGGCACGGCGCAGCACGCCGGCGCTCCCGTACGCGGGCGGTGCGGAGGGAGCCGCCGACACGGCCCTCGACCCTCACAAGGAGATCCACGAGGAGATCCACGAGGAGATCATCGAACTGGCCGTCAGGTCGGGGATGCCGAGGATGACGGCCCGCGTCCACGTGGACCTGCTGATGTCCGACGACGGCAGACGCACGGCGGCCGAGCTCACCCGCAGACTGCGGGTCAGCCCGGCCTCCGTATCCGTCGCCGTCAACTTCCTCGTCCAGCACGGATACGCGCGCCGCGAGCGCGATCCGCGACAACGGCACGACGTGTACGTGATCGACGACGACGCCTGGTACCACTCGATCCTGATCAGCTCACGGCAGACGCTCGAAGTGGCGCAGGCCGCGATCACGGCGGCGGAGACCCTCGGGCACGACCGGCCGGCGGGGCAGCGGCTGGCCCGCGGGGGCACCTTCCTCCAGCAGGTCGTCCGGGACATGATGGAGTCGGCCGACCGCTGGCGCGCCCTGCTCTCCTGACCGTGCGGGGCCCCCGCCGCGTCAGCCCTGGTCCACCCGGGACAGCGCGTCGGCGATCAGGCGGGTGGCGAACTCCCGGTCGTCGGCGATGCGGTTGATGTGCTCCGCGAGGAGGAAGGCGGTGGCCTCCAGCGGGTTCATCTCGTCGCTGGTCCACTCCCCGTACTGCTTGCGCCAGAGGCTGGGGCTCAGGCCGGTGCCGGCCGCGACGACGAGTCCGGCCATGGTCGGGATCGCCTCGGCGCGCACGCTCTTGGGCATCGAGCGCATCGCGGTCACGACGCCGGGCACCACGTACTCGATGACGTCCTTGCCGTGCTCCTCGTGCGCCTGCCGCAGCCACTTCATGAACATGAAGATGACCGTGCAGGTGCCGTCCAACAGCTCGTGCACCTCGGTCGGCCCCAACGACGCGGTGAACTGCTGGATCAGCCGCCGCTGTTCGGGATCAGGTTGAGTCCTCTCCGCATAGACCGACTTGAGCCGGGAGTCGATCACCATCAGCGCCCCGCCCACATCACCGGCGGGAGCGTACTTGGGGTCGCAGGGCGATGACACAGGATCCTCCTCCGTGACCGCGATCGGCAGCGCGGCCTTGAGCGCACCGTAGAGCGACGAGCGGGCGCCGACCCGCCGATTCCTCGAAGACCACCCGTAAGGGGACCCTCGCCCTTCACCAGGCCCCTGCCCCCTACACCCACCGGTAGTTGTCGTCCGTGACGGCCGGGAGGGCGGCGTCGGTGACGGGGGTACGGGGGCCGAGCCGGGCCAGGTGGGGGCCCAGGGGCGGAAAGATCGGCAGGTCGCGGGTGTCCTGGTGGGCGATCCACTCGATGTGACCGGTCTCGTGGCTGCCGTCGGGCTGTTCGTCGCGCTCCTCGGTGGCCAGGGTGGAACGGACTTCCGGGGTGACACGAAGCCGGTGGATGAGGTGCAGCTTGCGCGGGGGTGGGGTCGGACCGGGGCGGCTGACCCGCTGGTCGACCATCCAGAGCAGTTCGCCGCCGTCGGCATGGGAGATGTCCAGTCCGAGTTCCTCCCACAACTCGCGGGCGAGAGCGGCCCTGAGGTCCTCGCCGGGTTCGACGTTGCCGCCGATGGGCGTGTAGTGCACGGAGTCGGGGCGGTCACGGCGCAGGAGGGCGACGTCGTCGCCGCAGTAGACCAGGGCCGCCACACGGATCTTCAGCGTGCTGAAGGGCTGGGATTGCCACGGGGTGTTCGTCATGGGGCGAGTATCCCCAGGCGGCCCTCACCCCCTAATTCGATTGCCGCCGTCCGGCTCGGTCCGATAGGAATCGGGCATGCTTCGAGGGGACAGAATCGGGCTGCGGGCCCGGCACGAGGAAGACATTCCGATCCTGCGGACCGAGCTCTTCGACGACGTCGTCAATGCCTCGCGGACCGAGATCGGGCCGTGGCGGCCGCTGGCGCCGGACACGAAGGACCCGCGGCTCGTCGTGGACGACACGCACGAGCGGACCGTCGCGTTCTCCGTGGTGGAGCTGGACGGCGGCACGCTCGTCGGGAGCGCGGAGCTCTGGGGCATCGACACCCACAACCGGAACGCGCACCTCGGCGTCGCGTTGCGCCCCTCGTACCGCGGCAAGGGGTACGGGTCCGACGTGGTCGACGTGCTCTGCCATTACGGGTTCGTCGTGCGGGGTCTGCGGCGGCTGCAGATCGAGACGCTGGCGGACAACGCCCCGATGCTCCGCGTCGCCGAGCGCGGCGGCTTCGTCCGTGAGGGCGTGCTGCGCTCCTCGGCCTGGGTGATGGGCGAGTTCCTGGACGAGGTGCTGCTCGGGCTGCTCGTCCAGGAGTGGCGGCAGGGCCCGACGGCGCTCAGCCGCTGAACGACCCGTGCCGTCCCGCCCCCGACGCGAAGCGGGCGGCGCCCGAGAGGGTCTCGCCCGCCGACAGGGGCACCATGCCGTGCCGCAGCTCCGCCGCCAGTGCCTCCGGCTCGGGCAGCCCGTGCTGTTCCCGTACCGAGAGCCGGTCGTGGCGGAGGCAGAGCTGGGGGAACCCGGCGATCTCCAGGGCGAGTTCCTCCGCCGCCGCGCGGGACCGGCCCGGGGGTACGAGGCGGTTGGCGAGCCCGATCTCGTACGCCTCCGAGGCCCGTACCGGCCGGCCGGTCAGGATCAGGTCCATGGCGCGGCTCTCGCCGATCAGCCTCGGCAGCCGGACCGTGCCGCCGTCGATGAGCGGGACCCCCCATCGGCGGCAGAAGACGCCGAGGACCGCGTCCTCCTCGACCACCCGGAGGTCGCACCAGAGGGCGAGTTCGAGCCCGCCGGCCACGGCGTGGCCCGCGACGGCCGCGATGACGGGCTTGGACAGCTCCATCCGGGTCGGGCCCATCGGGCCGTCGCCGTCGGGCGCCACCCGGTTCCCCCGGTCCGTGCCGATGGCCTTGAGGTCGGCGCCCGCGCAGAACGTTCCGTCCTCGCCCCACAGCACGGCCACCGAGGCCTCGTCGTCCGCTTCGAACGCGCGGAAGGCGTCGGCGAGTTGGCGGGCGGTGGGTCCGTCCACGGCGTTGCGGGCGGCGGGCCGGGACAGCACGACGGTCGTCACCGGGCCGTTCCGCTCGACCCGTACGGCAGGGGCGGAAGAGGCGTCCGGGGCGGTGGCGTTCGGGTCTGCGGGTGTCGCCGGGGTATCGGTCATGGCGGCATTCTCACGTGGCGGCCGGGCGTCGGCCAGTTCCGGCGCCGGAACCCTGTCCGCCGCACGCCTCTCCTGCCATCCTGTGCGACGTCCAGCGGCGCAGAACCCTCTGCGCACTACCGGGGAGGGCTCATGAACAGACGAAGGACGACGGCATTCGCGGTGGCGGCCACCGCCGCCGCCGGGCTCCTGCTCGCTCCCGCGCCCACGGCGTCCGCTCAGGCCACGTCCTGCTACGGAAGCGCCAGGGCCATCAACAGCACCGACGACAACGGGCATTGGCCCGGCGGCAGCTACACGTACACCACGTCCAACTGCAACGACATCAACGTCAAGCTGACCACGGAGGACGGCGTCAGGACCTGCTTCGCCCCGTCCAGCGGCGGCTACTACTGCAACGAATGGCGTCCGGTGCCCGCCAACACCTGGACGGTGGCCGCCTCCGACGTCAAGGACGGCACCAAGTTCTGGCTGCTGTTCGACAGCACCGGCGTCCGCGGGCTCGCCGCCTACTGACACGGGTCCGCGCAGGGCCGGTCGCGCCGCCGCGCGGCCGGCCCTGCGCGGGATCAGGCGGGCGTCGCGGCCGGTGCCGCGTGGTCCGGCATGTCGAGGACGGTGTCCGCCGCGGCGGTGACGACCGGGTCGTGGGTGGCGACGACGGTGACGCAGCCGTACTGACGGGTGGTGCGGGCGATCAGGGTGGTGAGGTCCTCCGCGCGGGTGCGGTCGACGGCGGCGGTGGGTTCGTCGACGAGGAGGAGCTCCGGTTCGAGCAGGAGGGCGCGGGCGAGGGCGACGCGCTGGCGCTCGCCGCCGGAGAGCTGGTCGGGGCGGTGCGCCAGGCGGTGCGCGAGGCCCACTTCGGTGAGGAGTTCGCGGGTTCTGGCGCGGAGCGTGCGGGGCGGGAGGCCCGCGAGGGAGGCCGCGGCGAGGAGCTGCTCCTCGGCGGTGAGTCCGGCGAGCAGGTTGCCGCTCTGGAACATGTAGCCGACGCGTTCGCGGCGGGCCCGCGCGCGTTCCCGGTCGGTGAGGGCGGCGAGGTCGGTGCCGTTCAGGAGGACCTGGCCGCGGTCCGGGCGCAGCAGGGCGCCCGCGACGGCGAGGAGGGTGGACTTGCCGGAGCCGGAGGGCCCGACGAGCGCGGTGAGGACGCCGGGCCCGAAGGACGTGGTGACGCCGCTCAGGGCGGTGGTGCGGGAGTCGCCCCGGCCCAGGGTGACGGTGATGTCGTGGAGGTGGAGACTCATCGGGCGGCTCCCAGCATGGTCATCGGGTCGACGGTGGTCACGCGTCGCAGGGTGAGGGCGGAGCCCGCGAGGCCGACCAGGGCCACGGCGGCCATGGTGGTGGCGAGGGTGCTCGCGGGGAGGCTGAAGGGCACCTGTTCGCCGACGAGCAGGCCGACGGCGGAGGCGAGGACCGCGCCGGCCGCGGTGCCGGTGGCGACGACCACGGCGGCCTGGCCGAGGGTGTGGCCGAGCAGGCGGCGCCGGGAGGCGCCCATGGCCCGCAGCAGGGCGAGTTCGGGGGTGCGCTGGACGGTCCACACGGCGAAGAAGGCGCCGACGACGAGCGGGGCGATGAGGAAGAGGAAGGTCTGGATCGAGGTCATGGTCAGGCGTTCGCCCTCGTAGCCGGGGGCCGCCGCGAAGGCCTTCTCCAGCGGGACGGTCGCGGTGTCGTGGCGGCGGTCGGCCGCGGCGAGCGTCGTGCCGTCCGCGTCCTCGGAGAGCCGGAGGGCCATCGCGCTGTACTGGCGCGGGAGGTCGGCGGGGGCCGCCTGTGCGCCGGGGGCCGTGAAGCGGATCCGGCGCCAGGTGTCCGTCGTGACGTACGCGACGGGGACGTGCCCGTACGAGGAGCGGCCCGTCGCGCCGACCACGGTCAGGCGGATCCCGAGGCGGTCGACGACGAGGGTGTCGCCGATCCGTACGCCTTCGGTGACGAGCTGGCGGGAGACGACGACGCCGAGGGGTTCGGCCGGGTCCAGGGGTGTGCCGTCGTCGGCGCCCGGGTCGGTGAAGGCGCCGGGTTCGACGCCGAACGCGGCGAGGTCGACCTCGGCGCCCCGGTTCGTGGTGCCCCGGGTGATCGAGACGCCGAGCGGGGTGGCCTCGGCGGCCTTCTCCTTCCGCCAGCCGTCGGCGGCGGGGGCGTCGATCAGCCCGCGGGCGAACTGGTCGGAGTCCGAGCCGGCCGCGAAGGCGATGTGGGTGGCGGGGAGTCTGCGCAGGGCCGAGACGGTGTCGTCGCCCAGGCCGGTGGTGAAGCCGGACACGATGCCGACGAGCGCGGCGACGAGTACGACCACGCTGCCCATGAGCAGGAAGCGGCCCCGGGCCGCTTTCAGTTCCAACAGGGCGAGGAACACGGGTTCCCTCCAGAAGTCCGGGATGAAGATAGGGACAAGGCGTCCCTAAGATAGATGATGGCGACGGTGCGTCCCTAAGGTGGGGGGTGAGCGAGCGAGGAGCGAGGGCGGCCGGACACATAGCCTCGGCCGTAAATCGGTTGATCTTCCCGCCGGGCGACGGTGCACTGTGCCGGGGCACCGCGGTCCGTGGCGCCCAGGGCCTGCCCCGCAGGCGTCCCGGAGAGGCAGCAGCAGCGATGCGCATCCGTCCCACGACCGCCCAGGACCACGAGGTCTTCGTCGACACCCTCCACGCCGCGTTCGGGCGCTTCCCGGAAACCCCGGCCGAGGACGGCGGCGGGGTCTGGTGGGCCGCGCTGGACATGGACCGGTGCCTGCTCGCCCTGGCGGCGGACGGACGCCCGGTCGGCACCGCCGGCACGTACGCCTTCGAACTCACGCTGCCCGGCGGGGCCCTCGCCCCCGCCGCCGGGGTGACCGCCGTCGGCGTGCTTCCCTCGCATCGGCGCCGGGGCGTGCTCAGCGCGATGATGCGGCATCAGCTCACCGAGCTGCGCGCCCGAGGGGAGTTCCTCTCCGTGCTGCTGGCCTCGGAGGCCACGATCTACGGCCGGTTCGGCTACGGCCCCGCGACGTACACACGACGGCTGACGGTGGCGCGCCACCGGGCGGCCTTCGCCCCGCGGCGGGCGGGCGTGGCGGCGGAGGACACCGGCTCGGTCGAGGTCCTGCGCCGTGCCGAGTGCGGGGACGTCCTTGAGGCCGTCTACGACCGCTACCGGCGCGCGCAGCCCGGCGCGCTGTCCCGTCCGCCCCGCTGGTGGGCCCTGGGCGCGGGGCAGCCGCCGATCTCCCGGACGCCGCGTTACGTCGCCGTCCACCGGGACGCGGCCGGTGTCCCCGACGGGTACGCGAGCTACTCGATCGGCGAGGCGAACACCCTGACGGTCGACGAGACCATCGCCGACGACGACGCCGTCTTCACGGCGCTGGCCCGGTTCGTGCTCGGCCACGACCTGGTCGACCAGGTCGTCTTCAAGCACCTCCCGGACGAGCACCCGCTGCGATGGCGGCTCGCGGACTTCCGCGCGGGCCGGCTCAGCGAGGAGACCGACTGGCTGTGGGTCCGGCTCCTGGACGTCCCCCGCGCGCTGACCGCGCGCGGCTGGTCCGCCGACGGCGAGCTCGTCCTCGACGTCACCGACCCGTTCCTCGGCGAGCACGGCCGCCACCTGCTGACCGTGCGCGACGGCAGGGCCGACTGCGTCCCGACGGACCGCGAGCCCGACCTGTCCCTGGACGTGGACGACCTGGGCGCGATCTACCTCGGCGGCACCACCCCGAGCACCCTCGTCCGCGCCGGACGCATCCGGTCCCACCACGCGGACGCACCCGCCCGCGCCGACACCCTCTTCCACTCCGACCGGGCGCCACACTGCCTGCACTGGTTCTGACCCGGCACAGCCTCGGCCGTCCGGGCCGCTGGGCCGCTGCTCCGGCACCTCCACGACGAGAACAGGATCCGCCGCCCCGCCACGTCCCCGGCGAGCGCCACCGTCGCGGGCCGCTCGTCGGAGGTGACGGTGACAGGCCTAGACTGGCCCCGTGCCCAAGATCGACGCTGCCACGGTCGCCGACCACCGCGCCCAGCAGCGTGCCGCCCTGCTCGACGCCGCGCGGGAGCTGCTCGCCGAGGGGGACGCGTCGCGGGTGACGTTCGCGGCCGTGGCCCGTCGTACGGGGCTGGCCCGGAACAGCGTCTACAAGTACTTCCCGGACCGGCAGCACCTGCTGACCGAGGTGGTGCGGGAGGCGGCGCCGCGCTGGACCGAGCGGATCCATGCCGCGCTCGCCGCCGCGGGCGACTCCCCCCAGGAACGGGTCGCCGCCTATGTGACCGCCCAGTTGGAGATGGTCCGCGACGGCGAGCACCGTATCGCCCGTGCCACCGCCGACGACCAGGAGGCCGCCGCCCTGCGCGCGGGCGCGGACGAGGCGCACCGGGCGCTCCTCGACCCGCTCGTCGCGGCCCTGCGGGACCTCGGCGACGACGCGCCCCTGATGACCGCGCGCCTCCTCCAGGGGTTCGTCAACGCGGCGACGACCGCTCTGGAGGCCGGCGCCGACTACGACGCCGTCGCCGACCGGGCCGTACGACTCGCCGTCGCGGCGCTCGGCGGAGTCGCCGCGACGTGAGGGCGGCCCGCTCGCCTGTCGCGTCGGGCCGCCCTTCCGCTAGCGCGCCAGGAATTCCTGCCGCAGCGCGTCGAGGATGTGCGCCGCCTCGTCGAGGCCCGCGTCGCGGCAGCGGGCCGCGGCGGTCGTGAGGCGGGTGATGGCGTCGTTGAGCCGCTCCAGGCCGTTGCCCTCGATCAGGGCGGCGACGCGGACGGCCTCGGCGCGCGGCATCTCACCGCGCTCCCCGCCCTGTTCGTGGGAGGCGATGGCGGCTTCCGCCTCGGTCAGGGCCTCCGGGAAGCGCTGCGCCCCGGTGAGGACGAGGGCGCGGCGGTAGTGGACGGCGCCCTTCTCGTACCAGCCGGGGAAGTCCCCGTCCGCCTCCGCCAGGGTGGCGGCGATGACGGCGTCGGCCTGGGCCAGGTGGTCCAGGGCCGCCTCGACGCCCTCGGACTCCCTGGCGATCATCGTCAGGCGGGCGAACTCCCGCATCATGTCGGTGATCAGGGGCGGGTTCGGCGCCTCGGCGTGCGCCGTCAGGGCCCGCTGGTACGCCGTGGCCGCCTGGTCCCAGCGGTCGGCCATGGCCAGGGTGGTGGCGGCTTCCGCGGCGACCAGCGTGTGGAGGTGCCGGTCCTCCTCCCACGCCGCCACGAGGTCCGCAAGGCGCAGGAACTCCGTGGCCGCGGCCAGGTACTCCTCCAGCTCCCGCAGCCCGCGCGCCAGGTTGAGGCGCGCCTGTGCGAGGGCGCGGTCGTCGAGGTCGGACGCCGTCCCGTCGGACAGGACGGATTCGAGCACGGCGACGGCGTCGGCCTGCCGGCCGCTTTCCGTGAGGACGTCGGCGAGCTGGAGCCGGGTCTCGGTGGCCTGGGTGTGCTCGTTCTCCTGGTCGTAGCGCGCGGCGGCCTCGGACAGGTGGCGCACGGCGCCCGTGGAGTCGCCGAGGTGGGAGACGGCGTGCCCGAGCAGGGCGTACGTGGGGGCCAGCGGGAAGGTGGTGTCGTCGTGTCGTACGGCGTCGGCGATGGCCTGGTGCAGCAGCTCCACCGCTTCGGCCGGCTCGCCCTTGGCCATGAGGAACTGGGCGAGCAGGGCCCGCGGACGCGAGCCGCGCCAGGGGCGCCCGGAGGTCTCGATGTCCTCCAGGGCCGCCCGCAGTTCCGACTCGGCCCGGGCGAGATCGCCGCGTCGGCCGTACAGGTCCGCGAAGTACTGGCGCGCGTTGGCCCGCTGGTGGAGGACGGACAGGCGCTCCGCCTCCGCCACGAGGGCCTGGGCGCGCTCCTCGAACCGCTCCAGGGCGGCGTCGGGCGGCTCCGGCAGTCGGCGCGCGGCGTCGCAGTAGGCGCCGAACGCGCTGGCGTTCAGCACGATGAGGTACTCACGGGCACGCTGCTCGCCCACGTCTGCCCCGGAGGCCGTCTCCCCCGCGCCGGGCGTCTCGCCGGAGAGCGGAGCCTCGGTCATGAGGCGTTCCGCGTCGCGCAGGAACCCGTCGAGGCGGGCCCGTACCGCGTCCCTGTTCGCCTCGGCCTCCTCGGGGCCGGTCCCCCACGCCACGGCGCGTGCCCGGGCGGACAGCGCGTGCCAGGGCATGCCGACGCGCTCGAACAGCTCGGCGGCCCGCTCCATCTCCGCGACGGCCTCGTCGTTGTGGTCGGCCGTGCCGAGCTGGGAGGCCTTCTGATCGGCGAGCTCCGCGCGCAGCAGGTCCTCCGGGCCGAGCCGGTCGTCGTGCGTGGCGCTGCCGTCGGCGAGTCGCTCCTCGACAGCGGTCCACAGCCGGTCCGCGGTGGGGTGGCCTTCGCGCTCCAGGCGGCGCGCCTCGCCCACGAGGGCGAGGAAGTCCTCCGGAAGCGCCGCGACGACGGCCTTGGGGGCCGGGGTGGTCGCCACCGGGCCACGGGCGGCGGGCGCCCGCAGGCCCAGCGGCAGCGGCTCGTCGACCGGGGGCCGCTGGGCGAGGCGCCGGGCGCGCAGGCCGCCGACGGCCGTGGTGCCGTTGCGCCCGTCGAAGGCCGACGCCAGCGCGCCGGCCTCGGAGCGGACGTGGCCGAGGAGTTCGCCCGCCGTCCAGTTCCGGCCGGGCGGTCCGGCCACCGGGGTCCCGGCGTGACCGTCCTCGACCAGCGGGGCGAGCAGCATCTCCACACCGGTGAGGAAGCCGAGGTGGGCGAGCGGGGCGCCGGTCGCCTCGAACAGGGGGCGGTTCTCGGCGAGGATCTCCAGGCCGCGGCCCTCGTTGCGCGACAGGGCGCAGAACTCCAGGTGGAGGCCGACCTCCTCCTGCATGCCGGTGTTGCCGCGGACCTTCCGGTATCCGGTGAGGTGATGCGAGCGGGCCTCGTCGGCGCGGCCCTCGCGCAGCATCGGGAGCAGGGCGCGGGCCTGGCTCGCCTGCGGTTCGTCGCTGCACTCCTGCGCACCGGCGAGGACGGGCGCCCAGGTGTCGAGGGCGCTCTCGTCGTCGCCCTCCAGCACCTGGTGCCAGGCGAAGTGCCGGGTCTCGCAGGCCTCGCAGTCGCTCAGCTCCGTACGGCTCCGGGTCGCCCACAGGTCGTACGCGTCGGCGACGCCGGTGCCGGTGTGTTCGGCCACGTGGTAGCGCATGGCCGCCACCGGCTGCATGCCGTGCTCGGCCGCCTCGTAGCGGGAGCGCATCCGGTCGATCCAGCCGTGCACGGTGGCCAGCGGCACCTCGGGGACCTGGAGGAGGGAGGTGGTCACCCACTTGAAGCGCCAGAAGACCTGGTGGGCCTCCCACTGGCTGAAGGACTCGGGCGCGGTGTCCCACAGCTGGAGCAGCCGGGCGAAGGCGACGGGCGACTTGCGGTGTTCGCCGGTGTACTCGTACGCCGTCATCAGCTCCAGGAGGGCGGTGACGAGCACGTCGGGCTTGTCGAACGGCTCGGCGGCCTCGACGAGCTCCTCCGCGGTGACGGTGCGGTGGAGCCCGTGGGGGCGGTCGTGGTTCTCGCGCAGCGCTTCGAGCACGGCCTCGGGCGTGTCCAGCATCTAGATCTCCTTCCGGGGCTCGGTGCCGGGGGCGTCCGTGCCGGGGTGGTGCATGGCGTGGGTGAGCAGCCCGATGAACGCCCGGTTGAGCAGGGCGCTCTCGCTCGCCTTCAGGGGGCGGCGGCTGAGCAGCAGGGCCTGGCCGTAGAGGGCCTCGGCGGTGGTGACGGCGAGGCCGCGCTCGGCGATCGTGATCGCCTGCCGGACCAGCGGGTTGAGGTGGTTCAGGACGAGCTGCGCGCGGGGCGTCTCGTGGCGCAGGGAGCCGAGGATGTCGGCCCACAGTCCGTCGCTCTCGGCCGCGAGGTTCGAGCGGGTCCGCTCGTGGCGGGCCTCGCGGTTGTCGAGGAGCAGCGCGGGGGCGGTGACGGGCTGGAAGTCGCGCAGGACGACGTCGCAGTCGTGGACACCGACGGTCTCCCGGGCGACGGCGAGGAAGGCCGCCGCGCGCAGTTCGGCGGTCGGGTCCACGGCGTCGAGGTGGGCGGTGACCGTGGCCGGGTCGAGGTCGGTGACCGTCGTGCCGGGCCGGATCTCGGGCAGCCGGTGCACCAGGTCGCGGTCGTAGGTGTAGCCGCCGTTGACGACGCCCAGGCCTGCGGCCGAGGCGATCGGGGCGACCTGGCGGAACTCCTCGACGCTCCGGGTGACCAGGAGGGTCGGGTGGGTCCGCGCGAACTCCTCCAGGGTGACGTTGCCGTCGGTGGTCTCGAACGGCAGCCACGGCAGCACGATGCGGAGCAGCTCGTCGTCGTAACGGGCGAGGGCCTTGACGGCGAGGTGGTGGGTGTCGATGAACCGGTGCAGCAGGGCCGGGTCGCTGGCGGCGAGCCCGGTGAGCCAGTCACGGATCCGGTCGCCGAGGGCGTCGCGTACGGCGGACAGCGTGCCGTCCTCGTACAGCGCTTCCCGGGAGGCGGTGGGCCGCAGGCTGGTGGTGTCGACGACGCAGCGGACGAAGAACGCCCAGTCCGGCAGCAGTTCGGGCGCCTGGTCGGTGAGCAGCATGCCCTTGAGGTGGACGCGGTGGCCGGCGCGCTCGGCCGGGCTCACGGCGGTGGGCAGGACGTAGGCGACACCGCGCAGGCCCGCCGCCGGGAGGTCGAGATCGATGGTGTCGAGCGGGGTGAAGCCGAAGAGGGTGCGGCCGTACTCGGCGAGCGCTTCGCGGCGGGCCAGCGGGGAGCGGTGGGTACGGTCCCACGGCGGCGTCTCGTTGACCCGGTGGGCCTCGCCGCGCGGTCCGACGACGGTGACCTCGTGCCGCAGCAGCCCGCCGTAGTGCCGGGCCAGGTCGACGACGCGTTCGGGGCTCGTCCACTCCGCGTTGTCGGCGCGCGGGACGAGCCGCACGGTGGTGCCGGGCTCGGGCACGGCGGAGGCGGGCAGCGTGCGGATGGTGTAGCGGCCGTCGGAGTGGCCGCGCCATTCGACGGCGGGCGCGGACGGGTCGGCCGCGGACCTGGTGTGCACCGTGATCTCGTCGGCGACGACGAAACAGGCGAGCAGGCCGATGCCGAACTGCCCGATGAACTCCCCGCGCGCGGCGTCGAGCCCGGCCCCGTCGAGGGCGCCGTCGGGGGTCCGCTTGGAGCTGCGCCCGATGGTGGCGAGGAATCTGTGGACATCGGCCTCGGTCAGGCCGACGCCGGTGTCCGTGACGGTCAGGGTGTCGCCGGTGCGCACGGTGATGGTGCCGGGCGCGGCGGGGTCGAGCGCCTGCCGGGCGGTGATGGCGTCGACGGCGTTCTGGAGCAGCTCGCGCAGGTAGACGCGGGGGCTGGAGTAGAGGTGGTGGGAGAGCAGGTCGACCAGGCCGCGCAGGTCGACCTGGAAGGTGTGTGCGGTCTCGGAACCGGAACCGGAAGGGGACAACGCTCGAAGTCCTTCGCTGGGCGCGCCCGCGCGGGAGGGCGGGGCGGGCGGGAGGGCGGGAGAGTAGGCGGGGGTACGGGGCGGGGCCGGGGCCCGGGAGATGGGCGGCGTACGGTCACGGTCGCGTCGGTCTCGTCGGTCGCTCGGGCGCGGGGCCGCGGTGGGGGCCGGTCGGGTCGGCCGAGTCGCCGGCCCGGTCGGCCCGGTCGGTCAGGTCGGTCGGTCGGCACCGGAACGGCTTGCGCGGCACCGGGCCGGTCGGGTCGCTCGGCGCCGATCGGCCGCTGGGCCGCTCGCCCATTGGGCCACCGCGTCACAGGCCGAAGCCACGGACAAGTGGTCCAGAAGCGGCGCCGGCCCGGCCCGGCGGACGGGCGGTGCTCGGCCGGAGGTCAGCGCCCGGCTACGGAACGCATCTTCCGGTAGGCCGCGGCCGGGTCGTCGCCGTCGAGGTAGTACCAGGGCGACTCGGTGACCCGCCCGTCGGCCGCCTCGAAGCACTCGCGTGCTCCGTTACGTTCCCCTGCCAGCGAGAAGGCCATGGCGAAGGTGTTGACCAGCTGGAGCCAGCCCCGCCCGCGCTGGAAGTCCGGGTGCCGGTACGAGTGGTCGGCGGCCTCCCGCAGGGACGCGGCCACCTCGGGCCGGCGTATGTAGGCGGCGTCCGCCCCGCTGTCGAGGGCGAGCCAGTGCTCGATGTGCGCGTACGGGACAAGCTGCCCGAGCAGCGTGCCGCCGGGCGCCCCGAGAGCCGCCGTCCGCGCGAAGGCGTGCATCTCGTCGTGCGATCCGCTCCACTTGGCGCACACCTGCTGCAACTGCTGCTGGTGGGCGCCCAGGTGGTGCGGGGCGCGCCGCACCGTCGCCTCGAAGCGGCGGCGCGCGGTGGCCGGCCCGACTTCGAGCCCGCGGCCGGTGATCTGGAGGCCGTACCAGGGCGAGGACCAGCCGGGCTCGCGCTCGGCGACCTCGTACAGCCACTGCTCGGCCGTGCGCAGCCGCGCGTGGAACACGTCGAACTGCTCGCGGGACACGTGCTTGGCCAGGGCGTCGGTCCGGGCCTCCCAGCCCCAGCTGATGTGCCGGATGCCCGCCACGAGCAGCGGCAGCGGGGCGTCCGGCTCCGCTTCGAGCACGGGCGCGATCCACCGCTCCACCCCCGCGGTGTCACCGACGGCCCACAGGAGCTCCGTCCGGTCCTCGCTCTCGGGCCGGGCCTCCAGCACGGCACGCACCGCCGCCCAGTCCCCGGCCTCGGCGGCATCGCGTACCCGCTGGACATCGGGGTCACCGGAGTCCCGCTGCACCTTCACACCGGGCCGGCCGGCCCATTTCCCCAGCGTGAGCCCCCAGTCACGGAGCAACGCCATGTCCCCACCCCTTGCCATGATCGAACGGGCAGGTCATCGATCACCCGCCCGGTGGAGTAGTGACTATCACGGGCGTCCGACAATCGCACATCAGTATCCACAGCCCAGTGGCCAGGCTTCGATGTCCCGGTAGCGGATCGGCCCCGGTCCGCGCCCGAAGTTGCTGCCGACCAGGTGGAGACGGTCGGTGTGCCAGGCGCGGCCCTGGAAACCCGCGAGGGCGGCGGCCGTCTCGACCACGCTCGACGGGTCGTCGCGGCGGGCCCGGGCGAGGGTCAGGTGGGGGCGCAGGGGGCGCCCCTCGTAGGGGATGCCGCACTCCCTCACCACGGCGCGCACGTCCCCCGCCAGTCGGTGCAGCCCCTCCAGGTCGCCGTCGATGCCGCTCCACAGGACCCGCTCGTCGAAGTGGCCGCCGCCGCGCAGGGCGAGCCGCAGCGGGCCGCGGGCCGCCGCGAGTTCCGCGAGCGGGCGCCGCAGGGGCGGTACGGCCGTGACGGGGAGCTCCCCGAGGAAGGCGAGGGTGATGTGCCAGTCCTCGATGCGGTTCCAGCGCATGCGGGGGTACGCCTCGTAGGCGGGCAGCAGCTCCCGCTCCAGCTGGTCCTTCGCGTCGTCGGGCGGGGCGAGCGCGATGAACACGCGGACGGTCGCCTCAGGGGTCTCTTCGTTCACAGGGACTTCGTACCTCGCCGGGGCCGCCCCCGTCATTCTTACTTGACCCACAGGTACAGAATAGTGCTACCTTCGCCCCATGGGCAGACCGAAGCAGTTCGATCCGGACGTGGCGGTGGAGCGCGCGATGGGCGTGTTCTGGCGCAAGGGGTACGCGGGGACGACGCCGCAGGATCTCGTGGACGAGATCGGCATCGGCAAGGGCAGTCTGTACAACGCCTTCGGCAGCAAGCACGCCCTGTTCGAGCGGGCGCTCGCCCGCTACCGCGACTCGCAGGCCGCGTGGCTGGAGGCGCTGCTCGACCACCCCGGCTCCGCGAAGGACCGGCTGCGCGGCGCGCTGGAGGCCCTGGTGGAGCTCGACCTGGGCGACGAGGACCGGCGCGGCTGCATGGCGGTCAACACCGCCGCCGAGTCGGCCCCTTCGGACGCCGGGACGACCGAGACAGTCCGTGGGATGTTCGCCCGTACCGAGGGCGCGTTCCGGGCGACGGTCGAGGCCGGGCAGCGGGCCGGCGAGATCGACGCCGGGCGGGACGCGGCCGCCGTGGCCTCCTGGCTGCTCGCCACGGTCATCGGCATGCGGGTCCTGGCGAAGACCGCCGAGGACGACACCCAGCTCAGACGGGTCGTCGACGCGGCACTGGCGTCCATCTAGGACCCGCCCCGCGCCACACATCCGGCGCCGCTTCCCGCGGCGCCTTCCTTTCGGCCTACTTCTGTACCCGTAAGTCAAATACTCGTATCTGTGGGGAGAAACGCATGGACCTCCATCTCACCGGGAAGACCGCCGTCGTCACCGGAGCCGGCCGGGGTGTCGGCCTCGCCATCACGCGGCAGCTCGTTGCCGAAGGGGTACGCGTGGTGGGCGCGGCCCGCACGGTCACGGCGGAGTTCAAGGAGACGGGCGCGTATCCCGTCGCGGCCGACCTCAGCACTCCGGAGGGGGCGGAGGCGCTGGGCGAGCAGGCCCTCGCACACCTCGGCGGGGTGGACATCCTGGTCAACAACCTCGGCGGCGGAGACGCGTTCACCCTCCAGGGCTTCCTCGGGACCGACGACCGGCGGTGGGCGCGCTGCTTCGAGGTCAATCTGTTCGGCTCCGTACGGGTCACCCGGCACCTCCTCCCGAGCATCCTGGAGCGCCGTGGCACGGTGCTGAACATCTCTTCCATGAGCGCCCGCCTGCCCGGCACCGGTCCGATCGAGTACGCCGCCGCGAAGGCGGGCCTCAACGCATTCGGCAAGGCGCTCGCCGAGGAGTTCGGCCCGCAGGGCGTGCGCGTCAACACCGTCACGCCCGGCCCGACCCGTACCGGCATGTGGGAGGACGAGGACGGCTTCGGCGCCCGCCTCGCCGAGGCCCAGGGGCTCGGGCACCGGGAGTTCCTGGCCGGAGTGCCCGCGGCGATGGGCATGACCACGGGGCGCATGGTCGAGCCGGAGGAGGTCGCGGCGGTCGTCGCCTTCCTCGCCTCGGACCGCGCGGCCAGCGTGACCGGCGCCGACTACGTGGTCGAGGGCGGAGGCATCAAGACGGTGTGACGCGCTGTGCGCCCGCGCTCCCGACCGCCAGCGTCACACAGAGGGCGGCCAGCGGGAGTTCCGCGAGTGCGGCCATGGCGACGGCCGTGGCCAGTTCGGGGCCGGGGGCGGCGGTCGCGAGGTCGATGCAGGCGTCGGCGAGGAGGAGGGTGGCGGCCGCGCCCGCCGGGGCCCGGTGGCGCGGGTCACCGGTCAGGAGGCGGGCGCCGGCGGTCAGGAGTGCCGCCGCCTCCAGCGCGTCGAGGGCGACCCACGCCGCCGCTTCGGCGGGCGGCAGGGTACCGGCCAGGTAGCCGAGCCAGGGCAGCAGGACCAGGCCCGCGCCGAGCAGGACCCGGCCGTGGCGGCGACGCGAACGGGCGGCGCGCGGCGGGGCCCCGGCGGCGCGGCGGCGGTCGGTCGCGGTGGCGGTGGCGGTGGCGGGCTGGGCGGCGATGAGGGCCATGGCAGGTGCCTTTCGGGGAGTCACGGACCCGGCGGTCCGGGCTCGTGCTCCACACTCCTCGGCGGCCCCGCCCAGGTCAGTAGCACCGCTGTCCGACTTGGGGTGGCACTGGCTATACCCCCCGAGCGGGCACCAGGCGTATACCGGGCGGCGTGCGGCGGCACGTACGGTTGGATCATGAAGGTCCCGCCCCGGACGCGGCGCGCGCTGACCCGCGTGACCCGAGACACGTCCTTCCTCGCCCTGGGGATACCGTTCCATCTCCTCATGGGCTTCCTGCTGTTCGTGGCCGCCGGCCTCGTGTGGGAGATCGTGAACGGCGGCGACGCCGAGGCGCCGCTGATCCTGGGGGCCGTCGTCGTGCTCGCGGTGCTCGCCGTGCCCGCGCTGACCGTGGCCCAGATCTGGCGCTTCCGGCGGCTGCTCGGCATCGACATCCCCCGCCCGGGGTGGCGGCGACCGCTGCGGCAGACCGGCTACCACTGCTTCACCGGCCTCCTCCTCGGCGCGCTCGAAGTGCTGGTGCTGGGGCTGCTGGTGGCCGGGGTGGCCGCCGCCACGGTGTACGTGTGGATCTGGGCGGTGCCCTGGGAGTGGCGGATCGAGCACCGCGGCTACAGCACCCAGGCGCTCTACGTCACGCTGGCCGGACTCGGCGCCCTCGCCCCCGTACCCGCCCTCTCCTCGGCGCTCGTGCGGATGGAGACCCACCTCGGGCCCCGGCTGCTCGGCCCCGACACCAGCGAGGACCTGGCGCGGCGGGTCGCCGACCTCACCGAGAGCCGCGCCGGGGCCGTGGACGCGGCGGACGCCGAACGGCGCCGGATCGAGCGGGACCTGCACGACGGCGCCCAGCAGCGGCTGGTGTCGCTCGCGCTCAACCTGGGGATCGCCAAGGCGACGCTGAAGGACCTGCCGCCCGAGGCGCGGGCCGTGATCGAGGCGGCCCACCAGGAGGCGAAGGACGCGATCGAGGAGCTCAACGACCTGGTGCGCGGGCTGCATCCGGCGGTGCTCGACGAACGGGGCCTCGACGCGGCCCTGTCCGGACTCGCGGCCCGCGCACCGCTGCCGGTGCGGCTGCGCGTCGAACTGCCGCCCCACGAGCCGTCGGCGGCCTCCGCCGTCGAGGCCGTCGCCTACTTCGTGGTCTCCGAGGCGCTGACCAACTGCGCCAAGCACGCGCGGGAGGCGACCAGGGCGGAGGTGACCGTCACCCGTCTTGGCGGGATACTGCGGGTGGTGATCGCCGACGACGGTGTGGGCGGCGCCGATCCGTCCAGGGGCAGCGGACTGCGGGGGCTCGCGCAGCGCGTGCGGTCCGTGGACGGGACTTTCCGGATGAGCAGCCCCGTAGGGGGACCGACCCAGATGAGCGTGGAGTTGCCGTGCCCGACGTGAGGCGTGCCGTGATCGCCGAGGACTCCGTGCTGCTGCGGATCGGCCTGGTCAAGGTGGTGGAGATGGCCGGCTTCGAGGTGGCGGCCGAGGCGGGGGACGCGCGGGGGCTGCTGGCCGCCGTCGAGGAGCACCGGCCCGACCTCGCCGTCGTGGACGTCCGGATGCCGCCCGGCTTCACCGACGAGGGGGTGCGCGCCGCCCTGTCCATCCGGCGGGACCGGCCGGAGACCGCCGTCCTGCTGCTCTCCCAGTACGTGGAGGAGCGCTACGCGGCCGAACTGCTCGCGACCAACACGAGCGGGGTCGGCTACCTCCTGAAGCAACGGGTCGCGGACGTGGAGGAGTTCGTGGACGCGCTGCGCCGGGTCGCCGACGGCGGCACCGCGCTCGACCCGCAGGTCGTGGCGCAGTTGCTGGTACGCAGGGCCAGCGACCCGCTGGACCGCCTGACGGCCCGCGAGCGCGACGTCCTCGCGCTGATGGCCGAGGGCCGCTCCAACGCGGGCATCGCGACCCAGCTCGTCGTCAGCGAGAGCGCCGTCGCCAAGCACATCAACAGCATCCTGGCCAAACTGGACCTCCCCCGGGCGGACGCCGACCACCGCCGCGTACTGGCCGTGCTGCGCTTCCTGGGAGTGGCGGCGGCCTGACCACCGTCACAAACAGGTCAAGTCTCCCCCTGCCACGCCCTCCTCACGCCACGATCTGAGGTCCGATACGGCGGCCTGACGCACCCGGGGGACGACATGACGACAACTCCACCGACCGAACCGAACGGCTCGACTCCGGCACAGACACCGACACCGACACCGACACCGGCACCGGCACCGGTGACGTCGCCGGTGGCACCACCGGAGACGGTTCCGGCACCCGCCCCCGCCTGGCCCGACGCCCTCGCGGACGACGCCGCGTCCGTGATCGCCCCCCATGTGGTGGGGCTTCGCGGACCCAGGCGCGTCATGGTCGTCGCCCTGACCCTCGCGTGCGGGCTCGTGGCGGGCGCGGCGGGCTGGTGGGTGGGGCACTCGCTCGACAACGTGAGCGCGGTCGACACCGCTCGGCACGAGGACGACGGGCAGCGGGCCGTCGACCGCGCGAGGCAGCCCGTCGAGGTCAGCACCGCCTACGTGGCTCAGGGCGACTACGACCCCGCCACGTTCCCCGGGGAGTGGCAGATCGTCCTGGACAAGCCTCTGTCGGCGGAGACCCAACGGGCGTTGACCGCGATCAGGCTCGGTTACGGCGACGACGGCGGGGCGTCCCGGAAGGTGTGGGAGCTGCTCCGCCCGCTGGGCGGCCGGGTGCTCGCGTATCAGCCGGCGATGTCGAAGACGCCCCCGCACTTCACCACCGGTGGGACCGTCACCTCCATCCGGCTGGGCCTGGAGAGTCTGAAGAGCGCCCCCGTGAACATCGACGACATCAGCGCCGACGCCGTCACCTGCGTCCCCGCCGACGCCGCGGTCGTGGTGAGCTACCCTCCGGCCGGCGATTCACCGGTGAAGAACCTCGCGCTGGACCTCTCCGGGCGCAGCAAGGTCCTGCTGGTCGAGGACGAGGAGGGCGGCAGGCAGGGCACGCCCTACTTCCAGGGCGCGTCGGTCGCCCTCGGACAGAACCAGACCGGCTCCAACCTGCGGATCGACGCCATCACGCAGCACGAGACCTGCACGTTCACGCTGAAGGCGTCCTACCGCGTCGCGGGCGAGGCGCCCCCGAGCGCTCCGCTGGAGATCCTGGACAAGGGCGTGCCGTTCAAGGCGGAGGGCCGTCCCGCGCATCCCGTGCAGCATTTCGAACTCTCGTGGAGCCTGCCGAGCAACGGGCGCAAGTCGGGCTGGACCTGCGCCGGCTCGGTGGAACCGGGTATCTGCGAGGTCGCGCCGTGGCTGTGAACGGGCACACAGGCCCGATTCAGGCGCCCGTCGTGCGGCTCCCCGGGTCGTCCAGGCTGCTCGCGAGGGCCCAGATCACGAACACGTCGATCGCCATCACGAGGATCGACCAGAACGGCGCGTACGGCAGGAAGAGGAACTGGGCGAGCAGGCTCAGGGAGGCGAGGAGCAGACCCGCGAAGCGGGCCCAGGTCGCGCCCTTCAGGAGGCCGGCGCCGGTGAGGGCGACGAGCGCGCCGAGGACGATGTGGATCCAGCCCCAGCTGGTGAGGCTGAGTTCGAACACGTACGAGCCGATCCGGGTGTACACGTCGTTCTCGGCGACGGCGGCGATGCCCTCCAGCACCCCGAGGATGCCGCTGCACAGCATCAGCACCGCCGCGAACACGACCCCGCCGGCCACCCAGCCGCCGGTGCCCCGGCCGCCCCGGGGTCGCCCTGACGGCTGTGCTGTCTGCTGACTCATGCCGGTGTTCCCTTCTGGTGTTCCTACCCCGTGCGCTCCCCCGCCGTACGGGCGGAGCACGCTGCTTCGAGCCTCCTCGGGCCGCCGCCCCGCAACCACATGGAATCCGCCGATCGGGTGATGGTGTGTCACCACGCCGTGGGGCGCTCGGGGTGACCAGCGTCCCCCGGATGTACGTAGTCGGCATCCGGGGGTCCGATGGTCAGGCCGCCGCCTTCACCGCGGTCACGCCAGGGCGAGAAAGAGCTTCTCCAGCTCCTCCTCCGACATGGGCGGGGCGTCGGCGTCGCTCTCGGCGAGGCACTGCCGCATCCCGCTCGCCACGATCTTGAACCCGGCCCGGTCGAGGGCCCGGGAGACGGCGGCGAGCTGGGTCACCACGTCCTTGCAGTCACGGCCGGCCTCGATCATCGCGATGACGGCGGCGAGCTGCCCCTGGGCGCGGCGCAGCCGGTTCAGCACGGGGCGCACGGCCCCTTCTTCCACCTGCACGGAGATCCTCCTCCACTCTCACCCCCCATCTATCAGGATACCCCTAGGGGTATTAATTCACCCTAGCCGCTGCTTTTCGCCCGCAAGCGGACGGCTGTCGCGGCGAGCAGACCCGCGCCCAGGACGGCCCAGGTCGCCGGGTGCACCCACAGCCCGGTACCGAGCTGCTGACTGAGGACGAAGACGCCCATCACCACGACGAACCAGCCGAAGGCCCTGCGCAGCACGGGCTGCGGTATGCGGCCCGCGAGCCGCCCGCCGACGACACTGCCCGCCACCGCCACGGCGGTCACCATCAGGGCGAGGCCCCAGTCGATCCGCACGTCCGCGAGGTGTCCGGCGAGACCGGCGAACGAGTTCATCGCGATGACCAGCAACGAGGTGCCGACGGCTATGCCCATGGGCAGGCCGCCCAGGAGCACGAGCGCCGGGACCACGAGGAACCCGCCGCCCGAGCCGACCAGGCCCGTGACCCCGCCGACGACCAGGCCCTCGACCGCGACGCGCTTGAGGGGCAGCTCCCGGTGCGGCGGCTTCGGATCGTCGGCGCGCCGCGACTTGCGGAGCATCGCGACCGCCGTTGCGAGCATCATCAGGGCGAACGCGATGAGGAGCGCCGTACCGGGCACGAACGCGGCGATCCGTCCGCCGCCGTAGGCGCCCGCCATGCTGAAGGCGCCGAACAGGAGGCCGGTCCGCCAGCGCACCCGCCGGGCGCGCGCGTGGGGCACGAGCGCGGCGAGGCTGGTGACGCCCACGACGAAGAGGGAGGTGGCGATGGCCTCCTTCGGATCCAGCCCCGCCAGGTAGACGAGGATGGGCACGGTCAGGATCGAGCCGCCGCCGCCTAGGACGCCGAGGGTGACCCCGACGAGCAGGGACGCCGCGACGACGAGCGCGATCACGGGGTGTTCCGCAGTTCCGCGATGACGGTGCGGATGTCGGTGCGCGGCCCCCGGTTGTAGGGCAGCTTGGAGAGCAGGACGCCCATGGCGCAGGTGTTGCTGAGGGCCGCGTAGGTCAGACCGGCGCCGACGGCGGTGCCGATCAGGTGCGCGCCGGGCACGAACACGCCGACGAGGCCGGTGACCAGCACGAGGGAGCCGGCGACGAGCCGGACCTGGCGCTCCATGTCCCACCGCTCGGCGCCCCGGTTGGCGGGGGCCCCGGCCGCCTCCCAGGCGTTCATGCCGCCTTCGAGGACCCGGAGGTTGGGCAGACCCGCCTCCGCGAGGGCCTTCTCGGCCTGGGTGGCGCGGGCGCCGGAGCGACAGACGAGCACGACCTCCTCGTCCAGGTGGGACAGCAGCTCGGCGCGGTGCTCGCGCAGGGTGGCGAGGGGCACGTTGTACGAGCCCGGGATGTGCACGTTGCGGAACTCGCCGGGCGTCCGCACATCGAGCAGGCGTGGCGCGCGCCCTTCGCGGACGAGCGCGTGGAGGACGGCGGGGGTGATCGACGAGGACGTCTCGGTCATACGTGGCTCCTGTGGAGAGGGGTGAGGGATACAGAAACGAATACCCTAGGGGGTATTTTCGGGCGCGTACGGGGCCCCAGGGCCCCGGATCGCGCGCAGTACGGTGCCGCCGTCAGGCCTCGGCGGACTCCGCCGACAGGGCCCAGGCCGCGTAGCCCCCGAGGATGTCGGAGACGTCGGTGAAGCCGCGCTGGCGCAGAAGGCTCGCCGCGATCGACGACCGGTGGCCGCCCGCGCAGTGCAGGACCAGGGGCCGGTCGGCGGGCAGCTCGTCCGTGCGCGCGGGAAGCTCGCTCAGCGGGATGTGCAGGGCGCCGTCGATGAAGCCGTTGGCTCCGCGCTCCCCGCAGGTGCGCACGTCGACGACGAGCGGGGGCGTGTCCCCGGCCAGGGCGGTGCGCAGACGGGCGGCGGTCAGGCGGCTCGCGGGCGCGACCTCGTCGGCGAGCGCCGCCAGGGCGTCCTCCGGGTTGCGCAGGTAGCCGACGACCCGGTCGAAGCCGATGCGGGCGAGGCGGGTGACGACCTCCTCCTCGCGGTTCTCCGGCGCCATGACGATCAGCTCGTCGGCCGGGTCGAGGACGGTACCGGCCTGCTCGGCGAAGCGGCCCTCGGCCGGCACGTTGACCGCGCCGCGCAGGTGCCCGTTGCCGAAGTCCTGCGGGGAGCGGGCGTCGACCACGACCGCGCCCGAACGCCACAGCTCGGCGAACTCGTCCGTGGACAGCGGGCGCGGCGCCGCCGTCGCGTCGTACAGGACGCGGTCCTTGCGGTTCAGTTCGGCGTCGTACGCGAAGTAGCCGGGCGCGGCGGCCTGTCCGGCGGTGACGAGCGCGACGAACTCCTCGCGCTCCATCGGGGCGCAGGCGTAGTTGGTGGCACGCTGCTCGCCGATGGTGGACTGCTTCTCCGTGGAGAGGTTCTTGCCACAGGCGGAGCCGGCGCCGTGGGCGGGGAAGACCCGCACGGCGTCGGGGAGGCCCATCAGCTTGTTCTGGACGCTGTCGTGGAGCATGGCGCCGAGCTCCTCGGCGGTCACGCCGACCGAGGCGAGCAGGTCGGGGCGGCCGACGTCGCCGATGAACAGCGCGTCGCCGGTGAGCACGCCGTACGGCACGGTGTCGGTGGCATGCTCGTACACGAGGACGCTGATCGACTCGGGGGTGTGGCCGGGCGTCTCCAGGATCTCCAGGGTGACGTCGCCGAGCGCGATGCGCTCGCCTTCGGCCAGCTTGCGGATGGGGTACTCGGTCTCGGCCCGGCTGCCGTAGCCGATCCACGCGCCGGTGCTGTCGGCCATCTCCAGGTGGCCGGCGACGAAGTCGGCGTGGAAGTGGGTGTTGATCACGCCGACGACGGTGAAGCCGTGCGCGGCGGCGTCGGCGAGGTACTCGGAGACGTCACGTCGGGGGTCGACGACGACGGCCTGTCCGGTCGCCTCGTCGGCGATCATGTACGACGCCTGGGAGAGGCAGTCGAGGTAGTACTGGGCGAAGAACACGACGATTCCTCCATCGGGGACCTGGCTGAGTTCAATACCCCCCTGGGTATCGATGCATCGACCGTAGACAGGTCACCTGGCGTAAGTCAAATACCCCCCTAGGTATCCTGAGTCACACCCGAAAAATACCCATGGGGGTATTGTGGCCAGCCGAAACACTCACAGGACGGTGCATCGAGATGACCCAACGGACAGAGCCGACCGAGCCCGCGCCCACGCGTGACCCGATACCCCCACCGGTATCCGGCACGGTGCGGCTTGGGCTGCGGGAGAACCGGGCGCAGTTCGTCCTGCTCGTCGTCGTCACCATGACGGTCGGCGCGCTCGTGGGCCTGGAGCGGACCACGGTCCCGCTGATCGGCACCGAGGTGTTCGGGCTCACCAGCAACCTGGCGGTGTTCTCGTTCATCGTGGCCTTCGGCCTGACCAAGGCCCTCACCAACCTCGCCGCGGGCGCCCTCACGGCCCGCTTCCGGCGCAGGCAGCTGCTGCTCGCGGGCTGGCTGGCTGGCGTGCCGGTGCCCTTCGTCCTGGCGTGGGCGCCGTCCTGGTGGTGGATCGTCGCAGCGAACGTGCTCCTCGGCGTCAACCAGGGGCTGACGTGGTCGATGACGGTGAACATGAAGATCGACCTCGTGGGCCCGGCCCGCCGGGGCCTGGCCACCGGTCTGAACGAGGCCGCCGGCTATGTCTCCGTCGGCGCGTCGGCCCTGCTCACCGGCTATCTGGCCACGCAGTACGGGCTCCGCCCGGCCCCCGAGCTCATCGGCGTCGTCTTCGTCGCGGCGGGGCTCGGACTCTCCCTCCTGGCCAAGGACACGGCCGCCCATCTGGCCCTCGAACTCGCCCGGCACCCCTCGCCGTCAGGAGCGGGGACGGCCGGGACGGCAGGGACGGCGGGGACGGCGGCACCGGTGAACGTCACCTTCGCGGGCGCCTTCGCCCGCACCTCCTGGCGGGACCGCTCCCTGCGCGGCGCCAGCCAGGCGGGCCTGGTGAACAACCTCAACGACGGCCTGACCTGGGGCGTCTTCCCGCTGCTCTTCGCCCACCACGGGCTCGGCATCGCCGCGATCGGCCTCATCAAGGGGCTCTACCCGCTCCTGTGGGGCTTCGGCCAGATCCCCGCCGGCCACCTGGCCGACCGGATCGGCCGCAAACCCCTGATCGTCTCCGGCATGCTGGTCCAGGCCGGCGGCCTCCTCACCGCGCTCGCCCTCCTCGACCGCCCCCTGCTCGCCGGACTCCTCTCCGCCGTGGGCCTGGGCATCGGCACCGCGCTGGTCTACCCCGCGCTCATCGCCGCCGTCTCCGACCGGGCCCACCCCTCCTGGCGGGCGAACGCGCTCGGCACGTACCGCTTCTGGCGCGACATCGGCTACGCGGCGGGCGCCCTCCTCGCGGGCGTGCTCGCCGACGCGATCGGCCTGGACGCGACGGTCCTGGCGGCCGCCGTCCTGACGGCGGCCTCCGGTCTGCTCGCGGCCCGCTGGATGACCGATCAGGAGCGGTAGGCGACCAGCGCCATCATCCCGGCCTCGCCGTGGTACGCGTTGTGGCAGTGGAGCATCCACTGGCCGGGGTTGTCGGCGTCGAAGTCCACGGCCAGCTTCTTTCCGGGCAGGACGATGGCGGTGTCCTTGCGCGGGCCCGCCTCGCCGAGCTGGTAGGTGTGCCCGTGCAGGTGCATGGGGTGCCACATGTCGGTGTCGTTGACGAACTCCAGCCGCACGCGGCGGCCCTCCTCGATCAGCAGGGGGTTCGCCGTCGGATCGTTCATGTCGAAGCGCTTGCCGTTCAGGGACCAGTCGTACGCCGCCATGCCACCCCCCATGGCGATCCGGTGCACGATGTCGGGCTTCGCCGTCCTCAGGCGTACGGAGTCGGCGGCGCGCAGGCTCTCGGCCGTCAGGAGCCTGCCGTCCAGCTCCTTCGGACGCACCCCCGAAGCCGGGGCGGCGCCGGCGCCGGTGCGGACCAGGGCCATGCCGGTGGCGCTCTTTCCCTCGGCGAGGGCGACGAGTGGGAAGACGCCGTCGCCGAGGGTGACCAGGACGTCGTACCGCTCCCCCATGCCGACGAGGAGCGCGTCGACCTCCTCGTGGCGCACGGGGAATCCGTCGGTGTGCGTGATCGTCATCCGGTGGCCGCCGAGGGCCACGCGGTACGCGGTGTCGCCGCCGGCGTTGACGATGCGCAGGCGCACCTTCTGGCCCGGCTTGCCGCGGTGGACGTCGGGGTCGGCGGGGACGCGGCCGTTGATGAGGTGGTGCGGGTAGGACACGTCACCGGCGTCGCCGCCGAGCAGGTCGCTGCGGGCGCCCATCAGCATGAACGACATCGGCGCGGCCGTGGACGGCATGTCACCCATGTCGTGGCCCGGCATGGCACTCCCGCTCGCCCCCGTACCGCCGCTCATGTCCATCCCGCCCATCCCGCCCATGCCCTTGGAGACCTCCGCGAAGGCCTGGTCCGGGGTGCCGGTGACACCGTCGAGCCAGTCGTCCAGGACGACGACCCACTCCGTGTCGTACGCCAGCGGCTCCTTCGGGTCCTCCACGATCAGCGGCGCGTACAGGCCCCGGTCGAGCTGGACCCCGACGTGCGGGTGGAAGAAGTACGTGCCCGGGTCGGGGGCTAGGAAGCGGTAGGTGAAGGTGGAGCCCGCGCGGACGGCGGCCTGGGTGGCGGGCGGCACGCCGTCCATGTCGCTGCGCAGGGCGATGCCGTGCCAGTGGATCGAGGTGGTGGTGCGGTCCGGCAGCTGGTTGGAGAGCTCGGCCACGAGGGTGTCGCCCGCGGAGATCCTGAGCTCCTTGCCGGGGGCGCGGCCGTCGAAGGCCCAGGTCCTCGCGGTGATCCCGGCGCCGAGGTCGACCTTGGCGGCGGCCGCCGTGAGGGTGTACCTGCGCTCCGCGCCGGTGCCGGCCCGGGCCTTCTCGGCCGCCGCGACCTCGGGTCCGGAGGGGCTGACGAGCGACGGGGCGCCGCTCTGGCCCGACCCGGAGCAGGCGGTGAGCACGCCGGCGCCCGCGGCGCCGAGCCCGGCGACCAGGAGGGAACGCCGGTCGAGGGGGGTCTTGCGGATCATGCGTGGGTCCTCGTCTCAGGAGGGGTGGACATGCGGAGGTACGTCGCGTGCGCGGCACCGGCGGGCGCCGCGGCGTGACGGCCTATATCCGCAGCTGAGACAGGATCGACAGATCGGGTGGCGGGCGGCAGGGCGCCGGGCCGGGCCCCGGCCGCCCGGCCGGCACGGCGAGATGACGGGCGGTCCCCCCTGCTGCCGTGACGGCCCTGGCGGTGACCGAGGGCGGGTCGACAACCGGGGCCGCGCAGTGCCCCATGCCGGGAGCGGGGCAGGCGCCCATGCCCGCCATCGCCTCCTGGGACGCGTACCCGTCTGAGACAACGACCGACTGCGGGTGCCCGGCCATCGCCATGCCGTGAGTCATGGCCCGGACAGGAGCAACGGCCGGGGCCGTCGCCGCCTCGTGGTGGACGAAGACGGCGAAGGCGGCGAGCAGCAAGGCGAGGACGCCGAACGCCCGGCGTGCGCCACGAAGTCCGCGCGCTCCGATCAGGACCACCCTCCCCACCCCCCTCAGTCGATCGTCTCATCAGCCGGGAACCATGTCGGCCCCCTCCTTCGTCAGCTAATTAACTTAGCCGACGAAGGCCGGAGGTCCACCATGCACCACAGCCGACGCGCGCACCGGCGACTCGCCGCGGCCGCGTTCGCCACCACCGCGCTGCTGACGGCGGGGGCCTGCGCCGCACCGGCGGCCGGCCCCGCCGGGCAGCCGAAGGCCCCGTCGGACTCCGCGTCCCCGGGCACGACGTCACTCCCGGACTCCGCGGCGGAACCCGTCGCCCTCTCCCCGCTCGCGGGCCGGGCGGGCGGCGCCGACGAGAGCGTCATACCCGGCGAGCCGCTGACCGTCACGGCCCCGGCGGGACGGCTGGAGTCCGTCTCCGTCACCGGTGCCGACGGCAAGCGGCTGGACGGGCGGACGTCGCCCGACGGCACGGCCTGGGTGTCCTCGCACGGTACGGGGTACGGCGCCAGGTACACCGTCAGCGCCCGCGTGAACGGCGCCGACGGCAGCGCGCGTACGGTGACACGCTCGTTCACCACGCTGCGCAAGAGCGAGATCTTCGTCGGCACGTACAACGTGAACCAGGGCTCGACCGTCGGCGTCGCCCTTCCCGTGTCGGTGGTGTTCAACAAGCCGATCCACGACCGGGCCGCGATCGAGCGCAAGTTGAGCGTCACGGCCTCCCCCGCCGTCGAGGGCTCGTGGAGCTGGATGAAGGACCGCGACGGCAAGGACCGCGTGGACTACCGGCCGAAGGAGTACTGGAAGCCGGGGACCAAGGTCACGTTCCGCATGGATCTGGTCGGTGTGCGCGACGGCGCGCTCGTCGGCACGCAGAAGCGCGAGATCGGCTTCACCGTCGGGAAGGCGGTGACCAGCACGGTCGACGTCGTCCGCAAGACCATGACGGTCTCCGAGAACGGGCGGCCGCTGCGCACGCTCAAGGTCTCGACGGGCAAGAAGACCTTCGAGACGTGGAACGGCACCATGGTCGTCCTCAGCAAGGTCCCGACCATCCGGATGAACTCGGCGACCGTCGGCATCTTCGGCCAGGAGGCGTACGACCTGGGCGCGGTCAAGTGGGACGTGCAGCTGACCCCGTCCGGGACCTACGCGCACGCCGCGCCCTGGAACGAGGGCAAGTTCGGGCGGGTGAACGCGAGTCACGGCTGCATCGGCATGAGCGACGCCGACGCCAAGTGGTTCTACGACCGGGTGGACTTCGGCGATCCCGTCACCGTCGTCAACTCCGTCGACACGGTGGCCGTGAACAACGGCTACGGCGCCTGGAACGTGGACTGGGCGACTTGGCGCAAGGGCAGCGCGCTCGACTGACGGCCGCCGTCCGCGCCGCCTCCCCGATGCGGACGCTTGCCACTTGTCAGCTAAGTTGCTTAGCATTCGAACGCTCCTCCGGCCGCCTGCCGGGCCCGTGCCCCGGTCCCGGCCGGGGGAGCCCTCCCCGAGGAACAAGGAGCTGGCCCATCGTGGCGTCCCACCGTCGTCCCAAGCCCTCACGCCCCCGCTACGCGGGCGTGCTCACGACGACCGCGGCGGCTGCCGTGGCCCTCTCCGCGCAGACGGCGTGGGCCGACCCCGCGCCCGACCCCAGAAAGAAGGGGGTCCAGGCGGAGATCGACCGGCTCTACGAGGCGGCCACGCAGGCGACGGAGAAGTTCAACGGCGCCAAGGAGAAGGCCGACGCGCTCCAGAAGCAGGTGGACTCCCTCCAGGACGCCACCGCCCGCAAGCAGGGCGAGCTCAACAGGCTGCGCGACAAGGTCGGTTCGCTCGCCGCCGCGCAGTACCGGGGCGGCGGCCTCGACCCGTCGATGCAGCTGATGCTCACCGCCGACCCCGACACCTTCCTGGAGCGCGCGAGCATCCAGCAGCGGATCGGCGAGCGGGACGTCAACGCCCTCCAGCTCTTCGAGGCGCAGCGCCGGGAGCTCCAGCAGCAGCGCACCGAGGCCGCGCGGAAGCTGGCCGAGCTGGAGGAGACCCGCGGTGAGCAGCGCCGTAAGAAGGCGGAGGTGCAGGGCAAGCTGGCGAAGGCGCAGAAGCTGATGAACAGCCTCAGTGCCAAGGAGCGGGCCGCGATCACCCAGAAGGAGGACCGCGCCAACCGGGCGAGCGCCCGGGTGGACCTGGGCAACGAGAAGAGCGCCTCCTCGCGCGCCGCCGCCGCGTTCGAGGCCGCCAAGAGCCGGGTCGGGCTGCCGTACGTGTGGGGGGCGAGCGGTCCGGGTTCGTTCGACTGCTCGGGTCTGACGTCGTGGGCCTTCCGGCAGGCGAACGTGAACATTCCCCGTACGTCGCAGGCGCAGGCGAACGTGGGGACGCGGATCAACTCGCTGGGCGACCTGCGGCCCGGTGACCTCATCATCATGCGGACCGACCTGAGCCATGTGGGCTTCTACGCGGGCAACGGGCAGATCCTGCACGCCCCCAAGCCCGGGGCCCAGGTGCGCTACGAGTCGATCGCGCGCAGCGGCATGCCGTTCATGTGGGGCGTCCGGATCTGACCGCGCGCCCCGCTGGTCAGAAGGGGCCGCAGCCGAGGAGCAGCGGGAAGAGCGGGGCGCCCGCCGCCGCGAGGGCGACGCCGAGCCGGGTCGCGCCGTGCGGCCTCGGCTGCGGGGTGAGGACCCGGCGCAGCCGGATCAGTGCGCCCCGGCCGCCCATCCCGAGGGCCGGGCGGGGCACGCGCCCGGCCGCCACCTCGCACAGGGCCGTCGCGAGGGCGTCCCGCGAGTGCTGCCGCAGGGCGCGGTCGTCGGCGGCCATCTCCAGGAGGAGCAGCGCCTGTTCCTGCCCGTGCCGGGCGAGCGGCAGCCTCGGGAAGGCGCGGGCGAAGGCGCGCAGCAGCATCTGGATCAGGTGGTGGCGGCCGTCGATGTGCGCGCGCTCGTGCGCGAGGGCGGCGCGCAGTTGCTCGTCGTCCAGGGCGTCGAGGGCGCCGCGTGTGACGACGACCCGGGCCGGCCGGGCCGGGAGGCAGTACACGGCGGCGACGGGGTGTTCGACGATCGTCGCCCCGTACACCGTCGAGGACCGGCCGATCATCCGGAGCGCGTCGAGCTGACGGCGCCGCTCGGCCCGTGCCGTCCAGGCGGTGCGGAGCAGCCAGAGCACGGGGAGGAGGACGACTCCGGCCGGGGCGAGGAGCGCGGCGGTGTCGCCGAGGCCGCCCGGGGCCGCCGCGCCGACGGGGGTGCCGGGGGCGAGTCCGCAGGCGCTGAGCAGCCCGATCAGACCGTCGTGGACGTGCTGTTCCGTCATCACGAGGTGGTAGACGGCGAGCGCGGCCGTGACGACGAAGGTCACCATGAGCAGCAGCCAGACGGCGACGGCCAGGACGGGTGCGCGGTGCGGCCAGCGGGCGCGGGCCAGGGCGTGGGGGGCGGCGGCGCCGACGAGCAGGGCGTAGCCCGCGAGCACGGCGGCCGTGATCACGACTCGCCCCGGCGCTTGGCGGCGCGCAGGGCGGCGCGCAGGGCCTCCACCTCGCTCGGTGAGATCTGCTCGACGAAGCTGGCCATCACGCCGGCCGTGTCGGGGCTGCCCTCCAGGGCGTCCTGCATCCGGGCGGCGGTGTACTGCTGCCGGGTGCAGGTGGGCTGGTAGAGCCAGGCCCGGCCGTCCTTCTCGCGGGTCAGCATGCCCTTGCCGTAGAGGATGTCGGCGACGGTCTTGACGGTGCTGTACGCGAGGGGCCGCTGCCTGTTCAGGTCGTTGAGCACCTCGCGCGCGGTGGCGGGGCGGCCCCAGGACCACAGGCGGTCCATGATCTCCGCCTCCAGCTCGCCCAACTGACGCACGCCCGCTCCCTTCGCCACCGGCGGCCGCACCGTCGGCCCGCGGTGCCCCCCATCGTAGCGGCGGCACCGCCCCCCGCCGGTCTAGGAGCGGCGCCGGTACTCGCGGGCGCTCCTGGGGTGCCGGGAGCAGGTCCACACGCCGTGCGGGCAGTAGTCCGCCAGGGACTCGTAGAGCGGTCGCTGCGCACGGAACCAGTCGAGCATCCCCTTGACGTACGCGGGGTCGTCGCCGTTGCGGAACAGGCCCCACTCCGGGTACGAGACGCGCTTGCGGTGCTGCTTGGCGAAGGTGACCTGGTGCCGCAGTCCGTACGGTTCGTCGACCTGGCGGCGGAAGGAGGTGCCGCGCGGCTGGTCGTAGGCGTCCATGCCGATGACGTCCACGTAGCCGTCGCCGGGGTAGCAGCGGGTCCAGGCGATGGCGTCGCGCCCGCGGCTGGGGGCGAAGTCGAAGCGGAAGCGCTGGCCGGGGACGGTGCGCATGACCGTGACGATGCGGCGCCAGTAGGTCCGCCAGTGGGCGGGGGCGGGGTGGCAGCGGTGGGTGTAGGTGATCCCGTTCATCTCCCAGCCGAGCACCAGCACGCTGTCGCCGAGCCGCTGCCGTACGAGGCGCTGGGCGAGGACCTTGAAGTGGGCGTCGTAGCGCCCGCTCGCGCCGGCCTTGAGCAGCGCGGCGACCCGCCGGTCGGGCAGCCCGGCCTCGCTGCGGTCCAGCATCGGCACGTTCAGGACCAGGACCCGGCCGGGGCGCGCGGCGCGCCAGGCCGCCCACGGGCGCAGGAACTCCTCGGGGCCCTCGATGCTGACCCAGTCGTCCCCCGGGAGATATGTGCGCCCCGCCTGGAGCGTCCCGTGCCCCCGCCATGTCTCGAACCGCCGCAGCCGGGCGACGCCCTCGGCGCCCGAGCCGAGGAACACCCCGTGCATCGTGGCGGCGGGGGGCGGCGGCTTGGCGTCGCCGCCCCTGTCCGGCGCGGGCAGCACGACCGACCCGAGGAGCAGTGCGCCCACCATCGCCGGGACCATGCCGCCGCGCATCCGCCGCACCAACGGCACTCCCTCAGGGCATCCGTCCGTCTCGGTCTGACCGATGATCAGCGTATGCGCGGGGCGGCCCGTGCGCATGTGCGGAGCCGGTCCCGGCTACGCGCCGGACTCCCCCGCGGCGGTCCGGAGCACGCGCCGGAGCCAGCGGGTGCGGGCCTCGCGGGCGTCCTGGCTGAGGGCCGCCCAGGAGGCGACCGTGTCGAAGCCGTGGAAGGCGCCCGGCCATACGTGCAGTTCGGCCGCTCCGCCGGACCGCCAGATCGCGTCGGCGTAGGCCACGCACTCGTCCCTGAACGTCTCGGCGGAGCCGACCTCGACGTACGCCGGCGGCAGCCCGGACAGGTCGGTCGCCCGTGCGGGCGCGGCGTAGGGCGGGAGGTCCCGGGTGCCGTGGCGGTCGCCGAGCAGGGCCTGCCACGCCGTCGCGTTGGAGGTACGGTCCCAGGTGTCGACGCCGGCCATCTGGTG
This sequence comes from Streptomyces sp. NPDC094032, assembly GCF_040303965.1. Lineage (NCBI taxonomy): Bacteria > Bacillati > Actinomycetota > Actinomycetes > Kitasatosporales > Streptomycetaceae > Streptomyces > Streptomyces sp. NPDC094032. The sequence goes on along the minus strand of NZ_JBEOUE010000024.1, from coordinate 5,547 downwards.
GCTGGAGAAGGTGTCGCCGCGGTCGTCGAGCATGGGGCTCAGGAGGAGTTGCCCGATCGGGGCGGGTCCGCCGCGGTCGCGGGTGAGCAGGGCGAGCGCCGCGGTGAGTCCGCCGCCGGCGCTCTTGCCGCCGAGGACGATCCGCTCCGGGTCGATGCCCAGCCCGGCGGCGTTCCCGGCGGCCCAGACGAGGCCCGCGTAGCAGTCCTCCAGGGGTCCCGGGTAGCGGGTGCGGGGTGCGAGCCGGTACTCGACCGAGATGACGGCGAGCTCCAGCGTGGTCGCCCATGTGCGGAGCAGGTGGGGGACGACGGACCAGGCGTTGCCCATGATCATGCCGCCGCCGTGCAGGTAGTACAGGAGGGGCAGCGGGCCGGCGGCCCCGGCCGGGCGCGCGCTCACCAGCGTGACCTCCGGGCCGCCGGGCGCACCCGGCACGGACAGCTCCTCGACGTCGAAGCGCCCGTCGGCCCGGAGCTCCAGGACGGTGGGCCGGGGCCGCGTCGCCGCGTCCCGCTCCTGCCGGGCCACGAGGTTCTCCGGGGTGTACGGCTCCCGCACCGCCTCCCCCAGGGCGGCCAGCGCCCCGCGCAGTTCGGGGTCGAAGGGGGGCGGGACCGCCGAGCCCGTCACCGCCCGGCCGCCCTCAGGGTCAGGGCCGCCGCCGTGCCCGCCACGACGCCCCAGGTCAGGGCGGCTGGTACGCCGTTGCCGAGGCTGCCGGAGGCGTACAGCAGTCCGTACGCCATGGTCTGGGTGTCCAGGGCGATCCGCAGCACCTGGCTCACCAGCAGCCCGAGTACGGTCGCGCTCACGGCTCCGGCCGCCATCGCCGGGACGGTGACGCGGGTGAGCAGTCCGGGCAGCAGCCGCAGGGCCCACCACACGAGGACGAGCACCAGCAGGTCGACGGACCGGTGGAGGAGCCAGTCCCCGAGCGGCGTGCCGGCGGGGCTCGACCAGGCGCCGAGCAGCAGCCACTGGCGCAGCAGGTCGCCGGGTTCGTCGAGCGGTCCGCCGGGGGACGGCACCGTCTGGAGGGCGGCGGCGACCTTCTCGTACGAGAGGAGCAGCAGCGACAGCGCGATCACCGCGGTGCCCGCGGTGGCGGCGAGGCGGGCGGGGCGGGCCGGGACGGGGGTGCGCGGGAGGGGGCCGGCGCCCTTGGCGGTGACGCGCGCGACGAGCGTGGTCACGACGGCCGCGACGAGGCCGGTGACCAGGAGCAGTTGCCGGCCTGCGGAGATGCCGCTCGCGAGCTGCGGCAGGAAGCGGTAGCTGCCGTGGCCCATCGAGGCGATCAGCCATGGTGTGGAGACGGCCACCGCGAGGGTTCCGGCCACGATGGCCCAGGCCCAGAGCGCGAGCAGCGTGGCGGGCATCCGGTCGTGCACCGGCGGGAGTCGGCGGACCAGGAGCAGGGCGCCCGGCACGAAGAGGGCGGGGACCGCGAAGAAGCGGATCTGGAGGGCGGTGGTGTAGAGCGAGAGGTAGCGGGCGCCGTCGGCGACGGCCGCGTCGCCGGACGTCTCGGCGCCGAGGAGGAGCACGGCCGGCGGGTCGTACGCCCAGGGGGCGAGCCACCGTTCGAGTTCGGCGGCCGTCCGACCGCCGAGGACGCTGCCGCTGCCCGGCAGCCGGAGCGCGTCGGTGCTCGCGCCCGCCCACCACAGCAGTGCCGTGAGCAGGATTCCCCCGAGCAGTGCCGGTATCGCCGCGCGCCGGTATGTCATGCGCTGTCCCCCGTCGTCGTGGCGCTCTCGCGAGGCGCCCGGTCAGTGGAGGGTACGGGGCGCCGGGCGCGCGCGGGCCACGGCTGTGCCGACCCGGCCCGTGCCGCGCACTTTCCGAATTGCTAATCTGGGAAATTCGCGATGTCGTCATATCGACGTCAGGGCGCGAGGATGGAGCCATGGCGATGAGAGCGCGACGGACACGGTGCACGGCGCAGGCGCGGCGGGGGTGGCGCGGGTGAGTGCGCCGCTGTACCAGCTGAAGGCCGAGTTCTTCAAGACGCTGGGGCACCCGGTCCGCATCCGCGTGCTGGAGCTGCTCAGCGAGCGGGAGCACGCGGTCGCCGAGATGCTGCCCGAGGTCGGCGTCGAGCCCGCGCACCTCTCGCAGCAGCTCGCGGTCCTGCGCCGCGCCAATCTGGTGGTCGCCCGGCGCGACGGGGCCACCGTGCACTACTCGCTGGTGGATCCGGAAGTCGCGGACCTCCTCGCGGTCGCCCGGTCGATCCTCTCCGGGGTGCTGGCCGGTCAGGCCGAACTCCTCGCCGATCTGCGGGCCGCGGGCACGACTCCCCGCGACTGACACCTCCGGACGCGACGGCCCTCCCTCCTTGCGGAGGGACCTGCGGCCGCACTATCTTGCATTGCATGGTTCCTGGTAACGCAAAGAACGCGGCGGGAGGCCGGGTCCCCAGCCAGCTCCGCAAGGGAGTGCTGGAGTACTGCGTCCTCGCACTGCTCAGGGACGGACCGAGGTACGGCGTCGAGCTGCTCGCCGAGCTCTCGGCGGTCAGTGTCATGACCACGAGCCAGGGCACGATCTACCCGCTCCTGTCGAGGCTGCGCCGCGAAGGGCTCGTCGACACCGAGCTGCGCGAGTCCCCCAGCGGGCCGCCGCGCCGCTACTACACGCTGACCACCGTCGGCCGCTCGGCCCTCACCGAGTTCACCCAGGCATGGCCGTCCTTCCGGGACGCCGTCGACCACTTTCTCAACGACCCACAGGGGGAGACCACATGAACGCCATCGACCACCCGCTGGTGACCGCCTATCTCGACACCGTCGCCCGCGAATCCGCCGCACTGCCCGCCGAGCGCCGGGCCGAGCTGCTCGCCGACCTCCGCGAGCACATCGAGGTCAGCGGCGCCGAGGCGGACGACCAGGTCCGCGAGGTCCTGGCCGGCCTGGGCGACCCCCGGACCGTGGCCGCCGCCGCCCTCGCCGAGGAGCCCGCGGGCGGGGCGGCGGTCCGCCCCGCGCGCACCCGGCTCACGGTGGTGCTGCTCGGAGTGGCCGGAATCCTGGCGCTGTTCAACGCGTTCGTGGGGACGGCGGCCATGCTCGTCGGCCTGGCGCTGCTCTGGGGCTCGCCCCGGTGGGACAACCGCCAGAAGGCGATCGGGACGGCCACCTGCGCCCTCGTCCCGTTCGTCGTGGTCCTCGCCATCTTCGCACTGGCCGGTTCCCGACTCGGCCCGACGGAGCTGCTGGTGGTCGCCACCCTCTCGCTGGTCGTGCCGGTCGTCGGCGCCACGAGGCTGCACCGGGCGGCGCGGCGCTGAACCGGCGGGGTCTGCGGGGGCGGCGGCCACGCCGAAGGCACATCGAGGACGCGCCGCTCCGGCACCATTCAGGCCAGGACGACGCAGAAGGGATGCCCCGCCGGATCGGTGAGCACCCGCCATCGCTCCTCGTTCGGCTGCCGCTCCGGCTTTCCCGCACCCAGCGCCAGCAGCCGCGCCTCGGCCTCCTCCAGATCGGCGACGTCGAAGCAGATGTGGAGTTGCTGCGGGACGACCTGGTCGGGCCAGGTCGGGGCGCGGTAGGCGTCGACCCGCTGGAAACCGAGCATCGGCCCGCCCTCCGGGAGCAGACTCGCGAACTCGGCGTCCGACCTCGGATGGACCCCGAGTCCGGTGACCTCGTGGTAGAAGGCCGCCAGGGCCAGCGGGTCGGGGCAGTCGAGGGTGATCGCGCTCAGCTTCATGAGCGGGGACATGGCGCCTCCGGGGCGGTCGGTGGTTGCTCTACCGCCCACCCTAGGCAGGAGGGCGGAAGCCCGGCCCCCAGGGGTAGTTGACCGGTTCGGCGATGCGTCGGATTCCGGAAGGCCCGGGGGCGATTTGCCGCCATCGCACCACGAAAGGGAGTTTCGGCGGTACTGTGTTCTCAGGCCCGGCCCCGTACCTCCCCCGTGTACGAGGCCGGGCTCTTCTCATGCCCCGGCCCGCGACCGCCGAATGGACTCCCCTCTTCCGGTGGATTGGCCGAACTGTGCGTAGACCAGATAGGTGCCTGAGGCATGTAGTGGAGACGGCAACCCACGTCAGAGCCACCGATTCGCCTTTGCGAGGCCCCCCATGACGGAAGCCGTTGCGTTCCCCCAGGACCGGACCTGCCCCTACCACCCGCCCACCGCCTACGACCCGCTGCGCGAGGAACTCCCGCTGTCGCGGGTGACGCTCTGGGACGGGCGCTCGGTGTGGGCCGTCACCGGGCATGCGACCGCCCGGGCGCTGCTCTCCGACCCGCGCCTTTCCACCGACTCCACCCGGCCGGATTTCCCCCTGCCGACCGAGCGGGCCGCGTCCCTGCGCAGGTCGCGGCGGGCCGCGCTGCTCGGCTGGGACGACCCCGAGCACAACGTCCAGCGCCGGATGCTGATCCCCGGCTTCACGCTCAAGCGGGCCGAGCGGCTGCGCCCGCGCATCCAGGCGACCGTGGACGGCCTCCTGGACGCGATGGAGGCGGCGGGCCCGCCGGCCGAGCTGGTGAGCGCGTTCGCGCTGCCGGTGCCCTCGATCGTGATCTGCGACCTGCTGGGAGTGCCGTACGAGGACCACGACTTCTTCGAGGCGCAGTCCCGGCGGCTGCTGCGCGGCCCGACCGGCGAGGACACCGAGGACGCGCTCGCCCAGTTGGAGGGCTACCTCGGCGATCTGATCGAGCGGAAGCGGGACGAGCCCGGCGAGGGGGTGCTCGACGATCTGGTGGCCCGGCAGCTCCAGGACGGCGGTCCCGACCGCCAGGAGCTGGTGCAGCTCGCCACGATCCTGCTGGTGGCGGGGCACGAGACGACCGCGAACATGATCTCCCTCGGTACGTACACGCTGCTGCGCCACCCGGAGCGGCTGGCCGAGCTCCGGGCCGACCCCGGGCTCGTACCGGCGGCCGTGGAGGAGCTGCTGCGGTTCCTGTCGATCGCGGACGGGCTGCTGCGGGTCGCGCGCGAGGACGTCGAGATCGGCGGCACGGTGATCCGCGCGGGTGAGGGGGTGGTGTTCTCCACCTCCGTCATCAACCGGGACGCCACCGCCTACGCCGACGCCGACACCCTCGACTGGGCCCGCCCCGCACGCCACCACCTGGCGTTCGGCTTCGGCATCCACCAGTGCCTGGGGCAGAACCTGGCCCGCGCGGAGATGGAGATCGCGCTCGGGTCGCTGCTGCGACGGCTGCCGGGGCTCCGGCTGGCCGCGCCCGCCGAGGAGATCCCCTTCAAGCCGGGGGACACGATCCAGGGGATGCTCGAACTCCCCGTCACCTGGTGAGAGGACCCGCACGGATGCGCATCTCGATCGACGGGAACATCTGCATCGGCGCCGGACAGTGCGCCCTGACCTCCCCGGGCTTCTTCACCCAGGACGACGACGGCTTCGGCACCGTCGTCCCCGGCCAGGAGGAGGGCACCGAAGGGCCTTTGGTCCGCGAGGCCGCCTCCTCCGGCGCCGCCGGACACCTCGCCGCCGCCAACACCCGCGCCAACGCCCGGCGGCTCGCCTCCGCGCTCACCCCGATCGTCCTCGCGATGGCC
>NZ_JBEOUE010000023.1:0-127539 GCF_040303965.1 Streptomyces sp. NPDC094032 | reverse complement strand
GTGGTGGTGGTTCCGCCGGTGGTCGGGCACGCGGCACCGGCGGCGCCGGCGACGGTGGTCAGGCCGGTGCGGTTGGTGCGCTTGTCGAAGCCGTACGTACGGCGGGTGCAGACGTCACCGACGGTGTCGTCGACCGCGGTCAGGCGGCCGGTGGCGTCGTAGGCGTAGTTCTGCGAGGACCAGCCGGCGTGCTCGGTGACCTGGCCGTGGACGGACTCCTCGACGGTGTCCGAGTAGACGACCTGCCCGTCGCTGTCGCGGGTGTAGACCCTGGACGTGGTCGCGCCGGTGGTGTCCTCCTCCACACGGACGGTGTAGCCGCCGGGCAGCTTCTCGGTCGCGACCGAGCCGTCCGCGTCGTACGTGGCCGCGAACGTCCCCGCGACCGAGTCCGTGGTGGACGTGACCAGACCACGGGGCTCAGCGGTGGTGTCGTAGGTCGAGGTGACCGTGGACGAGGCCGAGTCGGTGGTCTTGACCGGCCGGTTCAGCAGGTCGTACTCGGTCCGGGTCACACCGCCGTCGGCGTCGGTGTAGGCGACCTGGCGGCCCAGCTTGTCGAACTCCTTCGTGATGGTGCCCGCCGTCGGCGACGTCGTCTTCACGGCCTGGCCGGTGGCCGGGTCGTACTCCGTCGTCGTCTCCGGAACGGCCTGGCCGATTCCGCCGGTCATCACGCTCTTGATCGGACGGCCGGCCGTGTCATAGGTGTTGACGTTGGTGCGGGTGATGCCGTTCGCGGTCTCGGTGACCTTGACCGGGTTGCCCCACCAGTCGAACTCGGTCGACGTGGTCGGCAGACCCGTCGGGTTCGAACCGCCACCCGTGATCGCACCCGCCGGACCGGTGGAGCAGACCTGGTCGGCCCACTCCGGACGGCCCGCGCACGCACCCGTCCCGGTCGCCGTCCAGTAGCTCGTCACCCGGGTGCCGGCGTCGGTGCCGGTCGCGTCGGGCAGGAGCTGCTTGGTGACACGGCCCTGGTCGTCGTACTCGGTGCTCTCGGTGATCGCCAGACCAGCCGGGTCCTTGACCGTCTTGACCGGCAGGCCCTTCGCCCAGTCGTACACGGTCTGGGTGACACGGGCGTCGGTCATCACCGTCGAGCCGTAGACCTGCGCACCGGTCGTGACCTTGGTGACCTGGTTCTCCACCTTGGCGTCAGCCGGACGACCGGCGTCGTACTCGTTGACCGTCCACGAACGCGCCACCGCCGAGTCCGCACCACCGGCCGGGGTGGTCCGACGCAGCGGCCCGAACTCCTCCAGCTCGCGGGTGCCGTTGGCGTCGTACACGGACTCCGTGGACAGCAGGTCGGCGCGGTCCTGGGTGGACAGGCCGATGATGCCGAGGTCCGTCAGCGTCGCCTGGTCGGCCGCGGTGCCGCCGAGCGCCAGGGCCCGGTTGCCCGCCGACAGTTCGCGCACCGTGTTGCCGAAGCGGTCGTACTCGGTGGTGGTGATGTTGCCGGCCGGGTCGACGGTGTTCACCTGGCGCCCGGAGGCGTTGGCGTACGTGATCGACGCGCGGCGGTAGTCACCGGCGGCGAGGCCGTCGCCCGAGTTCGCCGCCGGAACGGCGTCGGCGGGGAAGACGGCCGTCGCGTCCGTCGGGGCGTCCGTCTGGCCCCACGCCGCGACGTCCGAAGCACCCAGCTTGTAGGGGGCGTTGGTGCCGGTCAGGGGCACGTCGTAGACGATGTTCGTCGCCGCCGTGCCGGACACCACGTCCTTGCTGCCCTGCTGGAGAGCGAGGCGGCTGGCCTTCGTCAGCATGCCTTCGCCGGCGGTGGCGGCGTTGCCCGCCTTGCCGTAGGTGAACGACCAGGGCAGCTCGCCGGGCGGGGTCAGGGTGGTGACGCGGCCGGCCGAGTCGTAGGCGTACGCCGTGGTGAGCGCGGGGCTGATCTGCGGGTTGTAGGTCTCCCGCAGGCGGCCCGAGGTGTCGTACGCGTACTTCTGCACCGACTTCGCCGTCGCAGCGGCGGCACCCGGCTCGGTCGACCAGGCCTTGATCTCCTTGACCTGGCCCGCGAAGTCCCCGAAGACCGTGCCGGTCGCCGTGGTCGTGGCGGCGTAGACGAACTCCAGCGCGCGGCAGCCCTTCGTGGACGGCGTCGCCGTGCACGTGGTCGCCGAGGCGGCGGAGGTCGGGGCGATGACCAGCTTCGGACGGGCCAGCTTCTTGCCGCCCACCGTCACGGCCTCGGAGATCACCGTGGTCGTCGACTGCGTCAGACCGTCCATCGTGCTGGACGCGACCTGCCACGACGTGGCCGCCGGGTCCGCCTTGGTGAAGACGGTGACCGTGCCCTCGGTGTCCTTCAGCGTGAACGAACCCGTCAGGGAGCCCGTCAGCGTCAGGTCCTCCGAGCCCGGCTCCGCCTTCCAGCCCCCACCGCTCGTCGCGGTGAAGCCCAGCTCCTCACCCTCGGAGTCGACCAGCGCGACCGAGGTCGCCGTCGACTTCTTCAGATACGCCCAGTCCGACTCCGTGATCTCCGCGGCCGTGCCCGAAGTCCACTGCGGACCGAAGATCGCCGCCTGCCCGTCCTGAAGCGCACCCGCGTCCGGACGACGCGAGGACGCCGTACGCGACACGGACAGCCCGAAGAGCGACGCGTCCGTGGCCGACAGGCCGTAGTCACCCGTCAGCAGGTTCACCGAACCCGGCCCGGCCTCCTCCGACGGAGCCGTGCCCGCGTTGCGGTCCACCGTGATCTCGTTCGCCGGCGAGTACGCCGTCGCCGAGCCGTCGGTGAACGCGGCGCGGACCTCGATCGCGCCGTCCTCGGCCAGCGAGTCCGTGATGTTCCAGGTCAGCCCGGCCGGCTTGCCGCCCGACACCGCGACCGGCCAGCCGGACACCGTGTTCGAGCCCTGGCGGACGTCGGCGACCGGGACGCTCTTCCAGGTGTCCGTCTCGCCACGCCGGTACTGGTACGTCACACCCGTGTACGTCGTCAGGCCCTCGGCCGACAGACCCACACGCCGCGCCGGACGCTCGCCCTGGCCCGGCGTCAGCAGCGCCGCGCCGGAGCCCGCGTAGAAGATGTGCGACGACTCGGCCGAGACGTTGCCCGCCGGGTCCTTCGTGCGGGCCTTCACCGTGTGCTTGCCCGCCGGGAACGACAGCGTCTTCGTCACGGCGACGCCGCCGGTCGTGGTCGCCGTCGTCCAGGCGCCGGAGTCCAGCTTGTACTCCACCGCCGCCACGTCGCTCGCGGGCGGGGTGAAGGTGAAGGAGCCGGAGAAGGTGCCGTTGGCGTCCGGGGTGCCGGACCAGGTGTTCGCCGGGAAGTCGCCGGAGGCGACGGCGCTGGTGGCGGGCTTGGTGGTGTCGACGGTGAAGTACACCGACGGCGTCCAGTTCGACCAGGCGCTGTCGTCGTAGACGCGGCCCTTGAACCAGTAGGTGTGGCCGTTGACCAGCTTGCCCGGCAGCACCTGGTGGGAGACGGTCTTGCCCAGGACGGGGTCCCCGGTGCCGGTGTCGTACACCTCCAGGTTCGTGGTGCCCTCCCACACCTCCCACTTCTGGCGCAGGAAGTACGTCTCGGCGTCGCTGACGGCGTACGAGAGGTCGGGCGTCGTGGTGGTGACCCAGTTCTTGCCGCCGTACGTGCGGCCCGGGGTCGCGGTCATCGGGTTCCCGGCGACCGGAAGGGTGTTGTACGTGACGGAGATGTACGGGGTGTTCGTCGCCGCGTTGCCGGAGTTGAACCGCTTCCACGAGTACGGGTCGGCCTCGTTGGTGGCCTTGATGCCCATGGAGTTGGTGCCGTTGCCGTTGGCGGCCCAGGCGACGGCCAGGTTCTTGATGTCCTGCGAGACCCAGCCGTCGGCGCAGGAGGACGAGTAGCCCTTCGTCGCCGTGGAGGTGGCCCACTTGTTGGTGAAGTTGGGCTGGCTGGTCCACCGGGAGGCGGTCGAGGCGTGCGGGGTGTCCCACACCTCCCAGCTGCTCGGCGTGCAGGACCACGAGTGGAAGTTCCACAGGTTCAGCTTGGCGCCCAGGATCTGCTTGCCCGAGATGCCCGTCATCGGGAAGTGCAGGAAGGAACGGGCGATCTGGCCCGCGCCGTTGTTGCCCAGCTTCAGCTCCGTCGACGTCGACATGTCGGTCGTGTAGCCCTGCTGCACGAACGTGTCGAAGCTGCTGCCGATGTTCACGGCGGGGTCGACGGTGACCGGGTACTTCGTCGCCGGGTCGGCGAGGAACGTGGCGTCCGGCGTCAGCGTCAGGTCCACGCGGCTGCCGCGCTGGGTCACCTTGAGGCCCACGTCGGCGCGGCGGGTGTGCTCGCCGGAGTTCGCGTCGACGGTCGCGTCCCACATCACCGGAGCCGGGAGCAGGCCGACCTGCTTGCCCGTCTTCGCGTCGACGAAGGTCACCGAACGGTCGGCGTTCGCCCGCGCCTTGATGCCCGTGGCGTTCAGGGTCAGCGTCACCGAGCCGTTCGCCTCGACGGCGGAACGGTTCTTCAGCTCCAGGAACTGCTCGAAGCCGGTCCGGGTCGACTCGATGACCAGGTCCGTCGCCGTCAGCGCGTCGGCGTACCGGGCCGTCGTCCCCGACAGGGTCGGCTCCGGCAGCGCGCCCCGCCAGGACAGGCCGAGTTCACGGCCCTCGCCGGCGGCCAGCGTCACCAGCGGAACCTCCGCCGTCCCCGCCGCGCCGGACGCGCCCGACGCGCGCACCTTCGCCGCCTGCGCCGCCGGGGTCTTCCCCGCCAGCCTCAGCCCCAGCGGGTGGCCCTTGGCGGCGACGCCGCCGTCCACCGTCTTCGCCAGGTCGACGTCGATGTCCCGCCATTCGCCCGACGCCCCGTCCCGGAAGCGGACGGGGCCCGAGGCGCTGTCCGTCGTGACGGTGCCGTCGGGATTCGCCCAGGTCGTCGTCGACTCCGTGCGCTCCGACTTGGCCTCCACCCGCTTGCCCGACAGCCGCGCCGCGACCCGGGCCGACGGCAGGTCGGCCGCCTCGGTCGCGTACGCGGGCCGGTCCACGGCCTGCTCCCGCGACGTGAGCGCCACGGCCTGGCCGGTCGTCGACACGACCACCACGGCGTCGAACGCCATCAGTCCGGCCAGCGACAGGGCCACCCGGGGCAGCACACCCCCGCGCAGCCCTCTCGCCCTCCCACGCCGTCTGTACGGCGGATTCACGTGATCCGTCACTACTCGATCCCCTCCGATGAACACGCGTTTCACGTGCCGGGGCGGAGTCGCGCCAAGGAGCCGGACGCCGACAGCGGTCGCGCCGTTGCCACCGGCCCGCGTTCCCGCTCAGCGCCACCCGCCCCCCGGCACCGACCGCGACATTAGATGGCTGTGGGTGACCGGGCCCAGGTCCCCGCGCGCCACCCACGGGACATCTCGCGCCACGCACAGGTGACGGACTACCGATTCCCCAGGGGATCAGGCCACCCCGATGACCTAAAATCGCCGCTCGTGTCAGTACACGCGCACCCGGGGACGACGCCCGCCGCCTTCACCCGCCTCAACGTCAGGAGCGCGGCTCTCCTGGGCGTTCCCAAGGACCGGTACGCCGGCCTGCTGGGTCTGGATCCCGAGCATCTGGGCGGCGACCGGTACCGGACCCCGGCGGCGACGAACGTGCGCATGTGGGAGCTCATGGTCACCAAGGCCCCCTGGCCCGAGGTCGGCCTGGTGATGGCGGAGCAGTCGGACTTTGGGCAGCTGGGCGTGTGGGACTACCTGTTCACCTCGGCGCCCACCCCGCTCGAAGGGCTCCAGGACGCCACGGACTATCTGGCCGGACTCGGGGACGTCGGCACCGATTCCATGTTCGTCGTCCAGGACGACGAGGAGGTCACCCTCAGCCATGTGAACGCCGCCGACCTGAGCTACGACGTCGCCTCGGCCATCCGCGCGTACGCGCTCGGTCTCGTCCGCCTCCGGCTGAGCACGGCCCTGCGGAAGGACGTCGTCCCCGTCCGCGTCGCCCTGGCCACCCGGCCGCCCGCACGCCACGGCGCGCTCCACGAGCTCTACGGCACCCGGGACATCGAATTCGAGCACCCGGTCAGCTCCATCACCTTCCGGGCCGCCGACCTGCGGGCCAGGGCGCCCCAGGGCCAGCCGGGCCTGTCCGCCGTGCTGCGCAGCCACGCCGAGCTGACCCTCGCCGCCGCGATACCCCTGCACAGCTGGCTCGACCTGTTCCGCGTCGCCCTGAAGCACGCGGCCGACGACGGCCGCGCGACGCTCCCAGCGACGGCCGCGCGCCTCGCCGTCAGCCCTCGCACGCTCCAGCGCCGCCTCGACGAGCACGGCACGTCCTGGACGGCCGAGCTGGAGGCCGTCCGCCGCGCCGAGATCACCCGGCTGCTCGGCACCACGGACCTGCCCGTCGACACGATCGCCGAACGCACCGGCTACGCCGACGCCCGCACCCTCCGCCGCGCGGTACTCCGCTGGACCGGCCACACACCCACGGCCCTGCGCGGGCACGACGGGCCCGCCACCCGCTAGTTCCACGCGCCCGGCCGGCGAGGGTGACAAGTCCGCCATTCTCGCTTCCGTGAAGTCGCGGATATTCCCACAGCCGCCGAGGCATGTGATCTTGGCCGTGATCTTCGTGGCACCAGGGGAGGAACGCGCGTTGTTCGACAGACCTTTCGCCTGGCGGGCGGCCGCCTCTGCCGTGGCGACAGCCACGGCAGGAGTGCTGATCGCCGGGCAGTTGACGGGACAGGCCGCTGGAGCGACGGCTCTGGACCCCAGCGCATCGACGACCGCACGATCGGTGGCCGACACCGACGCACCCGTGCCTTCGGCTGCCGTCCGCGGCCGCGAGCCGTCGCGGCTCCCCGCGATGCCGGCGGCTCCTCGTGATCCGGAGCCGGTGTGGCCGGCGCCCGGCGCGGTCACCGTGAGCGTGTCGGACGCGGCCCGCCGGGCCGGGACACTGCCCATCGCCCTCGCCCGGCCCACCCCGAAGACGCGGGCGAGCGCGGCTGCCGCGTCGGAGCAGGACCAGGCCCAGGACCAGGCCCACCAGGTCGAGGTCGAGATCCTGCCCCGCGCGAAAGTGGAGCGGGCCGGGTTCCGAGGAGTGCTGTTCGCTCTGCGCGAGGCCGAGGCCGTGGCCGGGAGCGGGACCGGGACCGGGAGCGGCGGCAGGGGCGGCGACAAGGCGGGATCGGCGGCAGCGGCGCGGGCTGCCGGCCAGGTGGCGGTGACCGTCGATTACAACGGCTTCCGCCACGCCTACGGAGGCAGCTTCGCTTCCCGTCTCGGCCTGGTGCGGTACCCGGCCTGCATCGTCGACCACCCCGAGACACCTGCGTGTGCCGCGGGAACATCGGTCGCCTCCCGCAACGACCTCGAAGCGGGACACGTGAGTGCCCCCGCCGTCGAGGTCGCGGCAGCCGGGACCTCGGACCGGGAACGTGGGGCGTTCGTCTACGCGCTGGAGGCGAGCGCATCCGGTTCCTCCGGCTCGTACAAGGCGACCGACCTGCTGAACTCGGCGGACTGGTCGGTGAGCGGTAACTCCGGGGCCTTCTCGTACGCCTATCCGCTGTCCGCTCCCCCGGCGCCGGGCGGTGACCCGCTGAAGCTGGCGCTGTCCTACAGTTCGCAGTCCGTGGACGGGCGTACCTCGGCCCAGAACGCCCAGCCGTCCTGGGTGGGCCAGGGATGGGACATCACGCCGGGCTTCATCGAGCGCCGCTACCACTCCTGCGCGAACGACGGCCAGAGCGCGGCCGATCTGTGCTGGAAGGACTACGACCAGGTCGCGATCAGCCTTGGGGGGCGCTCCACCCAGCTGATACCCCTGGACGCGGGGCGGACGATCTGGCGGCTGCGGGACGACCCGGGATGGTCGGTGACCCGGGAGACGGGGACCACCAACGGCGACAACGACGGCGAGTTCTGGTGGGTGCGGTCGCCGGACGGGACGAAGTACCGGTTCGGCGGGGAGACCGACTTCGGCGGCGGCGACCTGGACTCGACGTGGACCGTGCCGGTCTACGGCGATGACACGGGCGAACCCTGCAAGGCGGCCACCTTCGCCGCGAGCTGGTGCCACCAAGGCTGGCGCTGGAACCTGGACATGGTCGTCGACCGCAACAACAACATGACCGTCCTGCACTGGGGAGAGGCCGTCGAAGGATACGGCCGCAACGGCTCCACCACCCGCACGGACTACGTGCGGGGCGGCTGGCTCAACGCCGTGGAGTACGGCCGGAAGTGGGGAGAGAGCCCCACCGCCACCCCGGCCACCGGCAGACTGGCCTTCACGACCGACTTCCGTTGCACGGAGAGCACGACCTGCCCGTCCATCGAGAACAACCCGACCTCCTACCCGGACGTTCCGGCCGATCTCATCTGCTGGCGCGAGCCCTGCAAGGAGAAGGCACCGACGTTCTTCAGCACGATCCGGCTGAAGCAGGTCACTCTGACCGTCGGGGGCAGAGCCATCGCCAAGTGGGAGCTCGGCAAGCAGTTCCCCGCGCCAGGCGACGGAAGCGACGCCTCGCTGTGGCTGAGCCGGATCCAGCGCTACGGCAGCTCCGACGGGGGCACGACCTGGCAGGCGCTGCCCGCCGTCCAGACCTACGGCACCGCGCTGGACAACCGCGTGGACCACAACGTCTCCGCCGGCGTGCTGCCGATGAAGATGTACCGGGTCACCAAGCTCCAGACCGAGCTGGGGGGCCTCGTCGAAGTGGCCTACACCCGGCCGCACCCGTGCACCGCGGTGCCCGCGAACGCCGCGGCCAACACCGACGACTGCTTCCCCCAGTTCCACGTTCCCGAGGCGGGCCCGGCGGGGTGGGGATGGTTCCACAAGTACCTGGTCGACAAGGTCACCGTCCGCGACCCGCACACCGGCTCACCCGACCAGGTCACCGACTACTTCTACTACGGAACCCCGGCCTGGCACCACGACGAGTTCTCCCTCGCCCCGGCGTCGGCGCAGTCCTGGTCCCAGTGGCGCGGCTACCCGCAGGTCACGGTCGTCAAGGGCAGCGGAGCCGACCGCACCACCACCTCCTCCCTCTACTTCCGCGGCATGCACGGCGACAGCGACGGCTCCGGCGGAACGAGAACGGTGAAGGTCACCGACTCGGAGGGCAACGCCCTGCTCGACCACGTCTACCTGGCCGGACGGCTCCGCGAGACCACCGCCTGGGGGCTCGACGCCGGCAACGCCCCCAGCGTCCCGCTGACCAAGGACCTCTCCACGTACACCGGTCCGCGCACCATCGACCACGCCGACGGCGACACCAGAGACGCGATCATGCTCGCCGAGACCACCCACGACACCTGGGCGAAGACCGCCACAGGCGGACGGTGGACCAGGACCGTACGGGCCTTCGACGACACATACAACCAGGTCACCAGCGAGTACGAGCACGGTGACACCACGATCGGCGGCGACGAACGGTGCACCACCACCGGATACGTCCACGGCGGAACCGCCTACATGTACTACCCGTACCAGACCGAGACCCACGCCGGTGACTGCGCGGCCACCGTCGTCTCGCGCACCCAGACCTGGTACGACGGGCACACGTCCCTCACCACCGACCCGGTGGCCTACGGCAACCCGACCCAGGTCCGCTCCTTCACCAGCGGCACCGGCTACGTGGAGACCAGGGCCACCTACGACGGGTACGGGCGGGTCCTCACCTCCACGGACGGTCGCGGTCTCACCACGGCCACGGCCTACGCCCCGGCGAAGGGCAACCTGTCCACGGTCACGGTGACCGACCCCAAGGGTCACACCGTGACCACCACCATGGACCCCGCCTTCGCCACACCCGTCAGCACGGCGGACGCCAACGGCAGAACCACCACGAGCACCTACGACGCATTCGGCCGGATCACTGCGGTCCGGCTCCCCGGAACCGCCGCGAGCGACGCCGCCGACTACCTCTTCACCTACCAGGTCAACCAGAGCGCACCCAGCAGGACTTCGACCATCCGCATCACCGACCGCGCCGGCGGCACCTACCTGTCCGAGTTCACCTTCCTGGACGCACTCGGCCGGACCGCCGAAACACAGACCCCCTCCCCGTCCGGCACAGGGCGGATCGTCACCCAGACCCGTTACGACAACCAGGGCCGCACCGCCGCGGCCACCGCGCCGATGTACATGGCCGGTACCTCGGGAACGGCCCTCGCGGTCCCCTCGGTGGCCGACATCCCGTCCGAGACGCGCACCGCCTACGACACCCTCGGGCGCGCCTCGGAAGCCGCCCTGTGGTCGAAAGGCGCGAAGAGGCACGCCACCACCACGACCTGGCACGCTGACCAGGCCACGGTCAGCCCCCCGGCCGGACAGCCCACGACCCACCACCTGGACGCGCTCGGCCGCACGACCCGCGTCGTCGAAACCCTCGACTCCGGCAGCGCGACCACCACCTACGGCTACGACAGCCAGGACCGTCTCACCCGCATCACCGACGCGAAAGGCAACATCACCGACTACACCTACGACTGGCTCGGCCGCCGCCTGACCGGCGACGACCCGGACACCGGCCTCACCACCACGGCCTACGACGCCGACGGCAACCCCACCACGTCCACCGACGCCCGCGGCCGGACCGTCGTCTCCACGTACGACGAGCTGAACCGGCGCACCCACCTCCGGAAGGACTCCGCCACCGGCGCCCTTCTCGCCTCATGGCGCTATGACCCGCCCGGCAACAAGGGCGCGCTCGAAAGCACCACTCGCCACACCGACGGCGAGGAGTACGCGGTCGCCCACGCCTACGACAGCGCCCGGGGCCGCCTCACCGCCACCACCTGGACGCTTCCCGCGGGCGAGGGGGCGCTGGCCGGCCCGTACACCCAGACGTTCGCGTACGACGACGCCGACCGCCCGCGGGCCACCACCTACCCGGCCGCCGGAGGGCTCCCGGCCGAAACGGTCACCCAGACCTACACCGACCTCGGTCTGCCGGCCCGGCTCACCTCGCCCCTGGGCACGTACATCGACGCCACCGGCTACGCCGCCGACGGCAAGCTCACCAGCCGCGCCCTGGGTACGAGCAGCACCCCCCACCGCGTCGACCGCAGCTACGGATACGACCCGGCCACGCTCGAGGTCACCAGCACCAAGGCCACCCTCGGGGCCGACGCCACGGTGATCCAAGACGACACCTACCGCCACGACGCCGCCGGCAACGTCCTCCAGGTCACCGACAACAGCCCCTCGGGCGCCGGCCAGTCCCAGTGCTACGACTACGACGGGCGCAACCGCCTCCTCACCGCCTGGACCACCCCGATCAGCACGTGCTCCGCCGCCACCAGGGTCGGCTGGAACACACCTCCCGGACCGGACCGCTACCGGCAGGACCTCACCTACGACACGCTCGGCAACATCACCTCCAGGGCCGACAATGGCGGCATCGCCACCGTGTACGGCTACCCGGCCTCCGGCCCCGCGTCGGTCCGCCCGCACGCCGTCACATCGGTGGGCGACGACACCTACGGCTACGACGAGTCCGGCAACATGAGCAGCCGCACCGTCACCGGTGTGTCCTCCACCTACACCTGGAACGAGACCCGGCAGCTCATCACCGCGACCGTCGGCGGCAAGAGCACCGACTTCGTCTACGACGCCGACGGCAGCCGCCTCGTCCGCCGCACCCCCGACGGCGCCCGTACCGCCTCCCTCGCGGGCACCGAGATCACCGCCGACGCCGCGGGTACGGTCACCGCGCGCCGCTACTACACCAGCGGCGGGGCGACGGTCGCGGTCCGCACTCCGGGCGGCGCCGACGGCACCGTGCACTGGCTGCTCGGCGACACCCAGGGCTCCGCGCACCTCGCGGTCGACACCACCACCGGCACCGTCTCACGCCAGCGCTACCTCCCCTTCGGCGCACACCGGGGAACCTCCGACGCCCTCCGCCCGACCACCGACCGAGGCTTCCTCGGCAAGCCCGAGGACGACACCACCGGCCTGGTCCACCTCTCGGCCCGCTCTTACGACCCGACGATCGGCAGATTCCTCAGCGCCGACCCGCTCGTGGACATGCGCACCCCCCAGCTCATGAACGCCTACACCTACGGTGGCAACAACCCCGCGACGTTCAGTGACCCGATGGGTCTGTGCATCGCCTACGACGGCGGCTGCATGCCCGCTCCGCCCAGGGGCCCGTCGCCCGGCGCCGTCGACCGGGTCGACAAGCAGCTCGCCGAACAGAACAGGCGCCACCGCACGACCCGCGCCACGCACGCGAAACCCGCACGTCATCTCACGCGCCGCGACGCCGTCCGTCCTGAGCGGAACGGTCATGCCCCGCTCCGATGCCGGAGCACGTCGTGCGACCCGAAGGTCACGGACGATCCGGAGAAGCGGAACTACGACTACGCGTACTCGTACCTGCTCGGCCCGACGGAACTCCTCGGCAACGCCGAGGACGCCATGACGCTGTTGAAGGACAACCCGCAGCGGGTGTTCCCGTTCGACGTCACCGAATGCAGCCGCCTCACCGAGGGCGTTCAATGCCTCCTGGAACCGAATCCCGGCGGGTTCAAGTCGCGCGGATCCGGTTACGTCCAGGTGTCGACCGAGAAGACCAGCTTCACCTTCACGGTGGTCAGCGACGAATACTTCGACAAGCCCGGCTCCACCATCACGTTCGCGATCCACCAACGGGACAACACCCTGTACCTGACCCAGACCGCCCACGGAATCGACGCGGCGCCGCATGTCCTGTTCGGCGTAGATAGCGGCTTGTCAAAATGGACGTGGATGAGGCAAGCATGGAATCTCAGTTCCCTGCTCTACGAAGCGAAACGGGCTGAGCCGTGATCCACACGACTTCGTCCGTCAGCGAAGGGCGGGGATGATCTCGGAGCCGTACGCGTCGATCGTCCCCTCCCGGTTGTCGTGCATGTCGTAGACGGCGAACTGGTCGACCCCGAGGCTCTTGAGATGGCGCAGCTTCGCGACATGCTTCTCAACTGGGCCCAGGAGGCAGAAGCGGTCGACGATCTCGTCCGGGACGAAGGTGGTGTCGGGGTTGTCGGCGCGGCCGTGGTGGGAGTAGTCGTAGCCGTGCCGGTCCTTGATGTACGCGGTGAGCTCGTCCGGGACCATGCCGGAGTGCTCGCCGTACTTGGCGACGAGGTCGGCGACGTGGTTGCCGACCATGCCGCCGAACCAGCGGCACTGGTCGCGGGCGTGGGCCAGGGCCTCCGGGGAGTCGTCTGCCGTCACGTACGCGGGGGCGGCGACGCAGATGGTGAGGGCGTCGGGGTCTCGGCCCGCCTCCCGAGCCGCTTCCCGTACCGCCTTGACCATCCACTCCGTGAGGAAGGGGTCGGCGAGCTGGAGGATGAAGCCGTCGGCCTTCTGCCCGGCGAGCGCGAGGGCCTTGGGGCCGTAGGCGGCCATCCAGACGGGCAGCTTGCCGTCCTTGATCCAGGGGATGCGGATCGGGTTGCCGTCCACGGTCGCCTCGCGGCCCTCCGCCAGGTCACGGATGACGTCGATGGCCTCGCCCAGGCGGGCCAGGGTGTTGGGCCTGCGGCCGGCGACGCGCATCGCGGAGTCGCCGCGGCCGATGCCGCAGACGGTCCGGTTGCCGTACATGTCGTTGAGGGTGGCGAAGGTGGAGGCCGTCACCTCCCAGGTGCGGGTGCCGGGGTTGGTGACCATCGGGCCGACGTGCAGCTTCTGCGTGTTGGCCAGGATCTGGCTGTAGATGACGAAGGGTTCCTGCCACAGCACGGCGGAGTCGAAGGTCCATCCGTAACGGAAGCCGTTGCGCTCCGCCCGGCGCATCAGGCCGACGACTTGCGAGGCGGGCGGGTCGGTCTGCAGGACGAGTCCGAAGTCCAAGGGGCGGTCTCCTAGGTGAGGTACTGACAGGTGGAACGGGGGACGAAGCTGCCGTGCCCGGCGCGGCCGGTGAACGCGCGGTGGTCGATGACGAGTTCACCGCGCGACAGGACGCTCTCGACCTGGCCGGTGACCGTCCTCCCCTCGTACGCGGAGTAGTCGACGTTCATGTGGTGGGTGGCCGCGGACAGGGTCTGGCGGGCGTGCGGGTCGTAGATGACGACGTCCGCGTCGGCGCCGGGCGCGATCGTCCCCTTCTGCGGGTAGAGGCCGAACATCCGGGCCGGGGTGGCGCAGGCGATCTCGATCCAGCGGCGCCGGGAGATGTGCCCGTCGACGACGGCCTGGTGGAGCAGGTCCATGCGGTTCTCGACGCCCGGAAGACCGTTGGGGATCTTGGAGAAGTCGCCGAGGCCGAGCTCCTTCTGCCCCTTGAAGCAGAACGGGCAGTGGTCCGTCGACACCACCTGGAGGTCGTTGGTCCGCAGCCCCCGCCAGAGCGCCTCCTGGTGCTCCTTGGGGCGCAGGGGCGTCGAGCAGACGTACTTGGCGCCCTCGAAGCCGGGCTCGGCGAGGTTGTCGGTGGACAGGAACAGATACTGCGGGCAGGTCTCGCCGAAGACCGGCAGCCCCTTGTCGCGGGCCGCCGCCAGCTCGGCCACCGCCTCCTCGGCCGACACGTGGACGACGTACAGGGGGCTGCCCGCGACCCGCGCGAGCTGGATCGCCCGATGGGTCGCCTCGGCTTCGAGGAGCGCCTTGCGGACCTCCCCGTGATAGCGGGGGTCGGTCTCGCCGCGGGCCAGGGCCTGTTCGACGAGGACGTCGATGGCGATCCCGTTCTCGGCGTGCATCATGATCAGCCCGCCGTTGCCGGAGGCGCGCTGCATGGCCCGCAGGATCTGTCCGTCGTCCGAGTAGAAGACCCCCGGATACGCCATGAACAACTTGAAGGACGTGATGCCCTCCTGGACCAGCTTGTCCATCTCCTTCAGGGAGTGCTCGTCCACGTCGGAGAGGATCATGTGGAAGGCGTAGTCGATCGCGCAGACGCCGTCGGCCTTGGCGTACCAGGTGTCGAGGCCCTCGCGCAGGGAGTGGCCGACGGTCTGGACGGCGAAGTCGACGATGGTGGTGGTGCCGCCCCAGGCGGCGGCCCGGGTGCCGGTCTCGAAGGTGTCGGAGGCGGAGGTGCCGCCGAAGGGGAGCTCCATGTGGGTGTGGGCGTCGACGCCGCCGGGGATCACGTAGCGGTCGGTGGCGTCGATGGTCCGCGCGGCGGTCCAGCCGGCGGCGACGTCGGAGCCGTGGGCGGCGAGGGCGGCGATCCGGCCGTCCTCGATCAGCACGTCGGCGTGGAGCTCGTCGGCGGCGGTGATCACCAGACCGCCCCGGATGAGAGTGCGGGTGCTCACGGACTTCTCCCCTGCGAACTGGACGGGTCGGGTGCGGTCTGGTGGTCGCGGGGGCCCTAGAGGGATCTGAGGGCCTGTTCGAGGATGGCGGCGCCCTCCTCGGCCTCGGCGACGGTGAGCGAGAGTGGGGGTGCGACGCGTAGGGCGCTGGTGTTGTGGCCGCCGCCCTTGCCGATGAGCAGGCCTCCGGCGCGGGTGGCCTCCAGGACGGCGGTGGCCGCGTCGGGGGCGGCACGGTCGGTGCCCGGCTCGGTGAGTTCGATGCCGATCATCAGGCCGCGGCCGCGCACCTCCCGTACGTGCTCCACTCCCGCGGCGGCGGCCCGCAGCCGTTCGATGAGGAGCCCCCCGACGCGGCGGGCGTTGCCCTGGAGGTCGTGTTCGAGGAGGTACGTGAGGTTGGCGAGGCCCGCGGCCATGGTGACGGGCGAGCCGCCGAAGGTGGAGATGGAGTTGGCGTCCAGGCAGTTCATGATCTCGGCGCGGGCGACGACCCCGCCGATGGACATGCCGTTGCCGATGCCCTTGGCGAAGGTGAGGATGTCGGGCGGCCCGGCCTGGCCGTGCGCCTGCCAGCCCCAGAAGTGGTCGCCGGTGCGGCCCCAGCCTGTCTGCACCTCGTCGGCGATCCAGAGGATGCCGTGCCGGTCCAGGACGCGGCGGAACGCGGCGTAGAGGCCGTCGGGCGGGGAGGTGAAGCCGCCGACGCCCTGGACGGGTTCGGCGATCAGGGCGGCGACGTCCCGGGTGTGGCCGAGGAGGTCTTCGAGGTCGGCGACGCAGGCCTCGGTGAAGCGCTCGTCGGTGTACTGGGCGTAGGGGCCGCGGTTGCGCACGCCCCCGTGCACGTACAGGGTCTGGAGCGGGGAGAGGCCGGTGGGCGACCAGGAGCGGTTGCCGGTGATGCCGACGGTGGAGAAGGAGCGCCCGTGGTAGCTGTTGCGCATCGCCAGGATCTGGTTCGAACGGCGGTACGCGGTGGCGAGGAGCAGGGCGGTGTCGTTGGCCTCGGTGCCGGAGGTGGTGAAGAAGACGCGGGCGTCGGGGATGCCGGAGAGGGTGGCGATCCGCTCGGCGAGCTCCACCATGGGGCGGTTGAGGTAGAGGGTGGAGGAATGGATGATCCGCCCGGCCTGTTCGGCGACGGCCTTGGTGACCTCGGGGAGGGCGTGGGCGGTCATCGTGGTGAGGATGCCGCCGAAGAAGTCGAGGTAGCGGTTGCCTTCGGCGTCCCAGACGTGGCGGCCCTCGCCGTGGGTGAGCTCGACGGGGTCGCGGTAGTAGAGGGCGACCCAGTCGGGGATGACGGCGCGGTGGCGGGCGTAGAGGCTGCTCACGGGCGCACCAGCCCGTCGTAGGCGTCGGGGCGGCGGTCCCGGTAGAAGGCCCACTGCTGGCGGACCTCTTCGATGAGGCCGAAGTCGAGGTCGCGGACGACGAGTTCCTCGGCCTTGTCGGAGGCGACCTCCCCGACGAACCGCCCGCGGGGGTCGACGAAGTAGCTGGTGCCGTAGAAGTCGTTGTCGCCGTACTCCTCCTGGCCGACCCGGTTGATGGCGGCGACGAAGTACTCGTTGGCGACGGCGGCGGCGGGCTGTTCGAGCTGCCAGAGGTAGGCGGAGAGGCCGCGCGAGGTGGCGGAGGGGTTGTAGACCAACTGGGCGCCGTTGAGGCCGAGTTGGCGCCAGCCCTCCGGGAAGTGGCGGTCGTAGCAGATGTAGACGCCGACCTTGCCGACGGCGGTGTCGAAGACGGGCCAGCCGGCGTTCCCGGGACGGAAGTAGTACTTCTCCCAGAAGCCCCTGACCTGCGGGATGTGGTGCTTGCGGTACTTGCCGAGGTAGCTGCCGTCGGCGTCGATGACGGCGGCGGTGTTGTAGTAGAAACCGGCGCCCTCTACTTCGAAGACCGGGACGACGATCACCATCCCGGTCTCCCGGGCGAGCTCCCGCATCCTGCTGACGGTCGGCCCGTCGGGCACGGGCTCGGCCCAGCGGTAGTGCTCGGGCTCCTGCACCTGGCAGAAGTACGGGGCGTTGAACACCTCCTGGAACCCGATGACCTTCGCCCCCTGCCGGGCCGCCTCACGGGCGTGTTCCTCATGCTTGGCGATCATGGATTCGGTGTCGCCGGTCCAGGTCGCCTGGACGAGCGCGGCGCGTACGACATCGGTCATGAGCTGCTCCTTCGGCACGGCGTCAGAGAGCCTCTACGCACGTAGACGCGGTGCGTAGGAGGAGAACGTAAGCCCCGTCACAGCCCGGAGCAAGACCACTGCCGTGAACCGGCGGAGTCGATCATGTTTCATACCCGAGTGGTCCACGTCGGACACCTACCGACACGTCCGTTTCCGGACGATCGCGCCCTTGTACGAAACTCCCGAGGCTCCCGAGACTCCTACGGCTCCCGAGACTCCCGAGGCTCCCGCGCGTCAGCGGAAGAGCGCGACGAGCCCGTACACCCAGATCCCGAGCATGGCGAGCACCACGAGGAGACAGCCGGCGCCGGCCAGCACGCCCTTCCCGCCCTCCTCGGCGTCGGGCTCGACGTCCGCCCACAGCATGTCCCAGTCGACCGGCCGCCCCAGCGCCCCGGAGCACTCCTCCCGCACCTCGGCCAGCCGCGCCCGCGCGAAGGCGGATCCGGCCGCCGCCTCGGGGCCGCGCCAGGCGAGGGCCCGCATCCTGCGGTGCGGGGCGTGGTAGCGCGCTTCGAAGGCGGCGGTCTCCGCCGGGTCCCGGTCCTCCTCCAGGTACGTCCACCGGCCGGCCTCGGCGGGCTCGCCGTACAGCCGGTACACCTCACCGAGCCGGCGCCGCAGCGCCAGGTCGTCCGGGAACGAGCCGATGAGGCCGCGCAGGCGCTGGCGCGCCATGGGGACGCGGCCGGCGGCGAGGTCGGCGTCGATGCGGGCGAGGGTGTCGTGCGAGGTCATGACCAGCATCTTCCGTTACGGCCGGAGCACGATCGAACGGTTTTTCGCAGCCGCCTCAGGCCAGGCCCGCGACCCGCAGCGCGTGCAGCAGATCGCGCTCGCGCGACGGGGAGACGGCACGGGCGGCGGCGAGCAGACGGGGGGTCAGGGCGGCCGGGTCGAGGGCGGCCAGGCGGGCGGCGTCCGCCGGGGTACGGGCCCGGAGGAACGCGGCGAGCAGGGCCTGCGCCTCGGCGTGATGGCCCTCGGCGGACAGGACCGCGCAGGCGCCCGCCAGTTCCGCCACGGGGCGGGCCACGCCCTGGCGGAGCAGCTGGTCGCAGTCGTGCGGGCGGCCCGCGTCGGCGAGGGCGCCCGCGACGGCGGCCAGCCGGGCCGGGGGCAGTGACGCGGCCTCCCACAGCAGGGTGGCCCAGTCGGCGGCCAGCCCGGCGCGGTGCAGTTCGGCCGCCAGGGCGGGCAGCCAGCCGGGCGGCCCGGCGAGGGCCTCGCACAGCAGCCCGTGCGCGTCGCCACCACGCCCCTGTGCACGCAGCCGCCGCAGCGCGTAGACGGCGTTGCCCGCGGCGCGCTCCGCCTGCCCGGGGTCGGCGGCCGGCACGGGCGCCGGCGCGGGCGCGCCCGGCGCGCCGCCGAACCGGGCCCCGCGCGGGGGCGCGCCGCCGACGGGCAGCTCGGGGACGGCCGCCGCCTGGCCGCCGTCGGCGGAGTCCAGCCACGCGTAGCGGGCGCCCCGGGGGCGGCGCGTGGACTGGGGCGGGGGCGGGGCCGACGTCGGCGCGGGCCCTGGCGCGGGCGCGGGCGGGGGCGCCAGCCTCGGCGCGGGCGCGGCCCCAGGCCCAGGCCCCAGCCCAGGCACGGGCCCCGCCGCCCCCCGAGCCTCCACCCGCTCAAGCCGCCCCGCCAGCTCCACGACCCGCGCCCGCGCCCGGCGCAGGTCGTCCCGGGCCCACGCCAGTTCGGGTCCCGGCATGTCGGCGAGCCGGTGGACCCGGGCTGCGGCGGCGTGGGCCTCGCGCTCCATCGAGTGGAGGCGGTCGGCCAGAGTGGACGCGGCCCCCGGGGCGCGGTCGCGGGCGGCCGCCGCGGCCTGGTGCAGGGCCCGGCCGCGGACCGCCCGGGGCGCGCCGGGCGGTTCCCCGAGGTCCTGGAGCAGGGACTCGACGACGTCCCAGGGCGGGAGTTCCGTACCGTCGAAGCAGGCGCGCAGCCCGTCGGGGTCGCGGGCGGCGAAGACCCCGTACCAGCCACCGCCGGGCCGGAGCCGGCCGGCGAGCTCGCTCAGCCAGCCGGTGAACGCGACGAGCTCCACCGGAAGTTGATGCACCGTCATTCCACTGCCTTTCGGTCCACCGGCATTGGACCGCAGTCGTGTTACGGGACGGCTACGCAGAGTTTTCGGTCAGGAGCCCGGGAAGCTCACGACGATCCCGGTGTGCGGGCGCTTGCCGAGCCGGGCGAGGGTCGCGGGCCAGTCGATCACCCAGAACTGCCAGGTGTACTTCCGGGACAGCAGCCGCCGCACCCGCCGCAGCTCCTCCCCCGTCACCAGCCGGGCGGTGCCTTCCACCCGGACGGCCCCCTCGGCCACGTTCCCGCGCATGTCGCAGACGGCGGCCACGACCCGGGGGTCGCGGCGCAGCCGCTTGACCTTCCAGGAGTCGGTGCGGGTCCAGGCGTAGAGCGCGTCGCCGTCCACCGCGTACCAGACGGGGGTGGCGACCCCGGTGCCGTTCTTCCGGAAGGTGGTGAGGCTGACGTAGCGGCCGTGGCGCAGCTCGTCGGGGATCGTGTCGGGCGTCATGCCAGGGAGCCTACGCAGGGGTCGGGTTGGCGGCGTGGGTGAGGGTCTCCCAGGCCACGAAGAGGTCGTCGGTGCCGCCGGGCCGCTGGCTCCGCGCCAGCTTCGAGGTCTGCGGCAGCGCGAGGTGCATCCGCCCCTGGAGGTGGTTGAGGGCGACCTCGACGTCGGGGCCCATCGTGCGCGTGATCCGGCCGCCGCACAGCCAGCGCGGGGCGGCCTCGCCGAGCTGGTAGCGGGCGTGGAACTCCAGGGCGGCGGCGAGCCGGTCGGCCTCCTCGCGGTAGAGGTCGAGGCCCTGGTGCCAGGCGGTCTCGGCGATGTGGGCGGTGGCGGCGAGGGAGTAGCCGATGTGCATGAAGTTGCGGCAGGTCTCCTGGCCGAGGCCGTCGCGGTAGGTGCGCTGCCCGAACCAGTACGTGGCCAGCTCGTCGGCCGTGTCGATGGTCCCGCCGGGCGGACGCTTGGGCAGCGCCCCGTCGGAGGCCAGGTAGAAGTAGGCGGGGACGCGGGCGCGGTAGCGCCGTACCGCGTCCTGGAAGACCGTACGGTCCTCCAGGAACACCGCCATCCCGATGGCGGCGTCGGTCATGGCGAGCTCCCAGTTGCCGTTGTAGTCGGGGACCTGGGCGGTGACCTCCGGCAGATAGGCCTTGCGCAGCATCCACTTGAAGCGCTGCACCTCCGGCTGCTTCCAGGCGGGATATCCGGCGTGCACGATCTCGGCGGCGCGCGCCCAGGAGGAGCCCGACCAGGCGGTCTGGAGGTCGGCGTCGTCGCGGGTGTGCTGCTTGACCGTCCCCGACCAGGCGTCCATGATCTCGACGGCCTTGTCGGCGTGCGACCGCTCGCCGGTGACGGACCACATCAGGGCCTGGGTGTACGCGGCGATGGCGTCCTCGCGTTCGGCGACGCAGGCGTCGGTGCCCGCGTTGGAGGCGCAGGCGACGACCTTCGCGGGGTGCGGGGTGTAGTCGGGCGCGGCGTACCTGCTGGCGCGCATCTTCTCGTACGCGGACTTCCAGGGCTCCCTTCCGGCGGCGACATGGGCGCGGACGGCCGCCAGCTGGGCACCGCCGACGAGGACTCCGGGGTGCCTGAAGTGCTCGGGCGCGGTGCCGGCGGGCGGCGCGGCGGCCTCGGGCGCCCCGGGCTTCGCGCCACAGCCGGTGGCGGCGAGCAGCAGCGCGGCGCAGGCGGCGGCGCACGCGGCGGCGTGGACCAGGCGGACGCGCCCGGCGGGGAGGAGCCTCTGACGACGGTTCACGCGTCCAAGGTGGCCCGCGCCATCCCGCCACGCATCCGCTGCTAGGCCGATGGCCGGTCAGCCGGGTCGGCCGGGTCGGCCCGGTCAGCCGCCGAACGACATCGCGGCGAGCCCCTTGCGCAGGTCCTCCGGGTTCATGACCGGCGAGTAGTGGACCTTGGCGTTGAGCCCGATGAAGAAGGGCTCCGAGATCACCGGCAGGTCGGCCGGCTCGGCCAGGTCGAAGAAGAGGTACGCCGTCCGGCAGCCGTCCTCGACGGTGAAGTAGGCGGCTTCGGGGCGGAGCTTCTCCAGCGTGGCCTCCATCGTCTTCTGGAGGGTGCCCGCCTTGATGGCCTCGTTGGAGGCCGGGGTGTCCATCTCAACCTTCAGCAGCATGCGCATGACGCCGGCCTTTCCCGACCGGGCGGAGGCTCCGTTCGGTACGTCCTCGGTACACCCGGACGCGCTTGTCTCCAGCCTCCCCCCTCCGTCGCGGCCGGTCCACTCGGGCTCTACACGGCCACCAACGCGCAGCGCCTGACGAGCTCGTCCATCGACAGGCCGAGGACTCCGGCGAGGGCGGCGACGGTGAAGAAGGCGGGGGTCGGGGCCCGGCCGGTCTCGATCTTGCGGAGGGTCTCGGCGGAGAGGCCGGCCGCCGCGGCGATCTCGGCCATCGAGCGCCCGCCACGGGCCTCGCGCAGCAGCGTGCCGAGGCGTTCGCCGCGCTCGCGCTCTTCCGGGGTGAGAGGGGTGCGTACCATGTCACCCATTCTAATACCGGTATAGTAATTGGCATGGTGGAGATCAAGACGGATACGACCCTGCTGGCGATGCGCGAGGCGGGCCGGGTGGTGGCCCAGGCCCTCGCGGCCGTACGGGAGAAGGCGGCGCCCGGCGTCGCGCTGGACGATCTGGACCGGGTGGCGCGCGAGGTGCTGGCCGGGGCGGGGGCGGGATCGCCGTTCCTGGACTACCACCCGGAGTGGGCCCCGGTGCCGTTCCCGGCGGTGGTCTGCCTCTCGGTGAACGACGCGATCGTGCACGGCGTCCCGGGCGACGCCCGGCTCGCCGACGGCGACCTGGTCAGCGTGGACTGCGGCGCGATCCTCGGCGGCTGGGTCGGCGACGCGGCCGTGAGCTTCACGGTCGGCCGGGCCCGGCCCGAGGACACCCGGCTCGTCGACACGGCGTACGAGGCGCTGGAGGCGGGGATCGCCGCGGCGACGGTGGGCAACCGGATCGGCGACATCGCGCACGCGATCGGCCGGGTCTGCCGCCGCGCCGGATACGGCATCCCCGACGGGCTCGGCGGTCACGGCGTGGGCCGCACGATGCACGAGGACCCGGGCGTCCCCAACGAGGGACGCCCGGGCCGGGGCATGCCGCTGCGGCACGGGATGGTGATCGCGATCGAGCCGATGCTCATCGGCGGCGGCCGCGACGACCACTACACGGCACGGGACGGCTGGACCATCCGCACCCTCGACGGCTCCCGCGCGGCCCACGCCGAGCACACCGTGGCGATCACGGACGAGGGGCCGCGCATCCTGACCGCGCTGTAGGCGTTCAGGGAGCCGGCCGGACCACCATCGCCGAGCCGCCGCCCCTGCGGACGGTCTCGGCGGCGGCCAGCCAGCGTCCGTCCGGCAGGCGCTGGACGCCGGTCGCGGCGCCGATCTCCGGGTTCTGCCGGAAGCCGTGGCCGATCGCTTCGAGCTCGGCGCGGAGCGGGCTGTTCCACAGGGCCGGTTCGAGTTCCGTGGTGGCTTGGTTGCGCTGGCTCGCCCGGGGCGCGGCGATGGCGTCGACCAGCGGCAGGCCCCGGTCCACGACCCCGGTGAGGGTCTGAAGCACGGTGGTGACGATGGTCGCGCCGCCCGGCGAGCCGAGCGCGAGCACCGGCCGGCCGGTCTTGTCGAGCACGATCGTCGGCGAGATGGAGGAGCGCGGGCGCTTGCCGGGGCCCGGCAGGTTGGGGTCGTGGACGGCCGGGTTCGCCGCGGCGAAGGAGAAGTCGGTCAGCTCGTTGTTGAGCAGGAAGCCGCGGCCCGGGACGGTGATGCCGCTGCCGCCCGTCGACTCGATGGTGAGGGTGTAGGCGACGACGTTGCCCCACTTGTCGGCGACCGTCAGATGGGTGGTGTTCTCCCCTTCGTACGTGGTCGGCGCCGCCGTCCCGCCGCTCGCGCAGGGCGCCGGATGACGCGGGTCGCCGGGCGCGAGCGGGCTGGTCAGGACGGCGTCGTCGCGGATCAGGCAGGCCCGGGAGTCGGCGTACCGCTGGGAGAGCAGCCCGCGCACCGGGACGTCCTCGAAGGCCGGGTCGCCGACCCAGCGGCCCCGGTCGGCGAAGGCGATCCGGCTGGCCTCGATGTAGCGGTGCAGATAGCGGGCCTGGGAGGCGCGGGCGAGGTCGGTGCCCTCCAGGATGTTGAGCGCCTCGCCGACGGTGGTGCCGCCGGAGGAGGAAGGCGCCATGGAGTAGACGTCGAGCCCCCGGTAGGACACCTTCGTGGGCTTGCGCAGAATCGTGTCGTACCCGGCCAGGTCCTCTTCCGTCAGGTCGCCGGAGCGCACCACGCGGGTGGCGTCCGGGCGGACCGGCGGGTGCTGGACGGTGTTCACGATGTCGCGGGCGAGCGGGCCCCGGTAGAGCGCGCCGACACCCTCGCGGCCCAGCTTCGCGTAGGTCCGCGCCAGGTCGGGGTTCTTGAAGGTCGCGCCGACCACGGGCAACTGCCCGCCGGGCAGGAAGAGTTCGGAGGTGGCGGGGAAGTCGCGGAAGCGGGCCTCGTTGGCGGCGGTCTGCGCGCGGAAGGTCGCGTCCACGGTGAAGCCGTCGCGGGCGAGCCGCTCAGCCGGTTCGAGGAGCCTGCCCAGCGGCTTGCTGCCCCAGGCGTCGAGCACGGTGTCCCAGGTGGCGGGGGTGCCAGGGGTGCCGACGCCGCGGCCGCTGGTCTGGCCCTCCTCGAAGGGGATGGGCTTGCCGTTCTCCACGAAGAGGTTCGCGTCGGCGGAGCGGGGCGCGGTCTCGCGCCCGTCGACGGTGTGCACCGTACGGGACTTGGCGTCGTAGTAGACGAAGTAGCCGCCTCCGCCGATGCCGGCCGAGTACGGCTCGGTCACGCCGAGCGCCGCGGCGACGGCGACGGCGGCGTCCACCGCGTTGCCGCCCTTGCGGAGCACCTCGATTCCGGCGGCGGAGGCGTCCGCGTCGACGCTGGCCACGGCCCCGCCCCAGCCGCTGGCGACGGGCACCTTGGCGGGCGGCGCCTGCGCCGGTGCCGCCGCCGTCGGTGGGGCGGCCGCACCCACCGAGAGCACCGTCGCGACGACGGTGAGAGCCGACAGGTTCCGTGCGGCGGAACGCCGCGTCCGAGACTGCATCCGTACCTCCAGTCAACGCCCGTCCGCGCAGCGTAACTTCTGCCCATGGCTCCCGTCAGGACGACCTCTCGAACGGGCGCATGTTCCCCCGCTAGCATGCGCGCCCATGAACGAAGACCTGCGCAATGTCGTCCTGGGCGTGCTGGCCACCGGGGTCAGCGGCTCCCTCGGCTGGCTCACCCGCACCTATCTCTGGCGACGACGGCTCCGCCGCAAGCAGGCCTTCTTCGGCCTCCCCCACCACTCGGAGTGCCTGCTCGTCGTCAACCGGGAGGCGGGCAACGACGGCGCCGTGCACCGCTTCGACGTCTCCGCGCTGCTCGAACTCGCCGCGCTGATCAAGGACTGCGGGGCGCACGCGCAGATCGTCCAGCACGATCTGGCCCAGCTCGGCTTCGGCGACCGCACGGAGTTCTGCGTCGGCGGTCCGGGCTCGAATCGCCGGATGGCCGCGCATCTGTCCTCGCTCCTGCCGGGTCTGACCATGAGCGTGGAGCGGGAGCCGGTGGAGGAGCGGGGTGCGATACGGATCGGGGAGGACCGCTACCGGATGGAGCCGGGGGTGTCCGAGTACGTCCTGCTCGCCCGGGTCACCGCGGGCGAGGGCGGGCGCCCGGTCTTCCTCTTCTGCGGCCAGCGGGCGATCACCAACCAGGCGGCCACCCGCTACCTGGCCCGGCACCACGAACGCCTCGCCCGCACCCACCGGGGCGGCAGCTTCGTCCTGCTCCTCAAGGTGGTCAACTCGCAGGCGTACGGCCCCGATGTCGTCGAGCTCGTCGCCGACGTGACCCGGCGGGCGCTGACCCCTATCCCCGCCAGCCGACCCGCACCGGCATCGACTTGATCCCGTTGATGAAGTGGGAGACCAGGCGGCGGGGCGGCCCTGCGGTCTCCAGGTCCACACAGGCCTCCCGCATCTCCTCGTGCAGCAGCCGGAGTTGGAGCCGGGCGAAGTGGGCGCCGAGGCACACGTGCGGGCCGTCGCCGAAGGAGACCTGCGGATTGGGCGTACGGGAGAGGTCGAGGCGGTACGGGTCGGCGAAGGCGCGCTCGTCGAAGTTGGCGGAGGCGTGGAAGACGACGACCTTGTCCCCGGCGGCGATCGGCACCCCGGCCAGCTCGGTGTCGCGGGCGGCGGTGCGCCGGATGTGCAGCACGGGCGGGTGGACGCGCAGGAGTTCACCGACGGCCGTGTCGACGTCCACCGCCCCGTCCCACAGCCTGCGCCGCTCGTCGGGGTCTCCGGCGAGGGCCAGCAGCCCGCCGGGGGCGGCGCTGCGGACGGTGTCGTTGCCCGCGACGGTGAGGAGGAAGAAGAACATCTCCAGCTCGGCGTCCTGGAGTTCGGAGTGCGCGAGCACGGTCATGATGTCGTCGGCGGGGTGGTCGCGCTTGTAGTCGGCGAGCGCCTGCGCGTAGTCGAACATCTCGGCGAGCATGGCCGGTGAGCGGGGGTTGACCGGTCGCCCGTCGGCGTCCAGGACGGGTGGCTCGTCCGGGTCCTGGTAGGCGATGACCCGCTCGGTCCAGGCGTGCAGCAGATCGCGGTCGCCCGGCGACATGCCGAGCAGGTCGGTGAGGTTGAGCAGCGCGTAGTCGTCGGTGACGTCCCGTACGAGATCGAAGCCGTCGCCCGCCTCCCGCGCCTCGCGCAGCAGCGCGCGGGCCCGCCGCCGGGCAGTGTCGGCGAAGCGCTCGGTCCTGCCGGGCGTGAAGGCCCGGCTGACCAGCCGCCTCAACCGCCCGTGGTGGGGCGGGTCCTGATTGAGCATCATGCGCTGGATGAACGGCAGGTCGGCGGGGTCGGGGTCGCGGATCTGGGTGGCGCCGAGGTACGAGGAATAACCGGCGGGGTCCTTGAGGACGCGCACGACGTCGGCGTGCCGGGTAACCGCCCAGAAGCCCGGCCCGGCGGGCCAGCCGAGCACCTCGTACTCGTCCTGCCAGGCGACGGGGTGGTGGTCGCGGAGGACTCGGAACCGGTCGTGCGGGATGCCGTCGGCGTAGAGCCTCGGGTCGAAGACGTCGGGTGCGCCGCTCGTTTTCCCCACCGCCTCCATCGCCTTCAGGGTGATGCCGCGTCCATCATGACAGGCGGACGCGGCGCCGGGGCGTGGACGGGACATCGCGCTCCGCCCGCTACGGCGCGTGGCGTGCGCCCGTCCCCCGATAGGGGGGAGCCGCGGTGTGGCGGCCCTCGCCGGATCCTTCCGCCGTGGGCCAATGGCGGGATGACCAGGACCCGCCGCTTCGGCCGCCTTCGCCGGGCGGCGGCCCGCCGCCGGACGGAGGCGTCCCGGCCCGAGGCCGCCTCGCCCCGGCTGACCCTGCTCCTGCTGAGCCTGCCGGGCCTGGCGGCGGTGGCCGCGCTGCTGTTCACCTGGCTCCAGGTGGGCCAGACGGGCAAGGAGCTGCGGATCTCCGAGGAGGGCCAGATCACGACCCGCTTCAACGCCGCGATCGACAACCTCGGATCGGGTTCGACGGACGTCCGGCTCGGCGGGATCTACGCGCTGGAACGCATCATGAAGGACTCCGCGGCGGACCAGCCCGCGGTCGCCTCCGTCCTGTCCGCGTACGTACGGCGCCACGCGCCCCTGCCGGCCACCGCGCCCGCCCCTCCCCCGGACGTCAGCGCCGCCCCGAACGTGCTCGTCCGCCGCAGGCCCGACCGGGACGGCGGCCTGATGGTCGACCTGAGCGGGACGGCTTTGCCGAACTGGAAGCCGACGTACGCGTACCAGGACCGGTCCGTCCACCTGCGGAACGCGGTGCCGACCGGGTCCGACCTGAGCGGCGTGGACCTGGCCGGGGCGGATCTGGCCGGTGCGCGCTTCGACGGAGCGAGGCTGACGGGCGCCCGGCTGGCCGACGCGGACCTCTCCGAAGCCCTCTTCGACCGCGCGAAGCTGGGCGACGCCGACCTGATCGGCGCGAACCTCACCGGCGCCTCCTTCGACGACGCGGACCTCGCGGGCGCCGCCCTCGCGCGCGCGAGCCTCCAGAAGGCCTATCTCGCGCGCGCGAGACTCAGTGGGACGAACTTCGAACGGGCCGATCTGCGAGAGGCGACGTTCTGCGTGGGCATCGCCCCCTGCTCCAGGTCGGTGGACGGCGTCAACCTCGCGGGCGCCGACCTGGCCGGAGCCGCGCTTGAGGCGCTCGACCTGCGCAAGGTCCGCTTCTGCGACCGGGAGACGCTCGTCCTGCACGCCCAGGGGCCCGCACGGGGCCCGGCCGCCACGGGTACGGAACCGGATCGGATCGGATGCGCCTCGCTGCGAGGCGCGTTCCTCAACCGGGCGAACCTCTCCGGCGTCGACCTGAAGGGCGCCGACCTCCGGGACGCCTGGCTGCTCGAAGCGGATCTGTCGCGCGCCAACCTGAGCGGTGCCGATCTGACCGGGACGGTGCGGTATTCCACCCGTTTCGACGGGGCCGATCTCACCGGAGCCAAGGGGATCCCGGCCGACGCGACCGGCCACCCGCTCCCCCAGCGCTGACGCCCCTCGCCCCGCCCCGTATCGCCCATCTCACATCCGACATCCCGGAAATAGTCCATATTTTCGGAACCACTCCCGGTATCCAGGACTCTCTCCCCCCGTAAGAGATCTTCACCGGAGGTAGTCCCCGTGCGCCGCATACCCGTCCCCGCCCTGCTCGCCACCACCGCCCTGGCCCTCACGCTCGGGGCCTGTTCCGGTGGGTCCGGCGGCAAGGGCGGGGCGGGAGAGGCGGCGCGGGAGACGCCACCGGTGCGCGTGTCGGTGAATCTGACCGGTACCCAGGCGGCCCCAGGCAAGCCTGTCGTGGTGCGGGCGGCCGAGGGGCAGCGGCTGACGCAGGTGACCGTGACCGACTCCCAGGGCGGGAAGCTGACCGGCGAGGTCGCCGCCGACGGGGCGAGCTGGACGTCGGACCGGCCGGCCGCGCCGGGGACGACGTACTCCGTGGCGGCCCAGGTCGCCGACGGGGGCAGCGCGACGGCGTCGTTCGGCACGGCCGCGGCCGACAAGGTGAACAAGCTGAGCCTGGCGCCCGGGAAGAACACCACGGTCGGCATCGGCCAGCCGCTGTCGATCGTCTTCGACCACCCGGTGAAGAACAAGGCCGAGGTGGAACGGCGCCTGAAGGTCACCACCTCGAACGGCACCGTCGGCTCCTGGGGCTGGATGCAGGACTGGTCGGGCAAGGACCGGGTCGACTGGCGCCCGAAGGAGTACTGGAAGTCAGGCACGAAGGTCACCCTGGACGCGGAGCTGAACGGGGTCGACTCGGGCGCCGGGGGCTGGTTCGTGCGCGACTACACGACCACGTTCACCATCGGCCGGAGCCAGGTCGTGAAGGTCGACCTGGACAACCACCGGCTGCGGCTGCTGCGGGACGGGCAGGAGGTCGCGGACATGCCGATGTCGGCCGGCACGCCGGGCGGCGAGAAGGCCTCCTGGCGCGGGAAGACGGTCCTGATGTCCAAGGAGGGCACGATCAACATGCGCTCCGAGACGGTCGGGCTCGGGGACGCGTACGACAAGATGGTCGACTACTCGATGCGGCTGACCTGGTCGGGGATGTACGCGCACGCGGCCCCGTGGAACGCGGCGTACTTCGGCAACGCGAACAAGAGCTCCGGCTGCATCGGGATGAGCGACGCGAACGCGAAGGCCGTGTACGACCAGGTGCAGGTCGGCGACCCGTTCGAGATCACCGGATCCGACGCCAAGGGGACGCAGGCGCTGAACAACGGCTACGGCGAGTGGAACCTCTCGTGGGCCGAGTGGCAGGGCAAGAGCGCGCTGCGGTGACGTGGACAGTCCACCAATCGTTACCCTCGCGTAACTTACCGACCAGTTACCTTGAGTAAGCCGCCACGGTTACCGTCGGGTCACTTTCACTGCCCCCCCTTCAGTGAACCAGTGAGGAGTGACCCGTGCGCACAGCCCTGGCCTTCGCCGTCTCGGCCGCCCTCGTCGCCGGGACGGCCCTCGGGCTCGCCCCCGCCGTCCAGGCCGCCGAGACCGGCTCTTCCCTCCGCTTCGTCGACATCGCCGGGGACGGCGGCACCGTCCTCAAGGCCAACGTCGTCACCCCGGCCGGAGCCGACGCCTCGGCCCGCTACCCGGTGATCGTGCTCCCCACCAGCTGGGCCATGCCCCAGGTCGAGTACCTCGCCCAGGCCCAGAAGCTGGCCGACTCCGGCTATGTCGTGGTGAGTTACAACTCGCGCGGCTTCTGGCAGTCCGGCGGCGAGATCGAGACCGCGGGCCCCAAGGACATCGCGGACGCCTCCCTGGTCGTCGACTGGGCGCTGGCCAACACCCCCGCGGACCCGGACAAGGTCGGCATGGCCGGCGTCTCCTACGGCGCCGGGATCAGCCTGCTCGCCGCCGCGCACGACAAGCGGATCAAGGCCGTCGCCGCGCTCAGCGGCTGGGCCGACCTCATCGACTCCATCTACAGCGGGCGCACCCAGCACCTCCAGGCCGCCGCCCTGCTCGGCGGCGCCGGCTACCTCACCGGCCGCCCTGGCCCCGAACTCCGGTCGATCCTCAGCGACTTCCTCTCGTCCAACCTGGACAAGGAGGACGAGATGATCGCCTGGGGCCGCGAGCGCTCCGCCACCACCTACCTCGACGCGCTCAACACCAACCGCCCGGCCCTGATGCTGGGCAACGCCTGGGGCGACACCATCTTCCCGCCCAACCAGTTCGCGAGCTTCTACGAGAAGTTCAGCGGCCCCAAGCGGCTGGAGTTCCGCCCCGGCGACCACGCCACCGCCGAGGCGACCGGACTGCTCGGGCTGCCCAACGACACCTGGACCAACGCCCATCGCTGGTTCGACCACTACCTCAAGGGCGCCGACAACGGCATCGACCGCGAGCGGCCCGTCCAGCTCAAGCCGCGCTCCGACGCCGGCTACGAGGGGTACGCGGACTGGAAGTCGGTCAACGCGAACCGGCGCAAGTTCGCGCTCGCCGACTCCGAGCACGTCTGGGCCAACGTCGACTCCGGCGCCAACGGCGGCATCGTCATGCTCTCCAACCTCCTCGACCAGTTCTTCCAGGCGCCGCCCACCGCGTCGATCCCCCTGCTCCCCCGCGCCTTCGCGGGCGTCTGGCAGTCCGAGCGCTACGCCACCGCGCAGCGGGTGCGCGGCACCGCGACGCTGCACACCACGGTCACCCCGACCGCCGGGAGCGGCACCTTCGTCGCGTACCTCTACGACGTGGGCCCGCTCGGCGTCGGCAAGCTGGTGACCAACGCCCCGTACACCTTCCACGACCGGACCCCGGGGAAGGCCTTCGCCGTCGACCTGGACCTGTTCTCCACCGCGTACGACGTGCCCGCCGGGCACCGGCTCGCCCTGGTCGTCGACACCGTCGACCCGCTCTACATCGAGCACAACCCGACCGGCGCGCAGCTGACCTTCTCCTCCCCCACGGCCGACCCGTCCTACGTGTCGGTCCCGCTGCGGGCGGAGTGATCACCGGCTGCTGCCGGGCGGGCAGGGCCCGTGCGGGGCGGGCTACTCCCGGCCCGGCAGCACCGTGACCGGCTCGGCGGGGGCGACGTCCACGGCCCTGGTCCGCGGGCTGCGCCGCTCCCGCCTGGCCACCCAGGTGGCGAACCAGGAGAGCAGCATGCACATCCCGATGTAGATGGGCGAGATCACCATCACGACGGGGATGAACGGCAGGTCGTAGTCCAGGTTGGACGCGATCAGCTTGCCGGCGTGCAGGAACTCCTCGTAGGTGATGAGGTAGCCGAGCGAGGTGTCCTTCAGGGCCACCACCAGCTGGCTGATGATGGCGGGCAGCATCGCCCGCAGCGCCTGCGGCGCCAGGACGTACGTCATCACCTGGGTCTTGCGCATGCCGAGCGCGTACGCCGCCTCCCCCTGCCCCCGGGCCACCGCGTGGATGCCGGTGCGGAAGACCTCGGCGAGCACCGAGCCGTTGTACAGGGCGAGTCCGGCCACCAGCGCGGGCAGCGGCTGGACCTTGAGGGCCACGAAGATGAAGAAGATCATCACAAGGACCGGCATGGCCCGGAAGAACTCCACGAGCACGGTGGAGGTCCAGCGGAAGACCTGGTGCTCGGAGAGCCGCCCGGTGGCGAGCACCGCCCCCAGCACGAGGGAGAGCACCGAGGCGTACGCGAAGGCCTTGAGGGTGTTGCCGAGGCCGCGCAGCAGCAGCTCCTGGATGCCCTTGTACGTGAAGGGCGCCCACTTGGTGGCGGTGAACTGGCCGATGTCGAAGAGGAGATAGAGGATCCAGGCGGCGAGGCCCAGGATGACGACGGTCGAGATCACCCCGTAGAGCAGATGGCGCCTGCGGGTGCGGGGGCCCGGGATGTCGTAGAGCGCGGTGGAGGCGGCGGCGGTGGCGGTGGTCATCGGGCGACTCCCCAGCGCTTCTCCAGGAAGTGGAAGAGCGCGCTGATGGCGAGGGTGATGATGAGGTAGCCGACGGCGATCCAGACGAAGGTCCAGACGATGTTGTAGCCGAGCTCGCTCAGGGTCTTGTAGGTGCCGAGGAGTTCGGTGACGCTGAACGCCCCGGCGATGGCGGAGTTCTTGGCGAGGGCGATGAGGGTGGAGCCGATCGGCGGGATGACCGAGCGGAAGGCCTGCGGCAGGACGACGGCGCCGAGGGTCTGCCCGAAGGTCATGCCGAGACTGCGGGCGGCCTCGCCCTGGCCGAGGGGCACGGTGTTGATGCCGGAGCGCAGCACCTCGCAGATGAAGGCCGAGGTGTAGCAGCCGAGGGCGAGGATCGCGAACAGCTTGAAGGGCAGCACGACGCCGAACCGGGGCAGCCCCAGCATGACCGCGAAGAACAGCAGGGTGAGCGGGGTGTTGCGCAGCACCGTGACCCAGACGGTGCCGAAGACCCGGAAGGAGCCCACGGGCGCGACCCGGAAGGAGGCCATCAGGAAGCCGAGGACGAGGGCCAGGATCGAGGCGTAGAAGGTGAGTTCGACGGTGCCGAGGAAGCCCTCGCCGTAGAGCGAGAAGTTCTGTGTCAGGACGTCCATGGGGAGGCGGTGCCCCTTCCTCAGCCGGCCGGGTAGCGGTCGATGGCGGGCGGTGTCGGGGCGGGCACGCCGGACAGACCGAGGGTCACGTCGTAGGCCTTCTTCCAGTCGCCGTTCTTCTCGTGGGCCTCGATGGCGTCGTCGAGGGCGAAGCGCAGCGCGTTGTCGTCGTGCGGCACGCCGATGCCGTAGGGCTCCTTCGAGAAGGGTTTGCCGGCCAGTTTGAGTTCGTCGGGGACCTTGGCCGCGTAGCCCATGAGGATGGTGTCGTCCGTGGTGACCGCGTCGACCTGGTAGGTGAGCAGGTTGTCGACGCAGACCGAATAGGTGTCGTACGCGACGAGTTCGGCTTTCGGGTAGTCCTTCTGGATGCGCTGGTACGGGGTCGATCCGGCGGCCGAGCAGACCCGCTTGCCGTCGAGGTCCTGCGGCCCGTGGATGTCGTTCTCGTCGGTGCGCACGAGCAGCGACTGGCCGGCCAGGTAGTAGGGCCCGGCGAATCCGACCAGCTTCTTGCGGTTGTCGTTGATGGTGTAGGTGCCGACGTAGTAGTCGATCTGGCCGTTCTGCAGGGCGGTCTCGCGGTTGGCGGAGGCGATCGTGCGGAAGCTGATGGTGGCCGGGTCGAAGCCGAGCGAGGCGGACATCATGCGGGCGATCTCGATGTCGAAGCCCGAGTAGGTGCCGGTGGCGGGGTCCTTCTCGCCCATGTAGGGCTGGTCCTCCTTGGCGCCGACCACGAGGTGGCCGCGCTTCTTCGCCCGGTTCCAGGTCGGGGAGTCGGGCAGGGTGAAGCCCGACTGGACCTGGTAGACGGGGAGTTGGCCCGGCTTGGGGCCCTTGACCGGCGGGCTGCCCTCCCTGCCGCAGCCCGCCGTGCCGCCGAGCGCGGCGGCGAGCAGCAGGGCGAGCGCGGCGAGGGTTCGTTTCGTACGCTGCATGGCTCCCGGTCCGGTCAGTGCTTGAGGATCTTGGACAGGAAGTCCTTGGCGCGCTCGCTGCGCGGGGCGGTGAAGAAGTCCTCGGGCGCGCGGTCCTCGACGATCCTTCCGTCGGCCATGAAGACCACGCGGTTGGCGGCGGAGCGGGCGAAGCCCATCTCGTGGGTGACGACCACCATCGTCATGCCCTCCTGGGCCAGCTGCTGCATGACCTCCAGGACCTCGTTGATCATCTCCGGGTCGAGGGCGGAGGTCGGCTCGTCGAAGAGCAGCGCCTTGGGGTCCATGGCGAGGGCGCGGGCGATGGCGACCCGCTGCTGCTGGCCGCCGGAGAGCTGGGCGGGGAACTTGTCGGCGTGCGCGGCGAGGCCGACCCGTTCGAGGAGTGCGCGGGAGCGCCGGTCCGCCTCGTCCCGCTTGCGCTTGCGGACCTTGATCTGTGCGAGGGAGACGTTGGCGAGGACGGTCTTGTGGGCGAAGAGGTTGAAGGACTGGAAGACCATGCCCACCTCGGCGCGCAGCCGGGCGAGCGCCCGGCCCTCCTCGGGCAGCGGCCGGCCCTCGATGAGGATCTCGCCCGACTCCACGCTCTCCAGGCGGTTCATGGCCCGGCAGAGCGTCGACTTGCCGGAGCCGGAGGGGCCGATGACGACGACGACTTCGCCGCGGCCGACGGTGAGGTCGATGTCCTGGAGGACGTGCAGCGTGCCGTAGTGCTTGTTGACGCCACGCAGTTCGATCAACGGATCATCGCCGACGGCCATACGCTGCCCTGCCCCTGTGTCTCTCGGCTGGTGTCGAGGTCAGCGCAAACTATCCAGCTCGAAAAGGGACTTCACCGCCGACACGCATGAAAGCGGGAGAAGCACGATAAGCCGTATTTACTGCGGAAGGGTCAACGGGCCGCCTTGCGTCGGCTCGGGTCGGCTCGCGTCGGCTTCCGTCAGTACTCCGCCGACTCGGCGTAGACCTG
Organism: Streptomyces sp. NPDC094032; assembly: GCF_040303965.1. Lineage (NCBI taxonomy): Bacteria > Bacillati > Actinomycetota > Actinomycetes > Kitasatosporales > Streptomycetaceae > Streptomyces > Streptomyces sp. NPDC094032. Next base: position 92,959 of record NZ_JBEOUE010000023.1, on the reverse strand, counting down.
GGAGAGCTCGGGGGTCCCGTACGCGGCCCAGTCGAGCCCGGCCGCCACCGCGTCGACCTCCCGGCCGGAGGGCAGCCGTACGACGGGCTGCCCGTCGGGCCGCAGCCCCCAGCCCGCCGCCGGGACCGTGCGCACGATGACCGTACCCAGATAGAGCCCGGCGTCGTTGCCGATCCAGGGCAGCTCCTCGGGGTCGTCCCGCCAGCGCGGCGGGAGCTGGTCGAGCGCCGCGAGGGAGCGGGGCGTGTCGTCGAGCACCACTCCGGCCTCCTGGGCACGGGCGCGCAGCAGCTCGCACTCGGCGAGCAGCTCGGCGGCCCCCTCCGGGTCACGGTCGAAGGCCGAGACCAGAGGGGATCGCCCCGCATCATGCTTCTTGCGCCAGTTGTCCAGGAAAGGAATGTTCATCCGAACAGCGTCGCATTGCACCCTCCTGGGGCACCACCCGGCGCGCGGAGATCATCCCGGGGGCCGGGTCACACGTCGAGGTCGACGACGACCGGCGCGTGGTCGGACGCCCCCTTGCCCTTGCGCTCCTCGCGGTCGACGTAGCTGTCCTTGACGGCGTCGGCGAAGGGCTTGTTGCCGTAGACCAGGTCGATGCGCATGCCCTTGTTCTTCGGGAAGCGCAGCTGGCGGTAGTCCCAGTACGTGTACGGGTGGGCGTACTTCAGCGGGCGGGGCACCACGTCGCCGAGGCCGGTCTCGCGCAGCGCGGCGAGCGCGGCCCGCTCCGGCTCGGTGACATGGGTCAGGCCCTCGAACTCGGCGATGTCCCAGACGTCCTCGTCGGTCGGGGCGATGTTGTAGTCGCCGAGCACCGCGAAGGGGCGCTCCCCCGCCGCGTCCTCGGCGACGGCGTCCTTGAGCGCCTCCAGCCAGCGCAGCTTGTACGCGTAGTGGTCGTGGCCGACCTCCCGCCCGTTCGGCACGTAGACCGACCAGACGCGGACGCCGCCGCAGGTCGCGGAGATCGCCCGCGGCTCCTGCGCGCCCTCGTACTCGGGGCCGCCGGGCAGCCCGGAGACCACGTCCTCCAGGCCCACCCGGGAGACCAGGGCGACCCCGTTCCACCGGCCGGTGGCGTTGACCACCGACTCGTACCCCAGCGCGCGCAGCTCCTCGGTGGGGAACTGCTCGGCGGTGCACTTGGTCTCCTGGATGCACAGCACGTCGGTGCCGGTGCTCTCCAGCCAGGCCAGGAGCCGGGGCAGTCGGGCCGTGATCGAATTGACGTTCCAGGTGGCGATGCGCATGGACGCAAGCCTAGCCGCGCCCACCGACACTCCCCCGGATCCGGCTCACAGCTCGGTGGAGGCGCCCGGGGCGAGCCGTCCGTGGTCGGTGCCGCCGAGGCCGCCGATCTGCCGGTCGTAGATGGGCCGGGCCAGGTCGGTGAGCAGGGCGTCGTGGACGTCGTAGGCGCGGCGCGGCTTCACCTCGCGCACGTAGTCGATGACCTCGGAGATCTTGCTCCAGGGGGCCATCACCGGGAGCAGCAGGGTCTCCACCGGGTGGTCGGGGACGGTGAGGGCGTCGCCGGGGTGGAAGACGGAGCCGTCGACCAGATAGCCGACGTTGGTGATCCGCGGGATGTCGGGGTGGATCACCGCGTGCAGCTCACCGTGCACCTGCACGTCGAAACCGGCCGCGGTGAAGGTGTCGCCGTGCCCGACGGTCCGGACCCGCCCGGGGAACGCCGCCGCCAGCTGCTCGGCGACACTCCGCAGCGTCCACAGCTCGGCGGCCGGATTCGCCTCCAGGGCGGCCCGCAGCCGCCCCTCGTCGAAGTGGTCGGGGTGCTCATGGGTGACGAGCAGGACGTCCGCCCCGAGCGCGGCGTCCTCCTCGGTGAACCCACCGGGATCGATGACGAGCGAGCGCCCGTCCTTCTCCAGCCGGACACAGGCGTGCGTGTTCTTCGTCAGCTTCACGGCACCCACATTAGGTGGATCACGCCCGCGGCGTGGTGTCCTCCCTGACGACCCGGCCGACGACCCGCAGGGCGCTCTCGGCCGCGGGCAGGCCGCAGTAGACGGCGGTCTGGAGGAGGACCTCGCGGATCTCGTCCGGGGTGAGGCCGTTGCGCAGGGCGGCGCGGGTGTGGTCGGCGAGGGCCTCGTGGTGGCCGCCGGCGATCAGTGCGGCGAGGGTCACGGCGCTGCGGGTGCGCCGGTCGAGGCCGTCGCGGCTCCAGACCTCGCCCCAGGCGAAGCGGGTGACCAGGCCCTGGAAGTCGGTGCCGAAGTCGTCGGCGAGGGCCTCGTCCACGTGGGCGTCGCCGAGGATCTCCCGGCGCAGCTTGAGCCCGTGCTCGTACGGGTCGGGGCGCGGCGCCTCCGTGTCCTCGGCCGGTGCGGCGGGGCCGGTCTCGCCGGCGGGCGCGACGGCGGCGGGGACCGGCCGCGGCGGCGGGGCGGCGAGGGCGCCGGTGTCCTGGGCGAGGCCGGCGAAGTGACCGACGAGCAGTTCCGTGACGGCGGCGGGCTGTTCGACGGGCGCGAGGTGGGAGGCGCCGGGGACGACGGCGAGCGGCGCGTCGGCGATCCCGGCGACGAGCGTACGGGCCTCGGCCGGGCCGGTGACCTGGTCGTCGGCGCCGACCAGCACCAGGGCGGGGACACCGATCCGCCCCAGCGCCTCGCGGACGTCGAAGACGGCGAGGGCCTCGCAGGCGGCGATGTAACAGCCGGGGTCGGTGGTGCGGACCATCTGCACGGCCCAGTCGACGATGGCGGGCTGCGCGGCGGCGAAGGCCGGGGTGAACCACTGCTCGGGCGCGGTGCGGGCGATCGGCTCCAGACCGTTGGTCCGTACGATCACGCCGCGCTGGCGGAACTCGTCGGCGGTGCCGAAGCGGGGCGAGGTGGCGACCAGGGCGAGCGAGGCCACCCGGTGCGGCGCCCGCAGCGCCAGGTCGAGCCCGATGGCACCGCCGAGCGCGCAGCCCGCGTACCCGAAGCGCTGGATGCCCAGCTCGTCGAGGGTGGCGAGCACCCGGTCCCCGAGTTCGGCCACCGACCCGGCCGGCTGCACGGGCGCGCCGCCGTGCCCGGGCAGGTCGAAGCGGACGACCCGCCATTCGCGGGTGAGGTCGGGTATCTGGCGGTCCCACATGTGGAAGGTGGTGCCGAGGGAGGGGCCCAGGACGAGGACGGGGGCGTCCTCCGGACCGTCGGAGCGGTACTGGAGGGTGGGCGCGGAGGGGGTCGGCGTGGTCGGGGCCGTCGGCGACGTCGCAGGTGTCTCAGGTGTCTCACTCACCCGCCCGACCCTCTCATCCCTGCGCGGCGCCCACGTCGCCGGGTCGGATCCGTCACGGTTTCTCCATAGGAGCGCCGCCGGGCCCCCGTCGTACACCGAGCCACTGCTCCGCGCCGTACGCCTCGAAGCGCTCCGCCTCGGTGAAGCCCAGCTTCCGGGCGAGGCGCAGGGCGCGGGTGTTGGCCACCTGCGTGGTGAGCTGGACGGTTTCGGCGGGGCGGGCGACGGCGCACCAGTCGAGGGCCGCCGCGCAGGCCTCGGCCGCGTAACCCCGGCCCCAGGCGTGGGGCAGGAAGAGGTAGCCGAGTTCGGTGGTGCCGGGGGCCGGGTGGTCGCCGGTGGGCGGGCCGAGGGTGACCAGGCCGATCATCGCGCCGTCGAGCTCGACGACGAAGCAGCCGGGGTGCCGCCCGGGCACCTCGGGCATCATGCGTTCGAGCTCCTCGCGCGGGCGGGTGCCGCCGGTGTGGGCGCCGACCTCCGGCGAGGAGAACAGCTCGACGAACGCCGCCCGGTCCCGCGCCTCGGACGTGCGGAGCGCGAGCCGGGCGGTGCGTATCGGGGCGGGCGGCGGCCAGTCGGCGGGTGCGGGTGCGGTCATGGACGGAACCTAGCGCACGCGCCGGGCGGGGCCAGGGTGGTTCAGAGCGTCGGGATGCCGCTCCACGGGCGGACGGCCTCGATCGCGGCGGCGGTACGGAACACCGTCACGTCGTCGTAGGTGCGTCCGACGACCTGGACCCCGGTCGGCACCCCGTTGGAGGCGAAGCCGGACGGCACGCTCAGCACCGGGCAGCGGCTCGCGATGTTGAAGACCGTGGTCAGCGCCGCGTCCAGGTAGTGGTCGAGCGTGACGCCGCCGACCACGACCTTGGTCGCGGTGTAGTCGTCGTCGGCGTCGAAGGCCGGGATGGCGAGGGTCGGGCAGAGCAGGACGTCGTAGCGGTCGAGCAGGGTGCCCAGCGCGGCCTGCACCTCGCTCTCGACGACCAGGCCCGCCAGGAAGCTGCCGGGCTCGGCGACGTACCGGGCGGTGTCCTCGGCGAAGGCGAGCGCGTACGGGGTGAGCAGGTCGGCGTGTTCGGCGGCGACGGAGGCCACGTACGGTCCGAAGACCGAGCCGAAGTGGATCATCGCGGCCTTGCGGACCTGGGCCCGGGTCACCGGGACCTCGACCTCCTCGACGACCGCTCCGGCCGCGCGCAACGCCTCGGCGACGGCCCGGGTGTTGGCCTCGACCTCGGGGTCGACCGGCCAGTCGCCGAGGCCGACGGAGAGCGCGACCCGCAGCCCCGCGACACCCTCGAAGCGATCCGGCAGCACCAGCTTCGGCCGCAGCGATACCGCGTCGAGCGGGTGCGGTCCCGCGATGACGTTCTGGAGCAGCGCGCAGTCGGCGACGGTGCGGGCCATCGGGCCGTCGTGGCAGTAGGTGTCGAGGTTGAACGGCGCCATGGCCGGGACCCGCCCGTACGGGGGCTTGTAGCCGACGGTGCCGGTGGAGGAGGCGGGGATGCGGATGGAGCCGCCGATGTCGGAGCCGGTCGCGAGGGTGGTCTCGCCCGCCGCGAGGGCCGCGCCCGCGCCGCCGGAGGAGCCGCCCGGCGAGTAGGCAGGGTTCCAGGGGTTGCGGGTGACGCCCCACAGCCGCGACTGGGTGACGGCGGCGCTGCTGAACTCCGGCGTGGTGGTACGGGCGTGGACGATGCCGCCGGCGGCCAGGACCCGCTCGACGACCGGGTGGGTCTCGTCCGCGATCTCGTCCTTGAAGGCGAGGGAGCCGTCGGTGGCCAGGCGGCCGGCTATGGGCTGCTCCTCCTTGGTGGCGACGGACAGCCCCTCCAGCGGGCGGGGCGGCTCGCCCTTGCCCGCGTAGCGCGCCTCGGCGGCGCGGGCGGCGGCCATCGCCTCGTCGAAGGTCCGCTCGGCCAGGGCGTTGACGGTCGGCTCGGCGGCCTCGGCGCGGGCGATGACGGCGCCCATCAGCTCGACGGGCGACAGGGTGCGGTCGCGGAACCTGCGCAGGGCCTCGGTGGCGGGGAGATAGGCGAGCTCGGTGGTGTCGGTCATGTGCCTGTTCCTTGTGACGTACTGCCCGATGGGTACGGCCTGTTGACGCGTGCGTGATCCGGATGGGCGTCATGAAAGCCGTCGCGCTCGGCACACGTCAATGCTGTTGACGTAAGGCGCGGGACCCGCCGCGCCCCTCAGTCCCCGTCGCCCGCCACCCACTCCAGAGCGTCCTCCCGGCTGTCGAACACCTCCCAGGTCCGCGGCCGCGTCTCCCCCGCCTCCTCGAAGACCAGCTGCGCCGCGACGGCGACGCGGTGGCCCCGCTCGACGAGGTCGGCCAGGACCGCGACCAGGGCCGTCGCCGGGCCCGGGAGCACCGTGGAGACCGCCGTCAGGTCGAGGACCAGCCGGCCGGGCGTGGGCGGGGTGAGGCCCTGGAGGGCGTACAGGAGCGCTTCGGTCTCGGTGAACTCCAGGCTTCCCTGGGCGGTGACCACGCCGATGGTCCGGCCGTCGCGTTCCACGCGTTCGGCGCCGGTGACCGTCGCCGCGTGGAGGCCGGAGTTGTGCATGATGTGCAGGTCGAAGCGCTCCGACATCTCCCCGAGCGCCGCCACGGCCCGGACCGGGTTGCCGGAGGGGTCGAGCGGGGGGCTGTGGACGGCGATGCCGAAGCGGGCCGGGCTGGCCGCGATCAGACCGCCGGAGACGCCGCTCTTGGCGGGCAGGCCGACGTCCAGGAGCCACTGCCCGGCCGCGTCGTACATGCCGCAGGTGGCCATGACGGCCAGGGTGCGGACGGCGTCCGGTTCGGCGACGACCCGGACGCCGGTGACCGGGTTGCGGCCGCCGTTGGCCAGGGTCGCGGCCATGACGGCGAGGTCGACGGCCGTGACGCGGACGGCGCACTGCCGGAAGTACGTGTCGGCCGCCTCCGCCGGGTCGGTCCGCAGCGATCCGGCCGAGCGCATCAGATAGGCCAGGGCGCGGTTGTGGTCCCCGGTGGCGGCCTCGCTGGCGTAGACCTCCTCGTCGACGTCGAGGGGCCGGCCGGCGAACGCCGACAGGCAGTCGAGGACGCGGGCGAACCGCTCGGCCGGGCCGTCGGCCCGTACGAGGGCGGTCGTGGCGATGGCACCGGCGTTGATCATCGGATTGGCCGGCCGCCCGGTCCCGGGCTCCAGGCTGATGGCGTTGAACGCGTTGCCGCTGGGCTCGACCCCGACATGACGCAGCGTCTCACGCGCTCCGAGGTCGCTCAGCGCGAGGGCGTACACGAAGGGCTTGGACACCGACTGGATGGTGAACGCGCTGTCCGTCCGCCCGGCCCGGTACGTGTGCCCGCTCATGCTGACCAGCGCGATGCCGAAGTCGTCCGGATCGGCGAGCGCCAACTGCGGAATGTAGTCGGCGACCCGCCCGTCCCGCAGGGCGGCGAACCTCCGGTGGATCTCGTTGAGGGAATCGGTCACCGGATCCATGGGCACCGGACCTTCGTCGCGCGGGGAACACTGGCGAGGAAGAGCCTTCCCCACGGCGGGGAGAACGTTCGCCGCCGCGCGGGCGATCCCTCAGGGCGATGTCGCCGAGACCACGTACACGCGGGGGAAGGCCGGGTCCGTCAGGTCGACGGTGATGTCGCTCGTGGGGCGGGGCTGTTCGCGGGTGACGGTCGTGCCGGTCCAGGTGCGGGTGGGGGTGAAGGCCCAGCCGACGACGCCCGCGTCGTGGTCGCCGACGCTCGCGCCGGGGGTCAGCGCGGAGCGGCTGGTGCCGCTGTCGTCGAGGTAGGTGTCGAGGCCGTTGGCGGTGGTCGTGAACTGGACGTAGAGACGGCTGGTCTTCCAGTTGCTGGTCTCGTGGTAGCTGACGTTCCAGGCGCCCTTGGGGATGGGGATCTCGAAGACCCGGCGCTTCATCTGGGAGGGCCAGTTGTCCTGGAGGCCGACGGCGGAGGACTCGCGCTCCTTGTCGCGGCCGCTGTCGCGGCTCTGGCCGGCGGAGATGACGAGGTAGCCGGCCGGGATGCCGACGAGGAGCACGATGGTGATGGCGGTGAGCCAGCGGCGGCGCAGCATGTGGCGCCGGTCCTCGGGCAGTTTTCCGTCCTGGGGGGCCGTCGGGTGGGGCACGGTCATGAACGCGGGTCCTGGGGGTTGCGGGGGTCCCGGTCCGTCGCGGGGACCCCGCGCAGGACCTGGGCGTAGCGCCCGTAGCGCTCGTAGCGCTCGACGCGGCGGCGGTTGGCCCGGCGGAAGCGGCGGGCGACGAGGCGGGCCAGGTCGGCGGCGCCGACCATGCCGGCCTCGGGGCCGAGCTGGGCGCGGGCGATCCGGGCCTCGGGGCGGTAGCCGCGGCCGGTGAGGTGGCGGCGGAAGGCGTCCCTGGCGGGGCCGATGAGCAGGTCGTCGGCGGCCGAGACGCCGCCGCCGATGACGAAGCAGGAGGGGTCGAGGGCGGCGGCCAGGTTGGCGATGCCGACGCCGAGCCACTGGCCGATGTCCTGGAGGAGCTCGACGCACATGGCGTCGCCCTCGCGGGCCAGCTCGGTGATGAGGGGGCCGGTGATGTCGGGGACGTTGCCCTTGACCCGCTCGATGATCTCGTACGCGACCGGGGAGTCGGCGGCGGCGAGCTCCCGCGCCTCGCGGACCAGGGCGTTGCCCGAGCTGTACTGCTCCCAGCAGCCGCGGTTGCCGCAGGGGCAGCGGTGCCCGCCGGGGACGACCTGCATATGGCCGAACTCGCCGGCCACCCCGTACTTGCCCCGCTTGACCTGGCCGTCCTCCAGGATGGCGCCGCCGATGCCGGTGCCGAGCGTGATCATGACCAGGTGGTCCTCGCCGCGGCCCGCCCCGAAGCGCCATTCGGCCCAGGCGGCGGTGTTGGCGTCGTTGTCCACCATGACGGGGACGGCAAGACGGTCCTGGAGGGCGTCGCGCAGCGGCTCGTTGCGCCAGGCGAGGTGGGGGGCGAAGAGCACCCTGGCCCGGTCCGCGTCCACCCAGCCGGCCGCGCCGATGCCGACGGCGTGCACGTCGTGGCGGTCGGAGAGGTCCAGGACGAGTTCGGTGATGGTGTCCTCGACGACCTTGGCGCTCTTCGACTTGTCGGGCGTCTCGGTCTTGATCTTCTCCAGGATGTTGCCGTCCGCGTCGACGACGCCGGCCATCACCTTCGTACCGCCGATGTCGATGCCGACGGTCGGCACCCGGGGCGCGGTCAGGTGCGAGCGCCGCTCCCGGGTTCCGACGGTCCGCAGGACCGTGCCGCGAGCCGAGCCGCGGTGCGTGAGATCACGGTAGGTACTCATCGGCTCGATTCTGCCAGGCGGGATGTGTGGGACGCGTTACGAAGCGGAGGACTGCCCCGGAGATCCCGCCGGTCCCGTCGGCCGCTCCAGCTCGTGGCGCAGGTCCTCCAGCTCGCTGCCGCCGGCCATCTGCCGGGTCAACTCGTCCAGGGTGATGGAGTCCTTGGTGTGGCTGCCCGCCATGACACCCCGCTTCAGCAGGACGAAACGGTCGCCGACGAGGTAGGCGTGGTGCGGGTTGTGGGTGATGAGGACCACGCCGAGGCCCTGGTCACGTGCGGCGGCCACATACTTCAGGACCACCCCGGACTGCTTGACGCCCAGCGCGGCGGTCGGCTCGTCGAGGACGAGGACCTTGGCGCCGAAGTGGACCGCGCGGGCGATGGCCACGCACTGCCGCTCGCCGCCCGAGAGGGTGCCGATGGGCTGGTCCACGTCCCGCAGGTCGATGCCCATGCGCAGCAGCTCGGTCCGGGTCGTCTCGCGCATCAGGGCGACGTCGAGGCGCTTGAAGGGGCCCTTGCCCTTGGTCGGCTCGGAGCCGAGGAAGAAGTTGCGCCAGACCGGCATCAGCGGGACCACGGCGAGGTCCTGGTAGACGGTGGCGATGCCCCGGTCCAGGGCGTCGCGCGGGTTGGCGAGCCGGACCTCCTCGCCCTCGATGCGGAAGCTGCCGCCGTCGTGCCGGTGCAGACCGGCGACGATCTTGATGAGGGTGGACTTGCCGGCGCCGTTGTCGCCGAGGACGCAGGAGATCTCGCCCGCGCGGACCTCCAGGGACACGCCTTCGAGGGCGCGGATGTTGCCGTAGTACTTGCTGACGTCGTCGAGCTCGACGAGAGCCGGAGCAGGAGTCGTCACTTCGTGGCCTCCACGCGCTTGCGGATCCAGGCGTTCAGGAGGGTCGCGAGCAGCAGCATGGCGCCCAGGAAGAACTTGAACCAGTCGGGGTTCCACTCGGCGTACACGATGCCCTTGCCGGTCATGCCGAAGATGAACGCGCCGACCGCCGAGCCGATGGCGGAGCCGTAGCCGCCGGTGATCAGACAGCCGCCGATGACGGCCGCGATGATGTAGATCAGCTCGTTGCCGACGCCCTCGCCCGACTGGACGACGTCGAAGGAGAACAGCAGATGCTGGCCGGCGATCCAGGCGCAGAACGCCACGCCCATGTAGAGGCCGATCTTGGTCTTGTAGACCGGGACGCCGACCGCGCGGGCCGCGTCGGAGCCACCGCCGACCGCGAAGATCCAGTTGCCGAAGCGGGTGCGCAGCAGGATCCAGGTGGCGACGGCCACCAGGGCGAGCCACCACAGGATGGTCACCTTGAACTCGACGCCGCCGACGGTCCAGGTGGAGGCGAAGACCTTCTTGGCGGAGGGGAAGCCCTCCATGTCGGCGATCGACTTGGTGGAGACCGTGCCGCTGATCAGCTTGGTGAAGCCCAGGTTCAGACCGGTCAGCATGAGGAAGGTGCCGAGCGTGATGATGAAGCTGGGCAGTTTGGTGCGGGTCAGCATGAAACCGTTGAACGCGCCGATGGCGAGGGTGACGAGCAGCGAGACGCCGACGCCGACCCAGACGTTCGCGGTCATCTGGTAGCTGAACATCGAGGAGACCAGCGCCGAGCTGGTGACCAGCACACCGGCGGAGAGGTCGAACTCGCCGCCGATCATCAGCAGCGCGACCGGCACGGCCATGATGCCGATGGTGGAGGCCGCGTAGAGCACGGTGCCGAGGCTGGAGGCCTTCAGGAAGCTGTCGGCGGCCAGCGAGAAGAAGACGAAGACGGCGATGGCGCCGACGACCGAGCCGAGCTCGGGGCGGGCCAGCAGCTTCTTCATCGGCGAGGTGCGAAGGAGCCGCTCGTCGACGTGGTCCAGGCCGTCGGCGGGCGCCGGTGGCGGGGCGGCGGCGCTCATCGGGTGCCCCGCTCCGTGTAGCCCTTGAGCGCGGCGGCCTGGTCCTTGGTGATGATCTGCGGGCCGGTCAGGACCGGCTTGCCGCCGCCGAGGACGTTGGCGTTGTAGCGGTAGAGCCAGAGCAGGTCGACGGCCTCGTAGCCCTGGAGGTAGGGCTGCTGGTCGACGGCGAAGCCGAGGGTGCCGGCCGCGAGCGCGTCGGCCACCTTGGCGTTGAGGTCGAAGGTGTCGATCTCGGCCTTGCTGCCCGCGCTCTTCTTCGCCTGGACGGCCGCGTCGGCGAACGGCGCGCCGAGGGTGACGACGGCGTCGATGGACGGGTCGGACTGCAGCTTGGCGAGGATGGAGGCCTGGACGTCGGGCATGTTGGTGCCGTCGACGTAGAGGTTCACCAGATCGCCGTCGAAGGTCTTCTTCGCCCCGGCGCAGCGCTGCTCGTGGCCGACGTTGCCCTGCTCGTGCAGGATGCACAGCGCCTTCTTGCGGCCGCGCTTGTCCAGCTCGTCGCCGACCGCCTCGCCCGCGACGGTCTCGTCCTGGCCGATGTGGGTGAGCGCGCCGAAGGCCTTGGAGGCCTCGGCGCCCGAGTTCACCGTGATCACCGGGATGCCGGCCTTCACGGCCTTCTCCACGGCGGTCTTCATCGCGTCCGGCTTGGCGAGCGTGACGATGAGGCCGTCGACGCCCTTGGCCACATACGAGTCGATCAGCTGGGCCTGCTGCTGCGCCTCGTCGCTGTGGGCGTAGAGGAAGTTGATGTTGTCCTTGACCGCGGCCTGCTTGGCACCGTTCTGGACGATGTCCCAGAAGGTGTCGCCGTCGCCCGAGTGGGTGACCATGGCGAAGGTCCAGCGGGGGGTGTCCACCGCTGCCCGTCCCTGGGCCGCGGCCGCCTTGCGGGCGTCCTCCGCGCGCTTGCCGCCGGTGCTGCTGCATCCCGCGAGCGCGGCGGTCAGCGCCACCGCGAGCACGGCGCCGACTGCCGCGCGTACCCCTCCGTTAGGAACCCTGGTCACGAGGCCGTGCCCTCCTTTGTGTCCTTCTGCGTGCATTGCAGTATCGGTCATGGGGGTCGCGGAGATCTTCAGGGGGCCTACCCCCGGGCCAGCAACTGGAACTCGAAGGAGTAACGCGAGGCCCGGTAGAGGTGGGAACCGAACTCCACCACGCGGCCCGTCGCGTCGGTCGTGGTGCGCTCCATCGTCAGCAACGGGGCGCCCGGGCGCTCCCCGAGCGGCTCCGCCTCGGCGGCGGTCGCGGCGCGCGCGCCGACGGTCTGGCGGGCGCTGTGCAGGGTGAGTCCGGCGGCGCGCAGCAGCCCGTAGAGACCGGCGCTCTCCATACGGGCGCCGTCCGCGTCGAGCAGATCCCCGGGGAGGTGGTTGCGCAGGAGCGCGAGGGGTTCGCCCCGGGCGGAGCGCAGCCGCTCCAGGTAGCGGACCTCGGTGCCCTCCGCGACGCCGAGGGCGGCGGCGGCCTCGGGGCCCGCAGGTTCGAGCCGGTCGGCCAGGACGCGGGTGGCGGGCCGCTGCCCGGACGCCGCCAGGTCGTCGTAGAGGCTGCTGAGCTCCAGGGGGCGGCGGACGCTGCTGTGCACGACCTGGGTGCCCACGCCCCTGCGGCGCACCAGGAGGCCCTTGTCGACGAGCGACTGGATGGCCTGGCGGACGGTGGGCCGGGACAGGCCCAGTCGGGTGGCCAGGTCGATCTCGTTGCCGAGCAGGGTGCCCGGGGGCAGCGCGCCGCTCTCGACGGCCGCCTGGAGCTGCTGGGCGAGCTGGAAGTAGAGCGGCACCGGGCTGGCGCGGTCCACGGACAGGCCGGGCGGGGACAGGCCGGGCGGGGACGGGGGACGCGGCGGCTGGGGGAGCACGTCCGGGAGCGTAGCCCCGGGGGTCGGCCCCGGGAAGGCGTGGCGTCCTGTTGTCCTGACATTTCCTTGACAGGGCGTCCGTTCCGCACCACCTTGGGGCCATGCGTATCGGACTGATCGGCACGGGACGGATCGGGGCCTTCCACGCGGGGGTGCTCGCCCGGCATCCGGAGGTCGAGGCGCTGGTCCTGGCCGACGCGGACGCGGTGCGGGCGGCCCGGGTGGCGGGGGCGCTGGGGGCCGAGGCGGCCCCGTCGGTCGACGCCCTGCTGGGGCAGGGGCTGGACGCCGTGGTGATCGCGTCGGCGACCGCCGCGCACGCGGAGCTGATCGGGCGCGCCGCCGCGGCCGGGCTTCCGGCCTTCTGCGAGAAGCCGATCGCCCTGGACGTGCCGGGGACGCTGGCGGCGCTGCGGGCGGTGGCGGAGGCCGGCACCGAGCTCCAGCTGGGCTTCATGCGCCGGTTCGACGCCGGGTACCGGGCGGCCCGGGAGGCCGTGGCGGACGGGCGGCTCGGCCGGCTGCACACCGTCCGGGCGGCCACCTCCGACCCGGCGCCGCCGCCCGCCGCCTATCTGCCGCAGTCGGGCGGGCTGTTCCGGGACTGCCTGGTGCACGACTTCGACATCGTGCGCTGGGTGACCGGCCGCGAGGTCGTGGAGGTGTACGCGACCGGGTCGGACGCGGGGCCCGCGATGTTCCGGGAGGCCGGGGACGTGGACACCGCAGCGGCGCTGCTGACCCTGGACGACGGCACGCTGGTGACGGTGACCGGGACCCGCTGCAACGGGGCCGGGTACGACGTGCGGATGGAGCTGGCGGGCGAGCTGGACCAGATCGCGGTGGGCTGGGACGAGCGGACCCCGGTCGAGTCGGTCGAGCCGCTGGCACCACGCCCGCCCGCGAAGCCGTGGAGCGGCTTCCTGGACCGCTTCGGCCCGGCGTACGAGGCGGAGCTCGACGCGTTCGTACGCCTGGTGCGCGGCGAGCGGGACAACCCCTGCGACGGCGGCGAGGCGCTGGCCGCGCTGCGCGTCGCGGAGGCGTGCGCGCTGTCCCTGCGGGAGCGGCGGGTGGTACGGCCGGCGGAGCTCCCGTAGGGGATCTCCGCCGGGCGGGCGGCCGGGGAAACCCCGGCAAACCCCGCGCAGCCTCAGCCCTCCGTCGCCAGGACCGTCCCCTGGGCCACGGCGCACAGGGTCTCGTCACCGTCCCCGTCCACGGTGAGCAGGTCGCAGCGGACGACCGCCTGGCGGCGGCCCGCGTGGACGACCGAGGCGCGGGCGCGCAGGAGCGTGCCGCGGGCCGGGCGGACGTACTGGATGGAGAAGCCCGCTGTCAGGACGGCCGGGCCCAGGGCGGCGCCCGCCGCGAAGGTGAGCGCGTTGTCGGCGGCGTACGAGAGGACTCCGCCGTGCACGAAGCCGTTCTGCTGCCGCAGCTCGTCGCGGATGTCGAGCTCCAGGGTCGCCGCGCCGTCACCGAAGGCGGTGATCCGGGCGCCGAGGAACCGGCTGAAGGGCTGGGCGTCCAGCACCTTCCGGGCCATGTCCAGGTCGAAGTCCACGGGCGTCACCATACGACCGGCAGGCGGCGGGTGCCGCGGATCAGGAAGCCGCCCACCCACTCCAGCGGACCCGTCTCGGGGTCGAGTGCGAGCCTCGGGAAGCGTTCGAGAAGTGTCCGGATCGCTATCTTGCCCTCCAGGCGGGCGAGCGGGGCGCCCAGGCAGAAGTGGATGCCGTGGCCGAAGGCGAGGTGGCCGCGCGGGTCGCGCCGGACGTCGAAGCTGTCCGGCTCCGGGAAGCGGCGCGGGTCGCGGGCCGCGGAGGCGAGGGCGACCAGGACGATGGCGCCGGCGGGGATCTCGGCGCCGCCGAGGGTGAGCGCCTCGGGGGCGAAGCGGAGGGTGGCGCTCTCCACCGGGCCGTCGTAGCGCAGCCCCTCCTCGATCGTGCCGTCGATCAGGTCGAAGTCGGCGCGCAGGGCCGCCAGTTGGTCGGGGTGCGAGAGCAGGGCCCGGACCGTGTTGGAGATCAGGTTGACGGTGGTCTCGTGGCCCGCGATGAGCAGCAGGTAGGCGAGGGCCCGGAGTTCGGGCAGGGAGAGCCGGTCGCCGTCCTCGGCGCGGGTGGTGATGAGCGCGGAGAGCAGGTCGTCGGCGGGGCCCGCGGCCCGCTTGTCCTCGATGAGCGCGTCGAGGTAGCCGCCGAAGCCCTCGACGGCCTGCCGTTCGGTCATGTCGCCGGTCGGCGCGACCAGTTCGTTGGACCAGGCGCGGAAGGAGTCGCGGTCGGCGGCGGGGACGCCGAGCAGCTCGCAGATGACGGTGATGGGCAGCGGGAAGGCGAAGGAGTCGACGAGGTCGGCGCGGCCGTCCGGCTCCATCGCGTCGAGGAGCTCGTCGGTGAGCTGCTGGATGCGCGGGCGCAGCGCCTCGACCCGGCGGCCGGTGAACTCTCCGGCGACCAGCTTGCGCAGCCGGGTGTGGTCCGGCGGGTCGACGATGAGCAGGTTCGGTCCGACGATCTCCTCCTCGGGCAGCGCCATGCCGAAGGCGGAGAAGGACTTGGAGAGGCGCTGGTCGGCGAGGGCGGCGCGGGCCTCCTCGTATCCGACGACGAGCCAGGCGGGCATGCCGTCCGGCATCAGGACCTCGTGGACGGGCCCCTGTTCGCGGAGCTTGGCGTAATACGGGTACGGGTTCGCGGTGAAGTCCGCGCCGTACTCCCCCAGATCGATGACGGCCATCGGCCCAGCCTATGCACCGTCCTCACCCTCGTGAAGATCGAGCAGTCCGGCGTCGTGGACGAGCAGGGCGATCTGGACACGGTTGTTGAGGCCGAGTTTGGCCAGAATGCGCGAGACGTGGGTCTTGACGGTGGGGACGCTCATGTAGAGGGTGGCGGCGATCTCGGCGTTGGAGCTGCCCCGGCCGACGGCGACGGCGACCTCGCGCTCGCGCTCGGCGAGCAGGGCCAGGCGCTCGGCGGCGCCGGCGCGGCGGGGCGGTGCGTCCGGCTGCCCGGCGACATGGCTCATCAGCTGGCGGGTGACGGCCGGCGAGAGCACGGGCTCGCCGGCGGCCACCCGGCGGACGGCGGCGACGATCTCGGCGGGCGGGGTGTCCTTGAGGACGAACCCGGCGGCGCCGGCCCGCAGCGCGCGCAGCACCTGCTCGTCGGCGTGGAAGGTGGTGAGGACGACGATCTCGGGGGCGCCGCTGGTGGCGCGCAGCCGCTCGGTGGCGGTGAGGCCGTCGACGCGCGGCATCCGGATGTCCATGAGGACGACGTCGGGGGCGTGCCGTTCGACGAGGGCGGGCACCTCGGCTCCGTCGGCGCCCTCGCCGACGATCTCGATGTCCTCGGCGCCGCCGAGCATCAGGGCGAGGCCCGCGCGGACCAGGGGGTCGTCGTCGACGATGAGCAGACGGATGGTCATGCGGGCCACGGTAGCCAGGCGCGCAGGGCGAACCCGCCGTCGGGGGTGGCGCCGTGCTCCATCCGGCCACCGGCGAGGGTGGCCCGTTCGGTGAGTCCGATGAGGCCCTGTCCCGAGCCGGGGACCGGCGGTACAGGCCCGGTGGGGGCGGGGTTGCGGACCTCGACGGTCAGTCCTTCGCCGGGGCGGCCGCGCAGGGTGAGGGTGACCTCGGCGCCGGGGGCGTGCTTGCGGGCGTTGGTGAGGGCCTCCTGGGCGATGCGGTAGACCGTGCGCCCGGTGGCGGCGGGGACGGAGCCGGGATCGGTGACGGTGGTGTCGAGGACGACCCGCATCCCGGCCTCGCGGACCTCGTCGACCAGGCTGTCGAGGGTGGCGAGGGTGGGCTGCGGCCGGTCGGCGGCCTCCTCTCCGGGGGCGCGCAGGACGCCGATGATCTCGCGCAGGTCCTGGAGGGCCTCGTGGGCGCTGTCGCGGATGACCCCGGCGGCGCGGGCGACCTGCTCGGGCGGGGCGTCGGGCCGGAACTCCAGGGCGCCGGCGTGCACGCTGAGCAGGGTGAGCCGGTGCGCGAGGACGTCGTGCATCTCGCGGGCGATGGCCTCCCGGGCGAGCCGCTGGGCCTGCTCGAAGCGGAGCTCGGCCTCGGCCTCGGCGCGTACGGCCCGGTCGCGCAGCGCCTCGACGAGCTGGCGGCGGGAGCGGACGAGCATGCCCCAGGCGGTGACGAGGAGGATCAGGACGACGCCGAGGCCGATGGCGACGACGACGTTGACGGTGGGGTCGGGGCGGACGAAGACCTGGACGACGGAGGCGGCCGTGGCGAGGGCGCCGATCCAGGCGACCTCGCGGAAGGGGCGCCGTACGGCGACGCTGAACAGGCTCGCGAGGACGGCGCCGCCCGCGGTGGGCGCGACGACGCTGACCACGGAGAGGGTGACGGCGAGCCCGGCGGGCCAGCGGCGGCGCAGCCAGACGGCGCAGCAGGCGAGGCCGCCGACGATCTGGTCGGTGAGCGCGACCGCCTCGCTGCTGTACGTGGCGCTGGTCTCGGCCGCGAGCAGCCCGACGAAGGCGGCGAGCAGGAAGATCGTGGTGTCGACGATCCAGTCCCGCACGGTGCGCCGCGGCCGGCCCCGTGGACCGGTGCGCTCGGCCCCGGCGGCCGCGACCAGGTGGGAGGGGAGCAGCCAGGTGAGCCGCTCCGGGCGTGCCGTGCGTGTCATACCGGAAATGTACGCAGACGGGGGCGGGGAGCGCGGGGTGGAGCGGCGGGCCGGATACCAAAGTCGCACGGGCGGCGACTTCGGTCGTACGGCGGGCGGCGGGCGGGATACCGGTGGCGGACGCGGCCGGGAGCCCGTGTGGATCAAGCTCGGGGCATGAAGAGGTTTCTTGAGGTCACGGGTTTTCTGGTCATGGTCTTCGGTGTGTGCGGGGTGCTCCGCGAGCTCACCGACGGGTGGTTCAAGCTGATGGGGGTGACCCGGTTCCTGACGGACCACGTGTGGTTCCTGGAGGGCCGGGAGCTGTTCGCGAACATCGTGATCGCGGCCCTCGGCCTGGTGATCATGATCGTGTCGGACCGGGTACCGAAGAGGTCCTGACGGCTAGCGCGGGTCCGCGTCGGCGGCGCGGCGGCCCCAGGTCGTACCGGCGAGGACGAGGACGGCGCCCGCGAGGCCGAGGACGCCGGGGCGGTCGCCGGCCAGGGCGATGCCCGCGGCGGCGGCCCACAGCGGCTCGGTGCCGAGCAGCAGGCTGACCCGGGACGGGGAGGTGCGGCGTACGGCCCACATCTGTACGAAGAAGGCGAAGAGCGTGCAGAAGACGGAGAGGAAGAGCAGTCCGGCCCACTCGCGGGGCCCGAAGCCGAGCGCCGTGGACCAGGGCGAGGCGCCGGTGCCGGGCAGGGCCGCGAGGAGGCCGAAGACGGCGACGGCGGAGCCGAGCTGGACGGTGGTGAGGGAGAGCGAGTCGGCGCTGCGCACGGCCTTGATCCGGGACATCGCGAGGACGTGCACGGTACGGGCGAGCGCCGCGAGCAGCATCAGCAGGTCGCCGAGGGAGGGCGCGGTGAAGCCGCCGCCCTGCGTCAGGAGCACCACGCCCGCGACGGAGAGCGCGGCGGCGGCGAGGAAGGCGCGGGGCGGCCTGGTGCCGGTGACGGCGGCCTCGGCGAGCGGGGTGAGGATCATCGTGAGGCTGATGATCAGGCCCGCGTTGGTGGCGGAGGTGTGGACGACCCCGTACGTCTCCAGGAGGAAGATCCCGGCGAGGATGAGACCGAGGGTCCCGGCGCCGCGCCACTGGGCGGCGCTCAGGGCCCGCAGCCTGCGCCACCCCGCCGCGACGAGGACGGGCAGCACCACCGCGAAGCGCAGGACCAGCACCGCGATGACGGTGTGGGTGGTGGTGATGCCCTTGGCCGCCAGGTAGCTGGCGCCCCAGACGACCGCGACGAGCAGTACGGGCAGGTCGGTGAGCCAGGCGCGGCGCGGCGCGTCGAGGGCTACGGGTACGGCGACGGAGGACATGGAGCCGGCTCCAACTCGATGAACGGGGTGGAGACTTCGACGGCTCGCACGTGGAGGCGATCACCGTAGCGGAACCGGCCCGTGGTGGCTACACCTTGTCAGGGGCGAATCGCTCAGTAGCTCCCGTACGCGGGACGGCCGGCCAGCTCGTACGTCTGGATGGCGACCCCGGCGGCCGTGGTGCGCGCGGCGGTGAGCCGGAAGGCGGTGGGCCTGGCGCCGTCAGCGAAGAGGCGCAGGCCCTTGCCGAGGACGACGGGGAAGACGGCGAGGTGGAGGGTGTCGATGAGGTCGTACTCCATGAGTGTCTTCGCGAGGCCGGCGCTGCCGTGCAGCTGGATCTCGCCGTCGAGCCGTCCCTTGAGGTCGGCGACCTCCTGGGCGACGTCGCCGGAGAGCACGGTGGTGCCGTGCCAGTCGGCGCTGGTCAGGGTGTGCGAGGCGACGTACTTGGGGAGGGTGTTGAGCTTGTGCGCGACCGGGTCGGAGGGGTCGGTGCGCTTGGGCCAGTAGCCCGCGAAGATGTCGTACGTGCGCCGCCCCAGCAGGAAGGCGGTGGGCCGCTCGAAGACCTCGGCGATGAAGCGGCCGAAGTCCTCGTCGCCGTACGGGACGGACCAGCCGCCGAGGTCGAAGTCGCTGCTGGGGTCCTCCTCCGGGCCGCCGGGGGCCTGGTGGACGCCGTCGAGGGAGAGGAACTGGGTGAGGCTCAGGGTGGCCATGACAGGTGCCCTTTCTCTTCCGGACCATCGTGTCTCACCGGTATCGACCGTGCCGCCCGGCGGAACTCATCGGTGCTCGCCTCACCGTCCGTTTCCCGCCAGCGCCGGGACCCCGCCCCGCGTTTGATTGAACTCGCAACGACAACGGACAGTGCGAGGGAGTTTCGACATGGCCGGCATGAGCGGCAAGGCGGTTCTGGTCACCGGTGGCAGCCGGGGCGTGGGGGCGGCGACGGCCGTCCGGCTCGCCCGGGAGGGCGCGGACGTGGCCTTCACCTACGTCCGGGCCGAGGAGCGGGCCCGCGAGGTCGCCGCGCGGATCGAGGCGGCCGGCGGCAAGGCGCTGGCGCTGCGGGCCGACGCGGGGAGCGCGGGCGATGCGGCGGGGGCGGTGGAGTGGGCGGCGGACGCGTTCGGGCGGCTCGACGTGCTGGTCAACAACGTCGGCGTCGGGGTGCTCGGCCCGCTGGAGTCGCTGACCCTGGCCGAGGTGGACCGGGTGCTCGCGGTGAACGTCCGCGCCGCCTTCCTGGCCTCGCAGGCGGCGGCCGCGCGGATGGAGCGGGGCGCGCGGATCGTCACCGTCGGCACCTGCATGACCCAGCGGGTCCCCGGCCCCGGCGGCACGCTGTACGCGACGAGCAAGGCGGCGCTCGTCGGCCTGACGAAGGCGCTGGCGCGGGAGCTGGGCGAGCGCGGCATCACCGCGAACATCGTCCACCCGGGCCCGACGGACACGGACATGAACCCGGCCGACGGCCCGTACGCCGGGGCGCAGTCCGGGATGACGGCCCTCGGCCGCTTCGGCACCGCCGAGGAGGTCGCCGCGATGGTGGCGTTCCTGGCCGGTCCGGACGCGGCGTACGTGACGGGCGCCGAGTTCTCGGTGGACGGCGGGCACGCGGCGTAAGCCGGAGGGCGGGAGAAGGGGCGAGGGCGCACCGGTGCTGTCGGCCGGTGCGCCCTCGTGTGCCGGGCGGGGTGTCGTACCCGCCCAGTTCAGGGGTCCGGGCGGGAGGTCCTCCCCGCCCGGCTCATCAGCCGCCCAGCTCCTGGTGGCGGGCGGTCAGCCGTGCCGCGCCCGCCTCGGTGAGGGAGCCGAAGAGACGGAGGCGGGAGATGCCGCCGTCGGGGAAGATGTCGATCCGCACCCGCGAGCCGACGGCCGGCGTGTCGAGCACGAAGCGGTGGTTGGTGTCGGGCTGGAGGCGGGTCCTGGGCAGGATCTCGGTCCACTCCTCGGAGCCCTCGGCGGCCACGGAGAGCGCGGCCCAGCCGGCGCTGTTGCCCTTGAGGTACGCGGTGTCGATCTCGACGGCGCGGATCTCGGACTCGGCGGCGAGGCTGTAGCGGATCCAGTCGTTGCCCTTGTCGCGGCGGCGGCGGGTCTCCCAGCCGTCGTCCATCTTGCGCGAGCGGCCGGGCTGGATGGTGTTGGTGGCCGGGGAGTAGAAGCGGTCGGAGGCGTCCTCGACCTGGCCGCCGTTCTCCAGGGCGGCGAGGTCGAAGGTGCCGAGCACGCCGAGCCACTTCGGGTCGGGGGCGACCTCGCCGTGGACACGGAGGCGGGCGATGCCGCCGTCGGGGTGCTGGTTGACCCGCAGGTGGGTGAAGCGCTGCTCCACGTCGACGGCGAAGCCGTTGGCGGCGTGGCCGCCGATGGCGGTGCGCGGGACGAGCGTCGTCCACTTCACGTCGTCGGCGAGCAGCTCCTCGGGCGAGGGCGAGCCGGCGACCGAGGCGGCCTCGACGGAGACGGCCTGCGGGTAGTTGCCGCGGAAGTGGGCGGTGTCGACGACGAGGCCGCGGATGACGCCGGGGGCGCCGAGCCGTACGAGGGCCCAGTCGTGGTCGTCCTCGGTGGGGTGCGGCACGGCGGCGGAGACACCACGGCGGCGGCGGGTCTCCCAGCCGTCCATGATCTTGCCCTTGTGGCCGAAGTGCTCGGGGTCGAACTCGGCGGCCTCGGGCTTCAGCAGGTTCTCGCGCTCGGCGAAGAACTCGTCGTTGGCGGCGACGACGCCCGCGCCGAGGCGGCGGTCGGCGAGGTCCGCGTACTGGGTGAACGGGAAGTCCGCCGTGCGGTAGTCGGCGTACGGGTCGCCGCCGCCGTAGGGGCTCGCGTCACCGGTGAAGCTGGGTATGGACGACACGTCAGTTGTTCCTTTCGAGAAGGCGGCCGGAGGGCTCGGCGAGGACGCCGCGGTCGGCGATCCGCTCTCCGCGCAGCCAGGTGGAGGTGACGACGCCGTACAGGGTGCGGCCCGCGTAGGCGGTGACCCGGTTGCGGTGCTGGAGCTCCGCCGGGTCGACGGTGAAGGTGGCGTCCGGGTCGACCACCGCGAAGTCGGCGTCACGGCCGGCCTCGATGGCGCCCTTCTGCCCGAGACCCGCGAGCCGGGCCGGCGCCTCGGACATCCAGCGGGCCACGTCGGTGAGGTCGTGGCCGCGGCGGCGGGCCTCGGTCCAGATGGCGGGCAGGCCGAGCTGGAGGGAGGAGATGCCGCCCCAGGCGGAGGCGAAGTCGGGGGTCTTGAGGTCGGCGGTGGACGGCGAGTGGTCCGAGACGACGCAGTCGATGGTGCCGTCGGCGAGGCCCTGCCAGAGCAGGTCCTGGTTGGCCTCCTCGCGGATGGGCGGGCAGCACTTGAACTCGGTGGCGCCGTCCGGGACCTCCTCGGCCGTGAGGGTGAGGAAGTGCGGGCAGGACTCGACGGTGATGCGTACGCCCTCGGCCTTGGCGGCGGCGATCAGCGGCAGCGCGTCGGAGGAGGAGAGGTGCAGCACGTGGACGCGGGCGCCGAGGCGACGGGCCTGGTTGATCAGGTTCTCGATCGCGGTGTTCTCGGCGACGCGCGGCCGGGAGGCGAGGAAGTCGGCGTACTTCTCGCCGCTCTTCTGAGGGGCGGCCGCCAGCTCGTGCGGGTCCTCGGCGTGGACGATCATCAGTCCGCCGAAGCCGGCTATCTCGGCGAGCGAGGCGGCCAGCTGGTCCTGGTCGAGCTGCGGGAACTCGTCGACGCCGGACGGCGAGAGGAAGCACTTGAAGCCGAAGACCCCGGCGTCGTGCAGGGGGCGCAGGTCCTTGACGTTGTCGGGCAGCGCGCCGCCCCAGAAGCCGGTGTCGATGTGCGCCTTGGGGCGGGCGACCTCCTGCTTGACCCGCAGGTTCTCGACCGTGGTGGTGGGCGGCAGGGAGTTGAGCGGCATGTCGATCAGGGTGGTGATGCCACCGGCGGCGGCGGCCCGGGTGGCGCTCCAGAAGCCCTCCCACTCGGTGCGGCCGGGGTCGTTCACATGCACGTGGGTGTCGACGAGTCCGGGCAGGACGACGTCGTCGCCGACGTCCTCCAGCCGGGCACCGGCCGGTACCTCGGCGTCGTACGGCAGCACGGCCGCGATCGTCCCGCCGGCGACGGCGATCGAGGCGGCGCGCGTCCCCTCGGGAGTGATGACGCGCGTCGAGCGCAGGACCAGGTTGACGTCCACCCGTACCCCTTCTTCCACGAACTTCTTCCACGAAGCAGAAATTCAACGAACTGTTGAAGGAGTCTTCACGCGAGACGACATGTCGTCAAGGGCACACTTCCAGCATGGGCGACTCTTGAACCTCGCTTGGATGTTTCCACAGAGTGGAATATAAATTTCGTACAGTAGAACGTAGCTCCGTACATGCGGGGCCGTCCACCAGGCCCCCCGCCGACCGCCGACACCGGACAAACACCCCCCTGACCGGCGCGGACGCCGGAACCGGGCCGTGTGTCCCGGCCACCCGCCCGGTAGGCTGCTGCCTTGCCCGCCTGCCCCGAAAGGACCGTTGCCGTGCCGACGTCCAGCGCCAGCACCACCGACGCCGCCAAGCCCGCCGCGAGCGGTGGCGTCCAGTCCCTTGAGCGTGCCTTCGACCTCCTGGAGCGGATGGCCGACGCAGGCGGCGAGGTCGGGCTGAGCGAGCTCTCCGCCAGCAGCGGGCTTCCGCTGCCCACCATCCACCGCCTCATGCGCACCCTGGTCGCCTGCGGCTACGTACGCCAGCAGCCCAACCGGCGGTACGCGCTCGGCCCCCGGCTGATCCGCCTCGGCGAGTCCGCCTCCCGCCTGCTCGGCACCTGGGCCCGGCCGTACCTGGCCCGGCTCGTCGAGGAGACCGGCGAGACGGCGAACATGGCGCTGCTCGACGGCGACGAGATCGTGTACGTCGCCCAGGTGCCGTCCAAGCACTCGATGCGCATGTTCACCGAGGTGGGGCGCCGGGTGCTGCCGCACTCCACGGGCGTCGGCAAGGCGCTGCTCGCGTACACCCCGGCGGACGAGGTGCGCGCGCTGCTCGCCCGTACCGGCATGCCGGCCGCCACCGAGAAGACCATCACCACCCCCGACGGCTTCCTCGACGCGCTCGCCGCGGTGCGGGAGACGGGGTACGCGGTGGACGACAACGAGCAGGAGATAGGAGTCCGCTGCCTGGCGGTCTCCGTCCCCGACTCCCCCACCGCCGCCGCGATCTCCATCTCCGGCCCGGCCGGCCGCGTGACGGAGGCGGCGACCGAGAAGATCGTCCCGATCCTCCAGCAGGTCGCCGAGGAGCTCTCCGCGGCGCTGGCGAACACGGCGGGCAACTCCGGGGCGTAGCCCTCGTCCCCGTACGCGTACGGAAAAGGCGCCCGGATCCGTCCATGGATCCGGGCGCCTTCTCGTACGCGCGAGGGGATGGGGCGGCCGTCAGACCGACGCGTCCTCCGTCAATCGCCCGTCCCGCACCGTCACCGTGCGGTCCGCGCGCCCCAGGTGGGTGCGGTCGTGGGTGACCAGGACGGTCGCGGTGCCGCGCTCGCGGGTGAGGCCGGCGAGGAGCTCCATGACGGCCGCGCCCCGCTCGTGGTCCAGGGCGCTGGTCGGCTCGTCCACCAGGAGGACCGAGGGCTCGTTCATCAGGGCCCGCGCGATGTTCACGCGCTGGCGCTGGCCGCCGGAGAGCTGGTGCGGGCGCTTGTGCGCCTGATCGGCGAGGCCGACCGCGCCGAGGAGCGTCATGGCCCGCTCGCGCACCGCCCCGTCCTTCCGCCCGGACAGGTGGGCCATCACCTCCAGCTGTTCCAGCGTGTTGAGGGAGGGCAGCAGGTTGGGCTGCTGGAAGACGATGCCGATCCGCTCGCGCCGCAGCCGGGCCTTGGCCGCCTGGTCGAGCGGCCCGATGTCCTCCCCTGCCACCACCACCCGGCCGCTGTCCGGGGTCACCAGGGTCGCGGCGACCGCGAGCAGGCTGGACTTGCCGGAGCCCGAGGGGCCGACGACGGCCGTCAGGGTGCCCGCGGGGACGTCCAGGGAGACCGCGTCGAGGGCGGTCAGCCGTCCGTCGCCGTCGGGGTAGGTCAGGGTCACGTCGTCGAGGACGAGGTTGTTCGTGGTCACCGCGCGCTCCCGAGGGCGGTCAGGGGGTCGACGGCGGTGATCCGCCGGATGGACAGCGCCGCGCCGAGCACACCGAGCACGATGATCACGGCGGCCGGGCCAAGGACGGTCAGCGGCTGGAGGACGAAGGGCACGTCTCCGCCGCTGATCAGGGCGCCGATGCCGGAGGCGAGACCGGTGCCGATCAGGGTGCCGGCGCCGAGCATGATCACGGCCTGCCCGAGGGCGTCCTTCAGGAGGTACGGGGTGGAGGCGCCGAGCGCCTTCAGGACGGCCACGTCACCGCTGCGCTGGATGGTCCAGACGGTGAAGAAGGCCCCTATGACGAGCGCCGAGATCGCGAACAGGAAGCCGCGCATCATCTGGAGCGAGCCGTTCTCGGCCTGGTAGGACCCTATGGCGGTGAGCGCCTCGTCGGGCGTCTTCGAGGAGGTCTTCTCGGCCGCGTCCCCGGCGGCCCAGTCCACGCCGGAGCCGCTGAGCGCGATCACCGTCGCCTGCTCCTCCGCCGTGGTGCCGCTGTGGCCCAGCTTCTGCCAGTCGTCGAGGGAGGTCCACACGACGGGCGTGTGGCTGTACGAGGCGTCGCCGGAGACGGCGGCGACCGTGGCCTCCACGGGGCCCAGGCGCACCGGGTCGCCCGCCCGGACGTCCAGCTCCTTGGCCGCCGACTCCGAGAGCACCGCCTTGCCGGGGCCCAGCTTCCCGCTCTCCGGCGCGATGCCGGCGCCCGGCTCCGTACCGAAGGCGGAGAGCGCGGCGGTGCGGTCACCGGCGGTGGCGTTGAGCGTACGGATGCCGAGCGGCTCGGCACTCTCGACCCCCGGCCGTCCGGCCCAGTCCCGCCACTGGCTCTCGGTGACGGTCGAATTGGTGAAGGAGACCGACTGCCCAGCGGGCGGGGCCGCGAAGGCCAGCCGGTCCGCGGACAGGCCGGTGATCGCGGAGATGTTCTCCCGCGCGAGGCCGGCCGTCAGCCCCGACAACAGTCCCACCAGCAGGGTGATCAGAACGATCACCGTGCCCATCAACGTGAATCGCCCCTTGGCGAATCTCAGGTCTCTCCATGCCACGAACATGGGGCCAAGCCTGCTCGGCGGGGGTGCCCGGGGGCATCGCGCCACGGATTGCTCCGTAATCAAACTTTCGGTTGAGTCCGGATTGTCCGGACCGGCCCTCGCTCGCGCATACGCTGGACGGACCATGGATCCCCGTTCGCTGACCCCCGCCCTGCGCGCCCTGCGCCTCTGTCTTCATCTGCTGATGGGCGGGCTGCTGGTGCTCGCCGCGCTGCGCGCCGAGTCGGGTGCCGGGGTCGTGGCGGCCGTGCTGACCGGTGTGGTCTACGCGGCCGGTTCGCTGGTGCCGGCCGTGCGCGAGTCGCAGCGGGGCGCCGCGGTGTGGCTGGGGGCGCTGTGCGCGGCCTGGCTGCTGTTGCTGTGGACCACGCCCGACGGGCTGTGGGTGGCCTTCCCGCTGTACTTCCTCCAGCTGCACCTGCTGCCGGTGCGCTGGTCGCTGCCGGCCGTGGCGCTGACGGCGGGCGCGGCGATCCTGTCGTACGTGCGGCACGGCGCCCCGCTCAACCCGGGGGTGTTCATCGGACCGCTGCTCGGCGGCGCGGTGGCCGTGGCGACCGTGCTCGGCTACCAGGCGCTGTACCGCGAGAGCGAGCGGCGGCGGCAGCTCATCGAGGAGCTGATCTCCACCCGGGCCGAGCTCGCGGCGGCGGAGCGGCACGCGGGGACGCTCGCCGAGCGGGAGCGGCTCGCCCGGGAGATCCACGACACCCTGGCGCAGGGGCTCTCCTCGATCCAGCTGCTGCTGCGGGCCGCCGAAAGGGCGCTGCCGGAGGGCTCCCCGGCCGCCGGGCACATCGAGGAGGCCCGGCGGGCCGCGCAGGACAACCTCGCGGAGGCCCGGCGCTTCGTGCGCGCCCTGACCCCGCCCGACCTGGAGCACGGCTCGCTCGCCGGGGCCCTGGAGCGGCTGTGCGGGACGGCCGGTCCGGACGGACCCCGGGTGCGCTTCTCGGTGAGCGGCACTCCGGCCGAGCTGCCCACCCCGTACGAGGTGGCGCTGCTGCGGATCGCGCAGTCGGCGCTCGCCAACACCGTCCGGCACGCCTCCGCCTCGCGGGCGGAGATCACCCTGTCGTTCATGGGCGGCTCGGTCGCCCTGGACGTCGTCGACGACGGCAAGGGCTTCGACCCCGGCGCGGTGCGGCCCTCCTCCGAGGGCGGCTTCGGGCTGCCCGCGATGCGCTCCCGGGCCGAGTCCCTGGGCGGCGCCTTCACCGTGGAGTCGGCGCCCGGCCAGGGCACCGCCGTGGCCGTGACCCTCCCCCTGCCCGACGCCCCTCCGTCCGCTGGAGCCGACGCATGACCATCCGACTGCTGCTCGCCGACGACCATCCGGTGGTACGGGCCGGGCTCCGCGCCGTCCTCGACACGGAGCCGGACTTCGCCGTGGTCGCGGAGGCCGCGACGGCCGAGCGGGCGGTGGAGCTGGCCGCCGCCGGGGGTGTGGACGTGGTCCTGATGGACCTCCAGTTCGGCGCCGGGATGCACGGCTCGGAGGCGACGGCCGCGATCACGGCCGTGCCGGGCGGTCCCCGGGTGCTGGTCCTGACCACGTACGACACGGACGCGGACATCCTGGCGGCGGTGGAGGCCGGCGCCTCCGGCTACCTCCTGAAGGACGCCCCGCCGGAGGAGCTCGCGGCGGCGGTACGGACGGCCGCCGCCGGCCAGTCGGCGCTGGCCCCCGCGGTGGCGCACCGGCTGATGGACCGGATGCGGACCCCGGCGGAGGCGCTGACCAAGCGGGAGCTGGAGGTGCTCCAGCTGGTCGGCGAGGGCCTGTCGAACCAGCAGATCAGCAAGGCCCTGTTCCTGAGCCAGGCGACGGTGAAGTCGCATCTGGTGCACATCTTCGCCAAGCTGGGCGTCGACTCCCGTACCGCCGCGGTGGCGACGGCGACGGCCCGGCGGCTGATCAGGCGCTAGGCCGTGTCCGGAAAGTAGCGCCGTCTGCCCGCAGGGCAGGGCCCGCGGCGTCTGGTGCGTGCGAGCGCAAGGCGCCGGGGTGCCCTCGTAGCGGAGCTACTTGGGCATTCCGGCAACGCGGCGATCGTGCGTGCCAGGCGTCGCGGGCCAGGCGGGACTTTCCGGACACGGCCTAGGGACTCCTCGGCGCCGGGGGCTCCGGCGGCCCGAAGAGGTCCACGGCCCGGCGCAGGGCCACGAGGCCGTCGGCGAGGGCGCTGACGGAGCCGACCGAGCCCGCGACGAGCAGCAGCGAGCGGCGCAGCCGCCGTACCTCGGGGGCGCCGCCCGCCGCCATGGCGTCCAGCGCGGCGAGCTCGTCCTCGGCGATGCCGCGGTCGGCGAAGTCGGTGCGCAGCGCGGCCAGTTCGCGCCTGAGCCGGGAGACGGCGGCCCTCAGCCCGTCCACCCTGGGATCCACGCCCTCGCCGGTCACTCGCCTCTGCCCCACGCTTCGCAACATGGCACTCCCCCTCGCGCACGCCCCTGTGCCGACCCGCCCGCGACGGTCGGGCGCCCGGGTCGCGGGCCAGTTAACTCCTCCGTGCGCCCGGCGCGCCAGCGGGCGGACGTAATTCAGGCGTCCGTGTGACGGCGGCGTGGTGGGGGCGATGCGGTATGCAGTCCCCATGATTGGTGAGACGGAAGTACCTCTCGTGGCGGGCCTCCTGCTGGCCGCCGGCGGCGGGCGGCGGCTCGGCGGCCGGCCCAAGGCGCTGCTCCCCCACCGCGGCCGCCCGCTCGTCGAGAACGCGGTGCGGGTGCTGCGCGAGGGCGGCTGCGAGGTGGTGCACGTGGTGCTCGGGGCGGCGGCCGATCAGGTGCGGGAGCGCGCGGTGCTGCCGGGCTGCGTCCTGGTGGACAACCCGGACTGGGCCGAGGGCATGGGCTCCTCGCTGAGGACCGGCCTGGCCTCCCTGGAGGCGGCGGGGCCGCGCGTGGACGCGGCGCTGGTGTCGCTGGTGGACCAGCCGGGGATCGGGGCCGCCGCGGTGGCCCGGGTCCGGGCCGCGTACCGCTCGCGGGACACCCTCGCGGCGGCCTCGTACGACGGGAAGCGCGGCCATCCGGTGCTGTTCGGCGCCGGCCGCTGGGCGGGCATCGCGGCGGGCGCGGTCGGGGACCAGGGGGCGCGGGACTACCTGAAGGCGCACCGGGATGCGATCACGCTCGTGGACTGTTCGGATGTGGCCGAGCCCTATGACATCGACACGGAGGCGGACCTGGTGCACCTGGAGTGAAGGTGGTGGCACCGAGCGCCACGTTGTGTCGACCCGAAGAATCTCGACATCAACAAACCATTGAACTTCCACCATGAGGAAACTAGTATCCACTGTTCAGAAGCGCCTGCTCCTTGAGACGGCGCTCGCGGCCGTACCTCGGCGCCTGCGGCACTCCGTGCCGTACCGCGACGCCCGGCGGCCGTCTGGCACCGCCCGTGAAGTCCGCTGAAGGAAGTGACAGTTCATGTCCGCACCAGCGCCGTCCTCCCTGGTCGTCGTCGAAGCCGAGCCCCTGCCGCGCCAGGAGGAGGTGCTCACCGACGCGGCCCTCGCCTTCGTGGCCGAGCTGCACCGCCGGTTCACCCCGCGCCGCGACGAGCTGCTCGCCCGCCGCGCCGAGCGCCGCGCCGAGATCGCCCGCACCTCCACGCTGGGCTTCCTTCCCGAGACCGCGGCCGTCCGTGCCGACGACTCCTGGAAGGTCGCGCCCGCCCCGGCGGCCCTGAACGACCGGCGGGTCGAGATCACCGGCCCGACCGACCGCAAGATGACGATCAACGCGCTCAACTCGGGCGCGAAGGTCTGGCTCGCGGACTTCGAGGACGCCTCGGCGCCGACCTGGGAGAACGTGGTCCTCGGCCAGGTCAACCTGGTCGACGCGTACACCCGGAACATCGACTTCACCGACCCGCGCTCGGGCAAGTCGTACGCCCTGAAGCCGGCCGACGAGCTCGCCACCGTCGTCATGCGCCCGCGCGGCTGGCACCTGGAGGAGCGCCACCTGACCGTCGACGGACGCCCGGTGCCCGGCGCCCTGGTCGACTTCGGCCTCTACTTCTTCCACAACGCCCAGCGCCTGATCGACCTCGGCAAGGGCCCGTACTTCTACCTGCCGAAGACCGAGTCGCACCTGGAGGCCCGCCTCTGGAACGAGATCTTCGTCTTCTCCCAGGACTACGTCGGCATCCCGCAGGGCACCGTCCGCGCCACCGTCCTCATCGAGACGATCACGGCCGCGTACGAGATGGAGGAGATCCTCTACGAACTCCGCGACCACGCCGCCGGGTTGAACGCGGGCCGCTGGGACTACCTGTTCTCCATCGTCAAGAACTTCCGTGACGGCGGCGCCAAGTTCGTCCTGCCGGACCGCAACCTGGTCACGATGACGGCCCCGTTCATGCGCGCGTACACCGAACTCCTCGTCCGCACCTGCCACAAGCGCGGCGCGCACGCGATCGGCGGCATGGCGGCCTTCATCCCGTCCCGCCGGGACGCCGAGGTCAACAAGGTCGCCTTCGAGAAGGTCAAGGCCGACAAGGACCGCGAGGCCGGCGACGGCTTCGACGGCTCCTGGGTCGCCCACCCCGACCTGGTCCCGATCGCCCTGGCCTCCTTCGACGCGGTGCTCGGCGAGAAGCCGAACCAGAAGGACCGGCTGCGCGAGGACGTGCACGTCGAGGGCCCCGAGCTCATCGACATCGCCTCCCTCGACGCCCACCCGACCTACGAGGGCCTGCGCAACGCGGTCCAGGTCGGCATCCGCTACATCGAGGCCTGGCTGCGCGGCCTGGGCGCCGTCGCCATCTTCAACCTGATGGAGGACGCGGCGACCGCCGAGATCTCCCGCTCGCAGATCTGGCAGTGGATCAACGCCGAGGTCGTCTTCGAGAACGGCGAGCGGGCCACCCCGGAGCTGGCCCGCGCGGTCGCCGCCGAGGAACTGGCCGCGATCCGCGCGGAGATCGGCGACGAGGCGTTCGCGGCCGGGAAGTGGCAGCAGGCGCACGACCTCCTGCTGCATGTCTCCCTGGACGCCGACTACGCGGACTTCCTGACCCTCCCCGCGTACGACCAGCTGGTCGGCTGACCGCACAGCGGCCGAACAGCACGCAGGACCCGGGCTCCGCCCCCGCTGACGAGACAGCGGGGGCGGAGCCCTTTTCGCGCGTTCACCCGTTTGCTCATCCTTTCGATCCATGGCGTTTCACAAGTCACGTGACGTAACCGAGATGTGCGGCTACCTAGCGGTAATAAGTCGCGCCGTGCGAGATTCCGCCATGCCACCGGCCGGCGGCTGTCCCCCACTCACTGCGCACCGCATACCGCAGGAGCACAGCCATGCCTTCGTCCCCCCACCGCGCCCTGCGCGGACTGCTCACCCTGTGCGTCGCCGCCGGACTCGCCTCGCTGGCCCCCTCCCCCGCCGTGGCCGCGCCCGGCTCCGGGCCCACCGCCGTCGTCTCCATGGGCGACAGCTACATCTCCGGCGAGGCCGGCCGCTGGCAGGGCAACAGCCTGACCACCAGCGGCGGCCGCCTCGGCACCGACCGGGCCTGGACCGGCAGCGGATACGACCCGAGCCGGGTGTACGGCGCCTCGGACGCCAACGGCTGCCACCGCTCGGACTCGGCGGAGGTGAAGAGCGCGGGCGGCCTCGCCACCGAGCTGGTCAACCTGGCCTGTTCGGGCGCCACCACCCGTAACGTCTTCCGCGCCTCGAACGGCGGAGTCCCGTACAAGGGCGAGGCCCCGCAGGCCGACCAGCTCGCGGCCGTCGCCGCCACCCGCGACGTGAAGCTGATCGCGCTGTCGATCGGCGGCAACGACCTCGGCTTCGCCGACGTCATCACCACCTGCGCCACCGACTACATCGTCTGGTACTCCTACTGCCACGACGACCAGCAGGCCGCCGTCGACGCGAAGATCGACGGGGCGATGGCGGCCGTCGGCAAGTCGGTGGACGAGATCAGGGCCGTGATGACCAGCGCCGGATACGCCGCCGCCGACTACCGGATCGTCCTCCAGTCGTACCCCTCCCCCATCCCCCGCTCCACGGAGAACCGTTACGGCGAGAGCGGCTGGACCCGCACGAACACCGGCGGCTGCCCCTTCTGGAACGCCGACTCCGACTGGGCCCGCGACTCCCTCGTCCCGCAGATCGCCAACCGGCTCAAGGCGGTGGCGAAGGCGAAGGGCGCGCAGTTCATGGACCTGCGCGACATGCTCCAGGGCCGCGAGGTGTGCGCAAAGGCCAGCAGACTGGTCAGCTCCACCGTCCCGGCCTCGGCCACGACGAGCGAGTGGGCCCGCTGGATCGACCAGAACGAGACCCAGGGCCCACTCCAGGAGGACATGCACCCCAACTACTACGGGCAGCTGGCCCTCGGCCGCTGCCTGGCGCTCATCAACGCCCGTACCACCGGCGACTACAGCTGCCGCAACACGGCGGGCGCGGGGGCGTCGGGGATGTACCTGACGGCGGGGTGATACCGGGCCCTTCCGGTCACGGCGGGGTGATGCCCAGCGGGCCGAGGACCCGGGTCGTCTCGTACGGGTCGGCCGCGGCCATCGCGGCGACCAGCGCGGCCGAGCCGCCTGGCCAGCCGCCGGCCGCCGTGTCGAAGGCGGTACGGCGTGACTCCAGCGGCCCCTTCTTGCCGGGCAGCCGGTCGAGGAGGTCCAGGGCCCGGGCGGACGTCGGCACCGCCGTCGGGTCCACGCTCTCGCCCCGGGCCTTCAGGGCCGCCTCCGCGCGGGCGCCGACGACCGGGTCGGTGAGCGCCGTGCGCAGCGCGCCGACCGGGGCGGCGGACAGGTCGAGGACGCCGAGCAGGGCCCGGGTGGCGGCCGCGTCGGAGGTGCCCGCGTTGACCCGGCCGAGAGCGCCGAGCAGCTGCGTCCAGGCCTGCTCGTCGATGTCGCCAGGGGCCGCTTCGAGGGCCCGCAGCCAGTCCGCGAGCACCCGCCCGGCGGCGGCCGGGGGCCAGCCCGCGGCGGCGGCCACCAGCGTGGGCGCGTCCCAGGCCCGGGTGTCGGCGGCGTCGGGCACGGCGACCCCGCGGACGGCGAGCAGATAGCGGATCGCGGCAGATCCGTCCGGGGTGAGGCCGAAGGCGTCGCCGCGGCGGAAGACGAGCCCGGTCGCGGCCAGCCGGTCGACGACGGCGGCCAGCTCGTGGGCGGGCCCGTCGAGCCGGGCACGGTCGGTGGCGTTGATACCGGGCGCGCCGAGCAGCCGGGCCAGTTCGCCGGCCGTCGGGGTCGTGTACGCAGGCGAGGCGGGCGGCGGTACGCGGACGGGGGCGTCCTCCAGGGCCGGGTCGACCGGCCAGTCCTCGAACTCGGCGGCGCGGCGGGCGACGGACTCGGCGGAGCAGCCGCGCTGGTAGAGCGTGTAGAGCAGATGGGCGGCCTCGCCGCCGTACGGCCCCGCCTCGGCGAGCGCGTCGACGGCGGCGGCGAGCAGGTCGGCGTCGGCCTCCGGGTCCGGCGGGTCGCCCTCTTCCTCGGGCGGGGGCAGGGGCTCGGCGGGATCCCCGTAGTAGTCGAGGTGTTCGTCGAGCAGGGTGTCGGCGAGGACGAGGTGGGGGAAGGCGTCGGGCCCCGGCGCGAGGTGGGCGTAGGCGCCGGTGAGGCCCTCGGCGAGACCGGCCGCGGTCCACCGGTCGAGCAGCGCGGCGGCGACGGTGCCGATGCCCTGGGCCACGTCGTGGTCGGTCAGCAGCGGTCCCGCGGGCGGCGGGCGTTCGGCGTCGCGTACGTAGGCCCGGGTCAGCGCCTCGGCGAGCAGGACGTCGGCGACGGCGGTGCGCCCCATCAGGTCGGCGCGTCGCACCCCGTCGGGGACCGGCGGCCCGTCGAGCCGGGCGAGCCAGGCCCGTACGGCGGCGGGGTCGTCGGGGTCGGTGCCGTCGGCCCGCAGGAGCTGGGCGTACCAGCGGGGCCAGGTGAGGTTCCCGGGGTCGCCCATGGCCCGTTCGAAGTCATCGGCGGCCTCCCCGATCACCCCCTCGACGCCCGCGCGCCCCGACCCGTCGAAGCGGCGGGCGAGGGCCCGGAGCACGGCCGGGTAGGCGGCCAGCTCGTCGGGCGCCGCGCACACGAACGCGGGCAGGTCCTCCACGAGCAGCCGGCGCACGATCCCCGGCGTCGGCTCGGGCAGCCCCGTGGCCCGGTCCGCCCCGCGCAGCGCGAGCAGACTCAGCACGGCATCGGCGGCCCTGCGCGATCCAGGGCCCCGGAACTCGGGGCTCGCCTCCAGGAACGCGGCGAGCCCGGTGTTGGTGAGGACGATCTCGGCCACGCTTCCCAGCGTAGTTCCGACGCGGTGTGCGTGCGTGCCTTCAGGGGGTCACCACCGTGCGCGGCGCGGAGAAGTCGCCCCAGGTGCCGTCGGGGAGCCGGGCGCGGAGGGTGACGGTGTAGCGGGTGCCGGGGGTGGTGGGGACGGCGAGGGTGTACGTGACGGGGCCGGGCGGGGGCTGGGCGCCCCAGACGATGGTGGTGGCGAATCGGCCGTTCAGGTAGAGCTGGTGCTCGGTGACGGGCGTGGTGGTGGCGGGCGGGGTCCAGGTGAGGGTGACGGCGCCCTTCGTGGCCTTCGCGGTGACGGCGGTGGGGGCGGTGTTGGGCGGGGCGCCGGGGGCGGGGGCGGTGGTGAGGTCGGCGGGGGCGCTGTCCGGGGAGGAGTTCTCGGCGGCGTCGCGGGCCCGGACGGTGAACGCGTAGGCGGTGCCGGGGCGCAGCCCGGTGAGCCGGGCGGTGGTCTCGGTGCCGGGGACGGTGTGGACGCGGGCGTCGGCCTGGTAGACGTCGTAGGCGGTGACGCGGGTGTCGTCGCGGGCGGGCCGCCAGGTCAGGGTGGCGCCGTCGGGCCCGGCGGGGGCGGCGCGCAGGGCGGTGGGGCGGGTGGGGGGCGTGCGGTCCTCGGCGGTGGCGGCGAGGGTGGTGGCGGTGACGGCGGCGCTGTCCGGGGAGAGGTTCCCGGCGGCGTCGCGGGCGCGGACGGTGAAGGTCTGCGGGGTGGCGGGGGCGAGGCCGGTGACGTCGGTCATGAGGGTCTCGGCGGGGAGCTCCTTGACCTCGCGGCCCTGGCGGTAGACGGCGTAGCCGGTGACGGCGCGGTCGTCGGTGGCGGCGCTCCACATGACGTGGACGGTGCTGGCGCTGCCCGAGGTGGCGGTGACGCCGGTGGGGGCGGTCGGGGGGCTGGTGTCCTTCGCGGGGGGCGCGGAGCAGGCGGCGAGGAGGAAGCAGGCGATGGCGACGGCGGCTTTGACGGCGGCCGTCGGGGTCAACAGACGTGCGGCGAGCGGGCGTTGCACGGGACGCCTCCGTCCGGCCGGATGATCCGGGAAAGGTCTGGACCTGATGGACCTGTATGACACAGCGGTGGGCGACTCGACAAGGGGCGGGCGGCGAGGGGCGTTGTCAGTGGGGTGCGCTTCACTGATTCCATCACTCTCCGTAGTCGATATCAGGGGGATGCGTGACGGACCGTACGACCTATGTGACCGTGGCCGGGCTGCGCGTGCGCGGCTGGAGCGACGCGATGATCGGCGAGCTGCTGGGGCAGCCGGACGTGCAGGGCCGGGACCCGAGACGCTGGTCGCTCGCTCCGGTGCGGCTCTTCCTGCTCGCCCGCGTCGAGGCGGTGGAGCGTACCCCGGAGTTCCTCTCCTCCGCCGCCGTCGCCGGGCAGGGCTCGGCCGCGGCGGGAGCGGGGGCCGAGCGGCGGCGCCGGGCGGTGCTCGCGGCGATCCGGGCGGAGCCCATCGAGGTGCCCCGACTACCCGCCACCGAGCTGGAGCGCCGCGCGGTGCGCCACCGGCATCTGCTCGGGGCGCGCGGACCCGGCGGCATCACCGCGGGCGCGATGGTGCGCTGGCAGGTCGGCTACCTGCGCCAGGCCCTCGCCCGGTACGAGACGCTCCTCGACGGCCTGTACGGCGACACGGGCCGCACCGAGGCCGAACGCCTGCTGCGCCGCCGCCTGTACGAGGCCATCGCGGCGGCGTATCCGAACCTGGCCCACGAGTGCGCGCGACGGATGGAGTTGGAACGGTGAGGACGCGAGGTCATCCGGAGGCCGCGGCCAGGAGGCCCGCCACCCGGCGGCACGCGGCCGGGATCGGGGCGATCACGGGGATCCTCAGACGGGTGCTCAGGGCGGCGGCCGCGTCGCTCAAGGGGCCGCCGCCGATGACGACGGCCTCGGCGCCGTCCCGCAGGGCGCAGGCGCGGGCGGCGTCCTCCAGGGCGGCGAGCAGCGCCTCGGGGCGGGCGGCGAGGCGTTCGGGGTCGCCGGGGGTGAAGCGGGTGCCGGTGAACGCGGGGGCCAGACCGAGGCGGTGGACGTGGGCGGCGATCGTGTCGGCGAGGCACGGGGTGGTCGTGGCGATCCCGAAGCGGCGTCCGCCGGCCGCGGCTTCGGCGAGCGCGGCCTCGCCGATGCCGACGACGGGCGGGGCGCCGCCGAGGCCGACGGCGCGCGGGATGTCGCCGACGCCGACGCCACGCGGGGCGTCCCCGAGGGGCGCCCGCAGCTCCGCCACGCCCGGGTCGCCGAACGCGCCGACGATCAGCGCCGCGCAGTCGCCCCCGGCACGGGCGGCGCGCGCGGCGGCGAGGACGTGCGGGACGGCGGCGCGCAGGGCGTCCGGGCCGGTCAGCATCGCGGGGCCGTCGGCGGCTGTCACGCCCCGGACGCGCAGGCCCGTGCCCGCGAGGGCGCGGCGGGCGAGGGAGACCATCATCCGGGTGGTCGCCGTGGAGGTGTTGGGGTTGACCAGCACCACCGCCCCGGGCCCCGCGGCGTGCGCGGGGACCGGGGCGGGCGGGGGCGGGAGGCGGTGGTTCAGTGGACGTGCGCCGCCTTGGCCGATCTGGTCCCGGAGATCTCCTCGCCCGGCTCCATGGGCGCGGTCACGGTGTCGTCGTCCCGGCGCTTGCCCAGGTGGTTGAAGACCAGGTTGAGCAGGACGGCCGCGACACAGCCGGTGGAGATGCCGGAGTCCAGGATGATCTTCGCGGTCTCCGGGAAGGCGTGGTAGAACTCCGGCTTCGTGATCGGGATGATGCCGACCGCCAGCGAGACGGCGACGATCAGCACGTTGTTGTCCTTCTCCAGGCCGGCCTTGGCCAGGGTCTGGATGCCGCTCGCGGCGACCGAGCCGAAGAGGACGACGCCCGCGCCGCCGAGCACCGGCCGGGGCACGACCGAGATCAGCGAGGCGGCCACCGGCGACAGGCCCATGAGGACCAGGAAGCCGCCGCCGCAGGCGACCACGAAGCGGCTGCGGATCCGGGTCATGGCGACCAGGCCGATGTTCTGCGCGAAGGCGCTGCACATGAAGCCGTTGAAGAGCGGGCTGAGCGCGGAGCCGAGGGTGTCGGCGCGCAGTCCGGCGGCGATGGTCTTCTCGTCGGCCGGCCGCTCGACGATCTCGCCGAGCGCCAGCATGTCGGCGGTCGACTCGGTCATGGAGACCAGCATGACCACGCACATGGAGATGATCGCGGCGAGGGCGAACTGCGGGGCGCCGAAGTGGAAGGGGGACGGGAAGCCGACGATGTCGGCCTCGGTCACCGGGGTGAAGTCGGTGACGCCGAACGGTATCGCGATGAGCGTGCCGACGACGAGGCCGACGAGCACGGCGACCTGCTTGAGGAAGCCGCGGGTGAAGCGGCGCAGCAGCAGCACCACGACGAGGGTGATGCCCGCGAGGGACAGATAGGTGGTCGAACCATAGTCGTCCGCCCTGGGGTTGGGGCCCTGGGCCCAGCCGAAGGCGACCGGGAGGAGGGAGACTCCGATGAGGGTGATCACGGAGCCGGTGACGACCGGCGGGAAGAAGCGGACGAGCCGGGAGAAGAAGGGGGCGGCGAGGAAGCCGAGGAGTCCGGCGACGATGATCGCGCCGAAGATCACCGGAAGGGCGTCGGCCTTGTCCTTCGTGGTGTCGACGATGGCGAGCATCGGGGCGACGCCGGCGAAGGTCACGCCGTTGACGAACGGCAGCCGGGCGCCGATCTTCCAGACGCCGAGGGTCTGGAGGAAGGTGGCGAGTCCGGCGGTGAAGAGACTCGCTCCGGTGAGGAAGGTGAGTTCGGTTCCGGAGAGGCCCACGGCCGCTCCGACGATCAGGGGCGGGGCGACGACTCCCGCGTACATGGCGGCCACGTGCTGCAGACCGCTGGTGGCCATCTTGAGTGGGGGCAGGACCTCGTCTACCGGGTGTGTCTCCCGGGCCTCGGGGGCGGACCCTGCGTCTGGTGCATTGCGAACCTGGGGCTTGGCGGCCACGGCGGTTCCTCCGGTCGGGTACACGTCGGCGGAGACGTGGGTGTCAGGGAGGTGGTGCGATGCGGTGCGAGGTGCGGGAGGTGCGGCTCGGTGCGGCGCCGGCGGAGGGGGTGCGGCGCTGACGGGGTGTCCGATGGGGAATGCCCTGGTGGGGCACGGAGACCGTTCACCGTCCCGGGGGGTGCGTACGACTGGGCGCACGTCACCCCCCGGTCG
Organism: Streptomyces sp. NPDC094032; assembly: GCF_040303965.1. Lineage (NCBI taxonomy): Bacteria > Bacillati > Actinomycetota > Actinomycetes > Kitasatosporales > Streptomycetaceae > Streptomyces > Streptomyces sp. NPDC094032. The sequence continues at coordinate 54,891 of NZ_JBEOUE010000023.1, read as the reverse complement.
GGCTGCCGCGGGCCCCGCTCGGGTCCGCGGCGACCGGTCGAGGGCCGTCCCCCTCGACCGGACTCCTTGGGGAGGGTCAGGCCTGGGCCGCGATACGGGCCAGGCGCTGCGCCTCCGTGCGCGCGTCGCGCGCGATCTGGTCCTCGTCGGCGGTCAGCAGACGGTTGTTCTCCACGATCTGCCGACCGTTGACGAAGGACGCGGTGACCGGTGCGGCCGCACCGAAGACGATGGCGGTGACCGGGTCGGCGATCGACGAGTGGCCGAGGCCGTCGATCTTCCAGAGCACGAAGTCGGCCAGCTTGCCGGCTTCGAGGGAGCCGATGCTGTCGGCGCGGCCGAGGACCTGAGCGCCGCCGTAGGTGCCGAGGCGCAGGGCCTGGCGGGCGTTGAGCGCGGACTCGCGGTGGGCGCCGAGGCGGTTGATGAGCAGGGCGTTGCGGAGCTCGGTGTGGAGCTCGCCCGACTCGTTGGAGGCGGTGCCGTCGACGCCGAGGCCGACCGGCACGCCCGCCTTGAGCATGTCGGGTACGCGGGCGATGCCGGCGGCGAGGCGCGCGTTCGACGAGGGGCAGTGCGCCACACCGGTCTTGGTGCGGGCGAAGGCCGCGATGTCGGAGTCGTTCATGTGGACGCAGTGCGCCATCCACACGTCCTCGCCGAGGAAGCCGGTGGACTCGAAGTAGTCCGTCGGGCCCATGCCGAAGAGCTCGTGGCAGAACTTCTCCTCCTCCACGGTCTCCGAGCCGTGGGTGTGCATCCGCACGCCGAGCCGGCGGCCGAGGGCCGCGCCCTCGCGGAGCAGCTCGGTGGAGATGGAGAAGGGGGAACAGGGGGCGACGGCGACCTGGGTCATCGCGTCGAAGGAGGCGTCGTGGAACTTCTTGACGGTCTCCTCGGTCGCGGCGAGCGCGCCCTCGGTGGTCTCGACGGCGAAGTCCGGCGGCAGGCCGCCGTCCTTCTGGCTGCGGTCCATGGAGCCGCGGGCGAGGGTGAAGCGGACGCCCATGTCGCTCGCGGCGCCGATGATGGCGCCGGACAGGTCGCCGGAGCCCTGCGGGTAGACGTAGTGGTGGTCCATGGCGGTGGTGACACCGCCGCGGGCCATCATCGCCAGCGATCCCTGGGCGGCGACGCGCACCATCTGCTCGTCGATGCGGGCCCAGGTCGGGTAGAGCGCGACCAGCCAGTTGAAGAGGTTGTGGTCGGTCGCGAGACCCCGGGTGATCCACTGGTAGAAGTGGTGGTGGGTGTTGACGAGACCCGGCGTGATCAGATGGCCGGTGGCGTCGATCCGCCGGACCACGTTCTCCAGGCCCTCGGGGGCCTTCCCGGCACCGATGGACTCGATCTTGTTGTCGGCGACGACGAGGTAGCCGGTGGCGTACTCGGTGTCGTTCGCGTCGACGGTCGCGATCGCCGCGTTCTCGATGACGATGCGCTGGGCTGCCGAAGGTGCTGCCATGACGGTGCTTCCTTCATTCCTGGGGGGATGGACGGGCACGGCAGGACCCTAGGAGGATTTGAGTGCCGGAGCCGCGTGACGGCTCCGGGTGCCGAGATGGTGGAAGAAGAGGTTCAGCAGGACGGCGACGAGCGCGCCCGCGCTGATGCCGGAGCCGAGCACGGTCTGCGCCCAGGCGGGGAATCCGGCGTAGAAGGTGGGTGCGGCGAGCGGGATGATGCCCGCTCCGAGCGCGACCGCCACCAGGATGATGTTGGAGCTGTCGTCGAGCCCGGCCTCGGACAGGGTCCGGATGCCGCTCACGGCGATCGAGCCGAAGAGGACGATGCCCGCGCCGCCGAGGACCGGCATCGGCACCATGGAGACGACCGCGCCGAGCACCGGGAAGGCGCCGAGGACCAGCAGGGCGCCGCCGGCGACGGCGACCACGTACCGGCTGCGCACCCGGGTCAGCGAGACGACGCCGACGTTCTGGGCGAAGGCCGAGGTGGGGAAGCCGCCGAAGACGGGGCCGAGGAGGGTGGCGATGCCGTCGGTGCGCAGTCCGCGGGTGATGGTCCGGCCGTCGCTGCGCCGCTCGCAGATCTCGCCGAGGGCGAGCATTCCGGCGCTGGACTCGGTCATCAGGACCAGCATCACGATGCACAGGGAGAGGATCGCGGCGGGCTGGAACTCGGGGGCGCCGAAGGCGAAGGGGGTGGGCAGCGCGGCGACCGGCGCTTCCCGCAGGGCGCTGAAGTCCGCCATGCCGAAGGGGATCGCGGCGAGGGTGCCGATGAACAGGCCGAGCAGCAGCGCGATCTGCTTGACGAAGCCCTTGCCGAAGCGCTGGAAGAGCAGGATGACGACGAGGGTGAAGCCGGCGAGCGCCAGGTACTTCATGGCGCCGAAGTCGGCGGCGTTCTTGTCCCCGCCCTGGGCCCAGCCGACGGGCACGGGCATCAGGGTGACCCCGATGAGGGTGATGACGACGCCGGTGACGAGCGGCGGGAAGAAGCGCAGCAGCCGGCCGAAGAAGGGGCCGACGGCGAGGCAGAAGACTCCGGCGACCATCACCGCGCCGTAGATGGCGGGGAGTTGGTGTCCCGGGGCGCTGGTCTCGGCGATGGCGAGCATCGGGGCGATGCCGGCCGAGGAGGCGGCGTTCACGAACGGGAGCCGGTTGCCGGCGAAGCGGCCGAGGCCGAGGGTCTGCAGGATGGTCGCGCAGCCGGCGATCAGCAGGCTGGCGGCGATCAGCCGGGTCATTCCGGCGGCGTCCAGGCCGACCGCCTGGCCGATGATGAGCGGAGGGGTGACGACGCCCGCGTACATGGCGGCGATGTGCTGGAGTGCCGCGGGGACGAGCCGCGAGGCGGGGAGTTTCTCGTCCACCGGGTGGCAGGCGGCCGGGGTGGACGGGGTGGAACACGGGCCTTCGGCGGTTGCCGGCCCCTTTGCAGGCTGAGCCATGGAAGTTCCCTCCGGTGTGCGCGCCCCCGCCCGACTGCGGGGCGGGCGGGGGCGCGCACTCGGTGCCGCTTAGAGGTTGGTCATGTCGACCGGGATCTGCGCCGTGGCGCCGTCACGCAGGACCGTGGCCTCGATGAGGCCGTACATGCGGTCGGCCGCGTAGTAGACCTCGTTGTCGTTCTTCAGACCGAAGGGTTCGAGGTCGACCAGGAAGTGGTGCTTGTTCGGGAGCGAGAAGCGGACCTCGTCGATCTCCGCGCGGTGGTTGATGATCCGCGTGGCCATCTGGTAGAGCGTCTGCTGGAGGGAGTACGAGTACGTCTCCGCGAAGGCTTCGAGCATGTGCTTCTTGGTCTGCTCGTAGGACCGCTCCCAGTTGGGCATCCGCTGCTCGTCGTCGGTCCAGTTGAACCGCCAGCGGCCGGACACCTGCGTGGCCAGGATGCGGTCGTACGCCTCCTGGAGGGTCGTGTACTTGTCCTTGATGTAGCCCCAGAACTCCGAGTTGGTGGAGTTCATGACGACGAGGTCCTTGAGGCCGGAGATGACCTCCCAGTTCGTGCCGTCGTAGGTGATCTGGGTGACCCGGGTCTCCTGGCCCTTGCGGACGAAGGAGTGGTTGACCTCGTCCGAGCCGATGAACTTGGAGTTGGCGTCGGATCCGGCGATCCGCTCCCAGGAGTACTCCTCGATCTGGATGCGGGCGCGGTGGATCGGCTCCTGGCTGGTCACGAAGTGCCGGGCCAGGTGGATGCCGAACTGCTCGGCGGACTCGATGCCGTACTCCTTGGCGAACGCGAAGACGGTGTTCTTCGTCGTGTCGGTGGGGAGGCAGTGGGCGTTCGAGCCGGTGAGGTGGACGTCGTCGAGGTCGCCGGAGAGGGCGACGGAGACGTTCAGGTCCTTGATGTGGTGGGTCGCGCCGTCCCGCGTGATCTTGACGACGCGGTTCTCTGCTTTGCCGTACTGGTTCTGGCCGAGGATCACAGGGTGGGCAGGGCGGGAAAGGGGGTTCATGTCTGCTAGCTCCCTCGGTAAACGGAGTAGCCGAACGGGTTGAGCAGCAGCGGTACGTGGTAGTGCTCGCCCGGGACGACGGCGAACGTGATCGCCACCTCCGGGAAGAACGCTCCGGTCGTGCCGCTGTCCCGATTCGCGGGGGCGTCCTGCTGCGCCTCGGCTTGCTTGTTCTGCTTGCTCAGGAAGTACGCCTCGGTCTGGAAGTCGAGCCGTACGTGGGTGGTGCCCTCCGGCAGGGCCGGGAGGTCCTTGCAGCGCCCGTCCGCGTCGGTGGCGGAGCCGCCCAGGGCGGTCCACTCGGCGTCGGAGCCGGCGCGGGCCGCGAGCGTGATGGCCACGCCCTCGGCCGGGCGGCCGACGCTGGTGTCCAGGATGTGGGTGGACACCGATGCGGTGGTGTCGGTGCTCATGCGTTCTCTTCCTCGGTCTCGACGAGACGGGTCAGACGGATGCGGTTGATCTTGCCCAGTTCGGTGCGGACGATCTCCCGCTCCCGCTCGGGCGAGTTCTCGATCCGTTCGCGGATCGCGTCGCGCATCTGCTCGCCGGTCCTGCCGGTGGCGCAGATGAGGAAGACATGGCCGAACCTGTCCTGGTAGGCCAGGTTGAGTTCGAGCATCTCGGCCTTGAGCTCCGCGGAGGCGCCGGCCATCCCGCTCTGCTCGCGGGAGGAGGTCGGGTCCCCTGCCTTCGGACGACCGATCGGCGGGTGGCCCGCCATCGCGTCGGCCAGATCCTCCGCCGTCAGTTCCGCCGTGGCGGCGTCACTGGCGAGGAAGAGGGCTTCGGCGGTGGCGTACGGGCGCTGGGCGAGCAGCTTGCTCCCCCACGCCGAACTGGAGCACACCTCGTGGAGTGCGGCGACGGCGTCGCCGTCCGCCGAGGTGTTGAACCGGGTGAGACCCGGCGTCGTACCTGAAGTCACGGGAAGCCTCCGTGGCTGTTTTTCGCTGTGCGTCGGACGGGCTGCGGATAGCTAACGCCCTCCGCAACACGACGTCAACACTTTGTTGAAAACTCGGCCACACAAAAGCCGTCGTCCCGACATCTGGACGACGGCTCATGGCCACTCATGATCAACTACCCGCTCTTGGGGTCCTTTTCCCTGTTCAGGGCGGTCTCCCTGTTGAGGTAGTTGTACACGGTGAAGCGGCTGACGCCCAGCGCCCCCGCCACCGTCTCCACCCCATGGCGGACCGAGAAGGCACCACGCGCCTCCAGGACGCGCACCGCCTCCTGCTTGCTCTTGCGGTCGAGCTCGGCGAGCGGCATCCCGTGCCGCCGTTCCATCGCGGCCAGAATGTGATCCAGGGATTCGGACAGCTGCGGCAGCCGCACGGCGAGCACGTCCTCGCCCTCCCAGGCGAGGACCACGTCGTCCGCTCCCGCCTGCTCCGGCACCAGCAGCTCGGCGCCCATCGCGTCGACGAGCGGCTTCACCGCCGCCACCAGGGGGTGCTCGCTCACTTCGCGCCCTCCCCGGTCTCCCCGATCACGTTGACCTGGAGCGAGACCCGGGTGGCCCCCGCCGCGAGGGACTCGCGCAGCAGCGCGTCCACCGCGGTGAGCACCGCGTCGGCCCCGCCTTCCGCCGTATTGCCGAAGGGCCCCACATCCACCGCGTCCAGTTCGGCCGACTGGATGACCTCACGGGCCACGACCGCGTGCGCCGGCGCCTCGTCCAGGTCGAACGGCTCGGTCGTGAACTCCACTCTCAAACGCACCATGCCCCCACGCTACGGCCCGCTCGCGGCCCACGGGAGCCCCGGACCTGCGGGGACCCCTTGACAAGTCGACCGGTCCGCTTGCAACATTCCGTCAGACAGAAAGTTACTTCCGCAATACGGAAGGAGCGCCGCCCCTCATGGCCCGCTTCTCAGACGGCGCAGTCACGGACCAGCGCTTCGATGTGAACCTGTCGATCCTCTTCACGGAACTCCCGCTCCTGGAGCGCCCCGCGGCCGCCGCCGCGGCGGGCTTCACCGCGGTCGAGCTGTGGTGGCCCTGGATCGACACCGCCACCCCCGAGCCGAGCGAGCTCGACGCCCTCAAGAAGGCTCTTGAGGACGCGGGCACCCAGCTGGTGGGCCTGAACTTCTACGCCGGACAGCTCCCCGGCCCGGACCGCGGCGCGGTCTCGGTGCCCGGCGAGGAGTCGGACCGCTTCCGGGCCAACATCGACGTCGCCGCGGACTTCGCGGCCTCGGTGGGCTGCAAGGCGCTCAACGCGCTCTACGGCAACCGCGTCGAGGGCGTGGACCCGGCCGTCCAGGACGAGCTCGCCCTGGAGAACCTGGTGCTCGCGGCCCGCGCGGCCGACCGGGTCGGCGCGATCCTGCTGATCGAGACCCTCAACAAGCCGGAGTCGCCGCTCTACCCGCTGGTGAGCGCCCCCGCCGGTGTCGAGATCGTCGACAAGGTGAACGCGGCCACCGGCCTCGGCAACGCCAAGTTCCTCCTCGACATCTACCACCTGGCCATGAACGGCGAGGACGTCAGCCAGGTCATCGCGGCGTACGCGGACAAGACCGGTCACGTCCAGATCGCCGACAAGCCGGGCCGCGGCGCCCCGTTCACCGGCGAACTGCCCCTGGAGCAGCTCCTCGGCGAGCTGCGGAAGGCCGGTTACGACGGCTGGGTGGGCCTGGAGTACAAGGCGGCCGACGCCGCCTCGTCCTTCGAATGGCTCGCCCCCGAGGCCCGCCCCGCCCGCTGACGCAGGCCCCCTCCCCGTACCACCTTGTTTTGAGAGGCACCCTCATGAGCAATCTTCCCAAGGTCGCGTGGATCGGTCTCGGCATCATGGGCTCCCCCATGTCCGAGAACCTGATCAAGGCCGGCTACTCGGTCACCGGCTTCACCCTGGAGCAGGACAAGCTGGACCGCCTCGCCGCGGCCGGCGGCACCGTCGCCGGCTCGATCGCCGAGGCCGTCAAGGACGCCGACGTGATCATCACGATGGTGCCCGCCTCCCCGCAGGTCGAGGCCATCTCCTACGGCCCCGAGGGCATCCTGGAGAACGCCAGGGCGGGCGCGCTGGTCGTCGACATGTCGTCGATCACCCCGCAGACCTCGGTCGACCTGGCGAAGAACGCCAAGGAGAAGGGCATCCGCGTCATCGACGCCCCCGTCTCCGGCGGCGAGGCCGGCGCCATCGAGGCCGTCCTGTCGATCATGGTGGGCGGCGAGCAGGCCGACTTCGACGAGGCCCTCCCGATCCTGGAGACCCTCGGCAAGGTCATCGTGCTGTGCGGTCCGCACGGCTCGGGCCAGACGGTGAAGGCCGCCAACCAGCTGATCGTCGCCGTGAACATCCAGGCGTGCGCCGAGGCCGTGGTCTTCCTGGAGAAGTCCGGCGTGAACCTCCAGGCCGCCCTGGACGTCCTCAACGGCGGTCTGGCCGGCTCCACGGTCCTGACCCGCAAGAAGGACAACTTCCTGAACCGGGACTTCAAGCCCGGCTTCCGGATCGACCTGCACCACAAGGACATGGGCATCGTCACCGACGCCGCCCGCAACGTCGGTGCGGCCCTCCCGGTCGGCGCCGTGGTCGCCCAGCTGGTCGCGTCCCTGCGCGCCCAGGGCGACGGCGGCCTGGACCACTCGGCCCTGCTGCGTGCCGTCGAGCGCCTCTCCGGCCAGCAGGTCTGACCCGCCCCCCGTCCTGACGGGGCCCTGATTTCCGGGCGGCGGTGGCGCTGACACCTGTCCTGTCGCGCCCAGGCGCCGCCGCCGTCCGGAACACCACACTTCAATTTCAACAAACTGTTGACGCTGCTCGGCGGGCGTACATACGCTCCGGAGCACTCCCAGCAGTGCAGCTCCCGTACGGAAGGTCACGATGTCGAAGCGCGTGCTTACGACCGAGTCCGGCGCCCCTGTCGCCGACAACCAGAACTCCGCCACCGCCGGCGTCGGTGGCCCGATCCTGCTCCAGGACCAGCACCTGCTGGAGAAGCTCGCGCGCTTCAACCGTGAGCGCATCCCGGAGCGCGTGGTGCACGCCCGCGGCTCCGGCGCGTACGGCTACTTCGAGGTGACCGACGACGTCACCGCGTACACCAAGGCGGACTTCCTCTCCGAGCCGGGCAAGAAGACCGAGACCTTCCTGCGCTTCTCGACCGTGGCCGACTCGCTCGGCGGCGCGGACGCGGTCCGCGACCCGCGCGGCTTCGCGCTGAAGTTCTACACCGAGGAGGGCAACTACGACCTCGTCGGCAACAACACCCCGGTGTTCTTCATCAAGGACCCGATCAAGTTCCCCGACTTCATCCACTCGCAGAAGCGCGACCCGTTCACGGGCAAGCAGGAGCCGGACAACGTCTGGGACTTCTGGGCGCACGCCCCCGAGGCCACCCACCAGGTGACCTGGCTCATGGGCGACCGCGGCATCCCCGCCTCGTACCGTCACATGAACGGCTACGGCTCGCACACCTACCAGTGGACCAACGAGGCGGGCGAGGCCTTCTTCGTCAAGTACCACTTCAAGACGAACCAGGGCATCCGCTCCCTCTCCGGCGAGCAGGCCGCCGAGCTCGTCGGCAAGGACGCGAACTCGCACCAGACCGACCTGCTCCAGTCGATCGAGCGCGGCGTGAGCCCCTCCTGGACCCTCTACGTCCAGGTGATGCCGGCCGCCGAGGCCGCCGACTACCGCTTCAACCCCTTCGACCTCACCAAGGTGTGGCCGCACAGCGACTACCCGCTGCGGCGCGTGGGCCGCCTGGTCCTCGACCGCAACCCGGACAACGTCTTCGCCGAGGTCGAGCAGGCCGCCTTCTCCCCGAACAACTTCGTTCCGGGCATCGGCCCCTCCCCCGACAAGATGCTCCAGGGCCGTCTCTTCGCCTACGCGGACGCCCACCGCTACCGCCTCGGCGTCAACCACACCCAGCTGCCGGTCAACGCCCCCAAGGCGACCGTCGCGGACAACTACGGCCGCGACGGCTACATGGCCACCCGCAACGGCTCGCGCCACGACAAGAACTACGAGCCCAACTCGTACTCCGGTCCCGCGCAGACCGACGCCGCGCTCTCCGCGCCGCTCGCCATCCACGGCTGGACCGGCACCCACGCGGCGCCGCAGCACGCCAAGGACGACGACTTCTTCCAGGCCGGTGAGCTCTACCGCCTGATGTCCGAGGACGAGAAGGGCCGCCTGATCGCCAACATCGCCGGTGGCCTCTCCCAGGTCTCCCGCGAGGACATCATCGAGAAGAACATCGCCCACTTCGCCGCCGCCGACGCCGACTACGGCAAGCGCGTCGAGGAGGCCGTCCGCGCCCTGCGCGAGGACTGATCCTCCGAACACCCAGACAGCGTACGGTGCCTGACGGGAGGTCAGCACTGTACGCGGTCCGGATCACCGGCCCGGATGAGGGGTGGTCGGCGAACCGGACAGCGTGAGGACCGCGGCGGCGCCGAGCCAGTGCGGTGGTAAGGACGCCCGGCCCCCTTCCCGACCTGAGGGGAGGGGACCAGCCGAAGCGCCCGTCGGCACCGCCGCGGTCCCAACGCCCCTCCCCCGGCAGCACGTCCGGGGAGGACATCACAGACTCCGCCCGGCGGCGCGAACGTCCTGTCGCGCCAGCCTCGCACCGTCGGGCGGGCATCACGTGCGCTGTGCGGTTTACGGTCCCGCACCGCGCGCACCAAGGCCGAGGCCTGACCCACGCACAGGGGTCAGGCCTCGGCCCTTTGCCGTGCCCCGGCGAGGCCCAGGGCGAGGGTGACCGCGAGCGAGGCGACGGCCAGCAGGCTCATCGCCGCGGCGGGCGAGGTGAGTTGGGCGAGGCCGCCGGCCAGCGCCGCGCTCAGCCCCTGGAGGGCGAGCATCCCGGAGGTGTGCAGCCCCAGCGCGTGCCCGCTCAGCTCCTCGGGGACCAGCGCCATCAGCCGCTCCTGGTAGAGCAGGCTCGCGCCGTAGCCGACGGCCGACACCGTGATGGCGACGACCGCGAGCGGCGGCCCCGGGTCGAGCGCGAAGAGGAGGTACGGGGCGGCCAGCAGCGCCTGGAGCGGCGCGGCCGCCCGGGCCCGCAGCCCCGGCGGCAGGAACCGTCCCACCGCGATGTCCCCGGCCAGCATCCCGAGCGCGGCGCAGGCGAACAGCAGGCCCGCGCGCTCGGGGGCGTACGGCACGAAGAGCGACTCGCAGCCCACGATCAGCCCGTTGGGCACCCACAGGGCCAGGTAGACGCGCCGCCGGGGCCCCGAGGACCACAGCCGGGCGTTGGTCCGCCAGGTCTCGGCGACCGAGACCCGCCCGCTCGCGCGCGGGGCACGCCGGGACAGACCGCGCCCGGCGACCAGGGCCGCCAGGAGATAGAGGACCGCCCCGGTCGCCAGCGTGCCGCGCGGCGCGAGCAGCGCAAGGAGCAGGCCGCCCGTGGCGAACCCGACGATCTGGCAGACCCCGGTCGACATGTTGAAGACGGACCGCCCCAGCAGGAAGGCGTCCGGGTGCAGGACCTCGCGCAGCAGCCCGTACCGCACGCCGCCGCCCAGGGAGCCGACGAGCCCCTGGAGGAAGAGGAGCGCGAACACGGCCCCGACGGGCAGCCCCGGGACCGTCTGCGCCGCGGTGCCGGCCGCGAACGCGAACGAGACGCCGACGAGGGCCGCACGGGGCGGCACCCGGTCTGCGGCCGACAGGAGCGTGGTCGCGCCGACCAGCTGCGCGAGCGCAGGCCCGAACATGGCGAGCGCGGAGAGCAGCGGGGAGCCCGTCGCCCGGTAGACGAGCGTGGCGAGGCCCAGACCCGACACGGTCTGGGCGGCGATCTGGGCGGCGCCGCTGAGGAAGAGGGGGGTGAACTCGGGGGTGCGGAAGAGGTCGCGGTAGCGGGGGGATCCGAGGACCGGAGGGTACGGGCGCATGCCCGGAGTCTCGGGGAGGTCCGTGTGCGCCCGGTACTGTTTCGCGTGCGGGCGAAAGGACGGGAGGCGGGGGCGCGTGGGCTGGTGGCAGATCGGGGCGGACTCCCTGGCCGGGAGCCGGTTCGTCATCTCCCCGCTGGCCGAGACGATCGCCGCGCTGAAGACCCTGCACGCCGCGGCCGGCGCCCACCCGGGCGAGCGCGCCTGGCTGGCCGGGCACCTCCCCGCGTACCGGGCCCGCCTCGCGGCCGACCCGGTCGACGCCCTTCTCGTACGGGCCGCCATCGGGCCGACCTGGAACGCGGACTTCCTGACGCCGACGCCGCTCGGCGAGGGTGAGCGGAGCTTCGAGGAGGAGGTCGTGGCCGTCCGGGAGACCGAACCCGGCGCCGCCGTACCACAGTTGGAGGTCTCCGTGGGCGGCCCCGTACCGGAGCCGCTGCGCTCGGCCCGCGATCTGCCGCTCCGGATGGCGGGTGTCCTGGAGTGGGTGTGGCGGGAGACGGTGCTGCCCGACTGGGCGCGCCGCCGCCGGATCCTGGAGGCCGATGTGGTGGCCAGGACCGCGCGGTTGGGCCAGGGCGGCTGGGCGGCGGCGCTCGACGAGCTGTGCCCCGGCAGGATGCGCTGGCTGGGCGACGGCCGCCTCCAGGTCAACCCCCGCGCGTATCCGCCGAGATGGGTCGACGGCGGCCGGCTGCTCTTCGTGCCGGTGACCCCGGCGAAGGGCTGGGTGTCCTGGGAGGGCTCGGAGCGGTCCGCGATCGTGTACGCGTGCTCCGGCACCCTGGCCGACACGGCGGGTCCTGCCGTGCCCGAGGCCCTGGGCGCCCTGCTCGGCGCGGCGCGGGCCGGGGTCCTCGTACGACTCGAAGACCCCAAGTCGACCAGTCAGTTGGTGGCGCTGACGGGTCAGGGCCTCGGGTCGGTCGGGCGGCATCTGAAGGTGCTCCTCGACGCCGGGCTCGTACGGCGCAGGAGGGCGGGGCGTTCGGTGCTGTACGACTGGACGGAGGCGGGCGCCGTCCTCGTACGGGCGCAGGGCATGTGAAAGGCGACGGCCCCCGCCCCGGTGCTCGTCGGGGCGGGGGCCGTCGCTCGTACGGCTGCCGGATCAGACCTGGAGGGCCTTGATCGCGGTGGGCGCGTGGCCGGGCTCGGTGGCCAGCTCCTCGAACTCGGTGACGTCGCTCATGTCGACCGTCTTGCTCATCGCGATGTTGGTGATGCGCTCCAGGATCGCCTCGACGACGACCGGGACCTGGAACTCGACGGCCAGCTTCTTGGCCTCTTCCAGCGCCTCGCCCAGCTTGTCCGGGTCGGTGACGCGGATCGCCTTGACGCCGAGGCCCTCGGCGACCTTGACGTGGTCGACGCCGTAGACGCCGATCTCGGGGGTGTTGATGTTCTCGAATTCGAGGTTGACCTCGAAGTTGATGCCCAGGTTGCCCTGCGCCTGACGGATCAGGCCCAGGTACGCGTTGTTCACGAGGACGTGGACGTAGGGGACCTTGTGCTGGGCGGCGACCGCCAGCTCCTCGATCATGAACTGGAAGTCGTAGTCGCCGGAGAGGGCGACGACCGGGGTCTCCGGGTCCGCGGTGGCGGCGCCGATGGCGGCCGGGATGGTCCAGCCGAGCGGGCCGGCCTGGCCGCAGTTGATCCAGTGGCGCGGCTTGTAGACGTGCAGGAACTGCGCGGCGGCGATCTGCGAGAGGCCGATGGTGGTGACGTAACGCGTCTCCGGGCCGAAGGCCTTGTTCATCTCCTCGTAGACGCGCTGCGGCTTGATCGGGATGTCGTCGAAGTGCGTACGGCGCTGGAGGGTTGCCTTGCGCTCCTGCGCGGAGGCGGCCCAGGCGGAGAAGTCCGGCAGGGTGCCGGCGGCCTTCCACTCCTTGGCGATCTCGACGAAGAGCTCCAGGGCGGCCTTGGCGTCGGAGGCGATGCCGTAGTCCGGGGCGAAGATCTTGCCGATCTGGGTGGGCTCGACGTCGACGTGGACGAACTTCCGGCCCTTGGTGTAGGCGTCCATGTTGTAGCCGGTGTGGCGGTTGGCCCAGCGGTTGCCGATGCCGAGGACGAAGTCCGACTCCAGGAAGGTCGCGTTGCCGTAGCGGTGCGCGGTCTGGACGCCGACCATGCCGGCGGCCAGCTCGTGGTCGTCCGGGATGGTGCCCCAGCCCATGAGGGTGGAGATGACGGGGATGTTCGTCAGCTCGGCGAACTCGACGAGCAGGTCGGAGGCGTCGGCGTTGATGATGCCGCCACCGGCGACGATCAGCGGGCGCTCGGACTCCAGGAGGAAGCGCAGCGCCTTCTCGGCCTGGGCGCGGGTCGCGGACGGCTTGTAGACCGGCAGCGGCTCGTACGTCTCCGGGTCGAACTCGATCTCGGTGAGCTGGACGTCGATCGGCAGGTCGATGAGGACCGGGCCGGGGCGGCCGGAGCGCATCAGGTGGAAGGCCTGCTGGAAGACGCCGGGGACCTGCGCGGCCTCCAGGACGGTCGTCGCCGCCTTGGTGACCGGCTTGGCGATCGAGGCGATGTCGACGGCCTGGAAGTCCTCCTTGTGCAGCTTCGAGACCGGGGCCTGGCCCGTGATGCAGAGGATCGGGATCGAGTCGGCGATGGCCGAGTACAGGCCGGTGATCATGTCGGTGCCGGCGGGGCCGGAGGTGCCGATGCAGACACCGATGTTGCCCGCCTTGGCACGGGTGTAGCCCTCGGCCATGTGGGACGCGCCCTCGACGTGCCGGGCGAGGGTGTGGGCGACCCCGCCCACGTTCTTGAGCTCCCGGTAGAAGGGGTTGATGGCCGCGCCGGGCACACCGAACGCGTTGGTGACGCCTTCGCGCTTGAGGATCTCAACGGCCGCTGCGGCGGCGGTCATACGAGGCATGGGAGTGCTCCTGCTTCGGCCAGGGGGAGACAAGCGCGCCGGGGCTCCGGCGGGGGTCTTCGGCGCCTTGTTTCCATAATGCGGAAGTACTGTTCTGCTATACGGAAGCAATGTAGGTGGGCCGGAGGAGAGGCGTCAAGGGACGATCTGCCGGCGCCCGGCCCGAGGTGGCCGAAGTGGCTCCCCCGGGCGGCCGGATTGGTGGACGATGGGTGCGCGAGCAGAGGGGGTTCGGTGTGGGTGAATCGGTACAGGTGCGCTGCCCGGAATGCCTCCGTACGCAGAGATACGCGCCCCCCGCCTTCCCCTGCCCGTGCGGCACCCCGATCGCGCCCCCGCTGATCGAGGGCGCGCCCGCCCGCCCGGTCACCCACCGCAACTGGTCGGAGGAATGGGTCACCGTCCTCTGCCCCACCTGCACCCGCGCCACCGACTGGCCACACCCGGAACTGGGGTGCGCGTGCGGGGCGGTGCTGCGGGTGCCGGTGAGGGGGGTGGGGTATGAGGAGGGGGTGGGGTTGGAGGGGCCGGTGGGGGGCGAGCCCCCGGAGGACGGGCCCCCCGAGGCCGGTACACGCGCCGCGTCGGGAGCCGTCAGTGCCGCCCCACCTGCGACATCCGGCTCCGCCGACACCGCTCCGCCCGCCCCGCCCGCCGCACCCGGCTCCGCCGGACCGCCGCACGCGTCCACGGCGGGGCCCGGGCCGGCCGACCTGCCCGAGGCCGTGCACCGGAGCGCCACCCCGGCCCCGGCCCCGACCCCCGCCGCCTCCCCCGTATCCGGCCCCGACGAGTTCCCCACCTTCACCCAGCGTCACCCCTCCCCCCTCACTCCCCCACACCCCGCCCCCCTCCCCGCCCGGCCCGCGTTCCGGCCCGTGACCATCAGGACCGCGCGGGACGCGGTGGCGGCCTCGGCCGGGTATCTGCGGTGGCTGGGGTTCCGGGACGTCGTGCAGCCGGAGGAGCGGTCCACGGTGGCCGTGGATCTACGGGGGCCCGGGCTCGTCGCGCAGGTGGATCCGAGCACCCGGCCGACGGGGCTGCGGGCCGTGGAATGCCTGTGGCTCAACGGGCTGAGCAACGGGTCGACCAGCGTCTGCTTCTCCCTCGCGGGCTACACCCCGGAGGCCCACGAGCGCGCCGAGGGCCTGGGCATCCCGCTCTTCGTGCTCGACCTCACGGGCACCCCGCAGCCCGTCAACGCTCCCGCCGACGCCCTCATCGACGCCGGAGCCGCCTAGCATTTCCGGCCATTCACGGGTGACGACCGGCCCTCCCCCGGGCACAACACCATCGGGGGGTGAACACCATGACGACGGGGACGTGGTGGATCTTCGGAGTGTCGCTCGGTCAACTGGCGCTGGCGGTCGTGCTGTTGCGTACCCGCAGCGGGGGGCGGCCCGAACTGCCCCCGCAGGCCCTGGCGCTGCTGCGCGGCGGCCCGCGGGCGGCCGTCACGGTGGCGCTGGTCGCCCTGCACCAGCGCGGCGCGGTCGCCGCCGGACGCCGGGGCACGATTCGCGCCAACGGCGGGGCCGGCCGCACCCGCGACCCGCTCCAGCTGGGCGTCCACCGCTCGCTGCAACGGGCCCTGGCGCTAAGGGTCTTGGCGACCCGCCCGAAGGCCCGCCAGGCTCTCGACGCGCTGCGCGCGGAGCTCGGCGGAACGGGTCTGCTGCGCCCGCCCGGGCGACTGCGGGCGGCCCGCTTTCTGCTGGCCTGCGTGCCGGTCACGGTGGGGGTGGGCCTGCTTGCCACGGGGATAACCGCTCCGGCCCTGCTGCTCGGCACGGTCCCGGTGCTCGCCGCCGCGCTCCTGCTCTGCGTGCCGCCGACGACCCGCGCCGCGCGCCGTCTCCTCGCGGGCCTGCGCGAGCGGCACCCGCTGCCCGCGCATCGCCGCGAGGTCACGGACGGCAAGGACGTCCTGCTCTACGTGGCGCTGTACGGCGACCC
The DNA here is from genome assembly GCF_040303965.1 of Streptomyces sp. NPDC094032. Classification (NCBI taxonomy): domain Bacteria; kingdom Bacillati; phylum Actinomycetota; class Actinomycetes; order Kitasatosporales; family Streptomycetaceae; genus Streptomyces; species Streptomyces sp. NPDC094032. The sequence goes on along the minus strand of NZ_JBEOUE010000023.1, from coordinate 39,214 downwards.
GGCCCTGGCCCTGCTCCTGCCGCACTTCTCCCGCGACGGCGGCCTGCTCCGCCGCCGACGCGGCAACCGCGACGACGGCTACGCGACCGGCCGCGGCTGGAACCCGGAGAACGGCCCGACCTGCACGAGCGGCGCCCCGGACTGACCGGGGCGCGAACCGGCCGGACCCGCCAGGCCACCAGACCCGCCAGGCCGCCAGGCCGCCAGGCCGCCAGGACCACCGGACCCCACCCGCCTGACGCCGGCTTCACACCGTCCGGTCCATACTGACGTATGCGCATCCGAGCGGCCGCACCGGCCGAACTCCCCCTGCTCCAGGACATCGAACGCGCCGCGGGCGAGGCCTTCCGCCCCCTGGGCATGGATGACATCGCCGACGACGAACCCCTCCCGCTGGACGTCCTGGAGGGTTACCGCAGCGCGGGCAGGGCCTGGGTCGCGGTGGACGCGGCCGATCGCCCCGTCGGGTATCTGCTGAGCGACACCGTCGACGGCGCCGCCCACATCGAGCAGGTCTCGGTCCACCCGGACGCCGCCCGCCGGGGCGTCGGCCGGGCGCTGATCGAGCATCTCGCGGGGGCCGCCCGGGAGCAGGGCCTGGCGGCCCTGACCCTGACGACCTTCGCCGAGGTCCCGTGGAACGCCCCGTACTACGCCCGGCTGGGCTTCCGCCGCCTGGAGGAGGGCGATCCGGCGCTCAGCGAGGGCCTGCGGGAGATCAGCCGCGCCGAGGCGGCGCACGGACTGGCCGCCTGGCCCCGGGTCTGCATGCGCCGCGAGGTGGCGGCGGCGCCCCGGGTCCCGGCGCCGAGCGCGGACCAGGCCGGTCAGCCCGCCCCGTAACGCTCCCGGAGCTCCACCTTCCGTACCTTCCCGCTCACCGTCATCGGGAACGCGTCCAGGATCTCCACCCGGCGGGGGATCTTGTAGTTCGCGAGGCGGTCGCGGCAGAAGGCGGTGAGGTCGTCCAGGGTGGGCGGGTCGGCCGGGTCGCGCGGGATCACGCAGGCCAGGATCTCCTCGCCGTACCGCGCGTCGGGGACGCCGACGACCTGGACGTCCGCGATCTTCGGGTGCGCGTAGAGGAACTCCTCGATCTCGCGCGGGTACACGTTCTCGCCGCCCCGGATGATCATGTCCTTGATCCGGCCGACGATCTGGACGTACCCGTCCTCGCGCAGCACGGCGAGGTCGCCGGTGTGCATCCAGCGGCCCGGGTCGATCGCCTCGGCGGTCTTCCCGGGCTCGTCCCAGTAGCCGAGCATGACGCTGTAGCCGCGGGTGCACAGCTCGCCGGCGGTGCCGCGCGGGACGGTGAGGCCGGTGGCCGGGTCGACGACCTTCACCTCGACGTGCGGCAGCACCCGGCCGACCGTGCCCGTACGCCGCTCCAGGTCGTCGTCGCGGCGGGTCTGGGTGGAGACGGGCGAGGTCTCGGTCATGCCGTAGCAGATGGACACCTCGGCCATGTTCATCTCGGCGACCACCCGCTTCATGACCTCCACCGGGCACGGCGAGCCCGCCATGATCCCGGTACGGAGGGTGGAGAGGTCGTACGAGGCGAAGTCGGGCAGGCCGAGTTCGGCGATGAACATCGTCGGCACGCCGTACAGGGAGGTGCAGCGTTCCTCCTGCACCGCGCGGAGGGTGGCGGCCGGGTCGAAGGACGGGGCCGGGATCACCATGCAGGCGCCGTGCGAGGTGGCGGCGAGATTGCCCATGACCATGCCGAAGCAGTGGTAGAAGGGCACCGGGATGCAGATCCGGTCCTGCTCGGTGTAGGCGATCATCTCGCCGACGAAGTAACCGTTGTTGAGGATGTTGTGGTGGGAGAGGGTGGCGCCCTTCGGGAAGCCGGTCGTGCCCGAGGTGTACTGGATGTTGACCGGTTCGTCGCAGGAGAGCGCGGCCGGTGCGACGCCCTCCGGCGCGGTGCGCGCGAGGAGTTCGTCCCAGCTCGCGTCGCCGAAGTAGACCACCTCGCGCACCTGCGGGCAGGCCGGGCGCACTTCCTCGACCATGGCGCGGTAGTCGCTGGTCTTGTGCGCGAGGGAGGCGAACAGCAGGGTGATCCCGGCCTGGTCGAGGACGTACCGCAACTCGTGGGAGCGGTAGGCCGGGTTGATGTTGACCATGATCGCGCCGATGCGGGCGGTGGCGTACTGCACGAGCACCCACTCGGCGCAGTTGACCGCCCAGATGCCGACGCGGTCGCCCTTGCGGACCCCGCTGCCGAGGAGCGCGCCCGCCAGCCGGTCGACGTCGGCGCCGAACTCGGCGTACGTCCAGCGGCGCCCGGTGGGCACGTCGACGAGCGCCTCCCGCCCGGGCCAGGCGGCGACGGCCCGGTCGAGGTTGGCACCGATGGTGTCACCGAGGAGGGGCGTGGGGTCGGCGCCGTGGGCATAGGAGGGCTCGGCGGCGGAACCGGCGGGCACGGCGGGACCGGCGGGCACGGCGGGACCGGCGGAGGTGTCGTCGTAGCTCACGCGAGGTCCCCCTCGGCGTACTCGGTCCCGCCCTGCCCCTCGGCGGTCAGCCGGCGCAGCTCCACCCGGCGGATCTTGCCGGAGACGGTCTTGGGCAGGTCGGCGAACTCGATCCGCCGGATCCGCTTGTAGGGCGCGAGGACCTCCCGGGAGTGCGCGAAGAGCGCCTTCGCCGTGTCGGCGTCCGGCTGCCAGCCCGCCGCGAGGACGACGTACGCCTTGGGGACGGCGAGCCGCAGCGGGTCGGGGGCGGGGACGACGGCGGCCTCGGCGACGGCCTCGTGCTCCAGGAGCGCGCTCTCCAGCTCGAACGGCGAGATCTTGTAGTCGCTCGCCTTGAAGACGTCGTCGGCGCGTCCCACGTACGTGATGTAGCCGTCGGCGTCGCGGGAGCCGATGTCGCCGGTGCGGTAGTAGCCGCCGGCCATGGCCTCGGCCGTACGCTCCGCGTCGCCGTGGTAGCCGGTCATCAGGCCGACGGGGTGGGCGGCGAGATCGAGACAGATCTCGCCCTCGTCGACGCCGGCCCGCCCGCTGGCGGGATCGACGAGGGTGACGACGAAGCCGGGGCTGGGCCGCCCCATCGAGCCCTCCTTGAGCCGCTGACCTGGGCTGTTGGAGACCTGCACGGCCGTCTCGGTCTGGCCGAAGCCGTCCCGGACGGTGACGCCCCAGGCGCGCCGCACGGCCTCGATGACCTCGGGGTTGAGCGGTTCGCCGGCGGCGACGACCTCGCGGGGCGGGGTGGCCAGCTGGCCGAGGTCGGCCTGGATGAGCATGCGCCACACGGTGGGCGGGGCGCAGAAGCTGGTGACGCCGTGCCGGTCCATCTCGGCCATCAGACGGGCCGGGTCGAAGCGGCTGTAGTTGTGGATGAAGACGGTCGCCTCGGCGTTCCAGGGGGCGAAGAGGTTGGACCAGGCGTGCTTGGCCCAGCCGGGCGAGGAGATGTTGAGGTGCACGTCGCCGGGCTGGAGACCGATCCAGTACATGGTCGCCAGGTGCCCGACGGGGTACGAGGCGTGGGTCTGCTCCACCAGTTTGGGGCGGGCGGTGGTGCCGGAGGTGAAGTAGAGCATCAGGGTGTCGTCGGCGAGGGTGACGCCGTCCGGGGTGAAGTCGGCGGACTCGCGGTAGGCGTGCTCGTAGCCGAGCCAGCTCACGCCGTCGCCGCCGACGGAGATCCGGGTGTAGTCGCCGGGCACGTCGTCGAACTTGGCGGTGTCCTCGGCGCGGACCAGGACATGGCGGGCGCGGCCCCGCTCGACCCGGTCGCGCAGATCGGCGGGGCCGAGGAGCGGGGTGGCGGGGATGACGACGGCGCGCAGCTTCATCGCGGCGAGCATGGTCTCCCACAGTTCGGCCTGGTTGCCGAGCATCACGATGATCCGGTCGCCGGGCCGGACACCCTGGGCGCGCAGCCAGTTGGCGACCTGGTTGGAACGGGCGGACATCTCCGCGAAGCTCAGCCGGGTCTCGGTGCCGTCCTCCTCGACGATGTGGAGGGCGGTCCGGTCGTTGCCGGCGGCGATGACGTCGAACCATTCGAGCGCCCAGTTGAAGCGCTCGGGCCGGGGCCAGGTGAAGCCCTCGTACGCCGTGGCGTAGTCCTCGCGGTGCCGGAGCAGGAAGTCCCGCGCCTCCCGGAACCCCGTGGTCGCGTCCGTCTCGCTGGCTGCCGTCATGTGCCCTCCTCGTTGCGGGACCCGTCCCGGACATCGTGTAATCGGTGACCCAGGTCTCACTACCCCCGTTCGGGGGTAGTGCGCGCCGCCGGAAGGAGAACGAACGGTGCCCGAGCACGTCGAATCGGTGGAGCTGCGCGGCGCCCTGCTGCGGCTGCGCCGCACCACCGGTCTCCAGGTGGTGTTCGGGGGCCTGCTGCACGACGGCCGCGCGATGCGGATCGCGGAGCTGAACGGGGCGGTGACGCCGGCCCTGCACGGGCTGACGATCTCGACCGGCTCCGGTCTGGGCGGCAAGTGCCTGGCCCTGTCGCGGCCGTGCGCGGTGACGGACTACGCCTCCGCCCGGCACATCACCCACGAGTACGACGGCCCGGTCTCGGCGGAGGGGCTGCGCTCGGTGATCGCGGTGCCCCTCGTCGTACGCCGTCAGGTGCGTGGGGTGCTGTACGGGGCGCTGCGCGAGTCCCTGCCGATCGGCGAGCGGGTCTTCGACGCGGCGGTCGCGGCCGCCCGGGACGTCGAACAGGCCTTCGCCGTACGGGACGAGGTGCGGGAACTGTACGCGCGCACCGCGAGCCCCGGCCCGTCCTGGGAGGAGGTCAGGCAGGCGTACGGGGAGCTGCGCGAGCTGGCGCCGAAGGTGGCGGACCCGGAGCTGCGCGCCCGCCTGCTGGCGGTCTGCGGCCGCCTGGAGGCGGCCTCGGGCACGCCCGACGGCACCCGGGAGCGCACGGCGGCGGTGCTGCTGACCCCCCGGGAGACGGACGTCCTGGCGGCGGTGGCCTCGGGCGCGACGAACGCGACGGCGGCCCAGCGCCTGGGCCTGCGCCCGGAGACGGTGAAGGGCTACCTGCGCTCGGCGATGCGGAAGCTGGGCGCGCACACACGCCTGGAGGCGGTGGTGGCGGCGAGACGGGCGGGGGCGCTGCCGTGAGGGCCCTCACTTCTCCAGAACGATCTCGTACGGAACACCCTCCCCACCCATCATCCGCAGCGTCCGCTCGGCCTCGGCGGTGAGCTCGGCGCGCTGGGCACGGCTGACCGCCCCGAAGGGCTCGATGGTCAGGGTGGTCCGCTCCTTCCCCTCCTCCAGCTTCCAGAGCCCGGCGAGGAACCCGTCGAGGAGGAAGACGGGGTGGGACTGGTTGCCGGTCCAGGTGCGGCCCCGGAGCTCGGCGGGGACGACGCGGGTGCGGTCGGCGTGGGAGAGGAGGAGGTTGTCGAACTCGGGCAGGAAGCGCGCCGGTGCCGGGGTGTCCTCGTCGGGCCGGGGCGCGTCGGGAAGGTCGAACAGCTCGGTGCCGTGCTCGTCGCGGAAGACGAGCAGCCCCGGGCGCAGCCGTTCGAGGACGGGCCGCAGCCGGGTGAGCCCGCACCAGGTCTGCACGTCCCGGACGGAGGCGGGCCCGAAGGCGCCGAGGTAGCGGAGCACGGTCTCGTCGACGAGATGGTCGTCGACGGCGAGGTCGACGACACCGCCGTCGCCGAACCAGGAGCGGACGGTCGTGAGGGCGACCTGCCCGCTGCGCCGCCACAGCCCGCGGGGGGTGACCTGGACCATGAGCAGGAGGCAGCGGGCGGCGATGGTGAGCGACTGGGGGTCGGCCTGCGGCCACACCTCCAGGAGGTGGGTGCGCAGGTCCTTGGGCGTCCGGGGCCGCTCCTCCACGTACGCGGTGGCGAGCGCGGCGAGCCGGTCGAGGTCGACCCCGTCGAGCCCCTTGCGGAACATCCGCAGCTCGCGGTCGATGGCCCCGGCCTGGACGAGCCGGCGCAGGGCGACGGAGTCGCGGGCGGTGTGGGTGTGGACGGTGGACCGGAGGGAGACGATCCGGGCGACGGCGCGGGACTCCATGAGCCCGGAGAGCTCCTCGGGCCGGAACCCGTCGAGGCGGGCGGCGAGGGCGTAGTACGGGGGCTTGGTGTTCTGGGCCTGAAGACCGACGAGGTGATGGACGGCCTGCTCGGCGGTGAGCGGGGAGGGCCGGAGGAGGAGCTGACGGTCGAGGGTGGCCCGGTTGAGGGCGCGGGTGCTGAGGACCGGGGACGTCGTCGTGGAGGCCATGCGATCACGCTAACGTCGATCTAGGACAGCCACCGTCCTACTCCCCCAGCCCCCAGGCCCCCCTGCCCCCACCCCCCGGGACAATCCCCCATATATCCTGCACGGGAACGCCCAGCCCCACCCCACCCCACCCCCACCCCTACCCCCGCCCCCCTCCAGGAGGTGAACGCAGATGTCCGACCGCCGCCCCCGTGCGACCTGGCGCCGCCAGCCGGAGCAGCCGGCCCACGCGCACCAGTCGTCCGCGCCGACCACTCCCGCATCCCCGCCCGAGGAGCAGAAGCCGAGCGTGGTCCAGGCCACCCTCTACCGCGACGGCCGGCACGTCTCCTCCCCCACGACCCTCGCGGAAACCTTCCGGCAGCTGCGCGAGCACCCCGACGGCATGGCCTGGATCGGCCTGCACCGCCCGACGGAGAAGGAACTCCACTCGCTGGCAGCGGAGTTCGATCTGCACGAGCTGGCCGTCGAGGACGCGATGGAGGCCCACCAGCGCCCGAAGCTGGAGCGGTACGGCGACACGCTGTTCGTGGTGCTGCGGGCGGCCCGCTACCTGGACGCGCAGGAGGAGGTGGACTTCGGCGAGCTCCACGTCTTCGTGGGCCCCGACTTCGTGATCACGGTCCGCCACGGCGCGGCCCCGGACCTGTCCGCGGTCCGCCGCCGCATGGAGGAGGACCCGGACCTGCTGGCCCTGGGCCCGGAGGCGGTGCTGTACGCGATCCTGGACGCGGTGGTCGACGGTTACGCCCCGGTGGTGGCCGGCGTCCAGAACGACATCGACGAGATCGAGACCGAGGTCTTCGGCGGCGACCCGGCGGTGTCGCGCCGCATCTACGAACTCTCCCGGGAGATGGTCGAGTTCCAGCGCGCCACGCGCCCCCTGGTGGGCATGCTGCACGGCCTGATGGCGGGCTTCGCCAAGTACGGCACGGACGAGGAACTCCAGCGCTACCTCCGCGACGTGGCCGACCACGTGACCCACACCAGCGAACGCGTAGACGGCTTCCGCCAGGCCCTGACGGAAATCCTCACGGTCAACGGAACCCTGGTCACCCAACAACAGAACGCGGAGATGCGCGCCCTGGCGGAGGCGGGCTTCGAACAGAACGAGGAGATCAAAAAAATCTCCTCATGGGCGGCCATCCTCTTCGCCCCCACACTCGTGGGAACCATCTACGGCATGAACTTCGACACCATGCCGGAACTGCACTGGGCAGCCGGCTACCCCTTCGCAATCCTGCTCATGGCAGTGGTCTGCACAAGCCTGTACGTAATCTTCAAGAAGCGCGACTGGCTGTAACAGAGCCAGGACTGAGGGCCGATCCCCGTTCGCTGCCCGCTGAAGTGCGTGGTGGCCAGGAAGCCCGGCACTCCCGACCTCGCCATGACCGACGGCAAGGACGGAGCCACCGCAATCCGCGAGAGATTCGATCTCGGCTAGGTCTTGCCATGGCGACTCAGAGAGCTACCGTTCTTGTATGGACGTTATGACCCAAGAAGTCCACTTGGCGCTTAGCGGTCGCATTACGTTCGAGCAGGACATAAACGTTGCCCAGGCCGCCCAAGTAATCGGCATGCTTCAAGCGCCATCGGGATTGGAAAGCTCCACCCTCAGCCACGAGCTACCCGCTCTTCCTCCGGCAGTCGCCCTGACGACGGAAGAGGAAGCCGAAGAGCCTCCAGCACTTGAAGGGGCGCGTCGCCCCCGGCTCGCAGAGAGTCCGCGCCAAGCGCTGGAACTCTCGGGAGCGAAGACCCATGCGGAGAAGATGACAGCCTTCGCCGCCTACCTGCTCCAGGAGGAGGGGCATCAGACATTCACACAGAGTGACATTCGGCGGATGTTCCAGCGATCGCGCGAGCGCATTCCCTCACACTTCTCTCGCGATTTCGATCAGGCGGTGCGAGCCGGCTGGATCCATGAGGGAGAGGTCAAGGGCGAACACTTCATATCCGATGCCGCCAAGGACGTCATGGAGAACGGGTTCACCGAGCTCCGGAGCAAGCGCCGGGGCAAACGGGGCGGATCAGACCCTGTCTCGCGAGGAGGGAGGAAGAAACCGCGCACCGCGCCTCCTCCCGAGGCATTCGCCGGTTTGGACATACCCTCAACGATCGATGGTGTCCTGCCGTACCACCGGGTCAAGCTGAAGCGCGACAAACTCCTCTGGGTGCTCATGCTGGCCAAGGGCCTCGGCATCGAGGGCTTGCAAGGGGCAGAAGCAGCATGGCTCACGGACAAGCTGGGCGATGCCATACCCACACGTGACATGAATGGCAACTTCACCGGCCTCCGCCGCGCCGGATACGCGAACCGCTCTATGGGCGACAATTCCATGCGGATCACGGAACAAGGCGAGGAATACCTCAGGTCACTACGGGCGTGACCCCGTGGCACCAGGCGGCCAGCGCCATCAGCACATGGTCGCCGCCCGCGGCACGGGCGGTGCGGGAGCTGCTCAACTGCGCGTGCAGCTCCCGCACCCCGGCGAAATCGATTGTGGCGGGCCACAGTTGACGTAGACCCTGCTGTTCGTGGACGACCAGTTCGGCGCCGTGGCGCACTGTCCGCCCAGACCGGCGTGGACCGGGCAGCCGAGGCGGTCGGCGACCAGGCGGACCAGGGTGCGCATCTCGTACGAGGTGGAGACCCGAGGTCCCTCGACCAGTGGGGCGATGGAGGCCAGGTCGTCGAGGTCGGGCACCATCGCGCGGGGACAGGGAGCCCCCCCACCAAGGGCAGGCCCGTCAGGGCCGCCGCCAGCAGGCCGAAAGGCACCGGCCGCTGGGCGGCCGGCTACACCTTCGCGATCCCGCTCTTGTCGGCGGCCTCGGGGGCGTGAAGTCGGCGTCGCAGTCGAGGGGAGGTGATGGTGGGGGTGGAGTGACTGGGCCTAGGGGGGCGGGTGTTCGGGGTGTGGGGTGGGGCGGTGGTTGGTCGTATGAACCACCAGTTCACGTCCGTGGGTAGGGCTTCGGGACTGGTGGGACATCCACTGCATCTTCTTCGCGCCGCCGTGTTGGGTGGAGGTGACTCTCCCAACACGCCGTCGTGGGGCGACGCTTGCGTCGGTGTGCCGTGACATCCTCAAGGGGCAGGTACGTTGAAGAAATCCATACCTCGCGGAGCCGTGTTCGTGCTCGGCTCCGTAGGCGCGCTCGTGGTGGGGCTGGGTCTGGCGCCCGGCGCTCAGGCCGTGCCGGGGCCCGCCGTGTCCTTCGGTGGGGCGACCGCCGTCCCGCTGCCCTCGGGCTCCGGGAAGGGGACCGCCCCGGCGCTGGGCGACCTGAACGGGGACGGCAAGGCCGACCTCGTCACCCCGGTCAAGGGGTCGAACACCCTCGTGGCCGCGCTCGGCGACGGCAAGGGCGGCTTCGGGGCCGGTGTCTCCTTCGGGCTCGACGGCGGCCTCTTCCCTACGGCGGTCGCCCTCGCGGACCTCAACGGTGACGGGCGGCTGGACGCGGTCGTCGCCGCGGCCCTGACCAAGCGGCCCACGCAGCACGGCACGGAAGGCATGGGCAGCGTCGTCGAGCTGCTCGGTGACGGCAGGGGCGGATTCGCCCCGGCCACCTCCTACTTCGCGCCGACGCAGGTCAACCAGTCGACGGACGCCCTGTTCCCCGTCGACATCACGGTCGCCGACATGAACGGTGACGCCAGGCCCGACGTGCTCACGTCCAACAGCAACGGCGACAACGTCTCGGTGTGGACCAACGACGGCACGGGCGCGCTGGGCACCGCGAGCAACTACTACGTCGGCGGCGGCCGGCCCAGCGGCTACTCCGCCGGACAGCTGCGCCCTTCCGGCTTGAGGGCCGGGGATGTGAACGGCGACGGCAAGCCCGATGTGGTCACCGTGAACTCGGGTACGTCCGACATCTCCGTCCTCCTCGGTGACGGCAAGGGCCGTCTCGGCCCGGCCACCCGCTTCGCCGACGGCGTCTTCCTCGGGCGGGCCATCGCCCTCGGCGACGTGAGCGGGGACGGGAAGCCGGACGTCGTCGTCGCTCATACCGACCGGACGATCACTGTCTTCCTCGGCGACGGCGACGGATCCTTCGGCGCGCCCGTCACCCATCCGGTCGGCGGCAGCGCTCTCGAAGGCGTGGTCATCGCCGACGTCGACACGGACGGCAAGCCTGACCTGGTCACCGACAACGGCCCCGACAACCAGCCCACCGTCCTCCTCGGCGACGGCACGGGCACCTTCCGCAACGCCGGGCCGCCGTACGACACGAAGGCCGGCGCGAACGGCGCGTACGCCGTCGGAGACCTGAACGCCGACGGCCGGCCCGACCTGGCGGCCGCCTCCACCGCCACGGGCGTCGCGGCGCAGGTGCTGCTGAACACCTCGAAGCCGAAGCGGACGGCCCAGGCGATGGCGGTGCGGGTCGCCAAGGCGCCCGGTGTCCTGTCGATGGACGTGAACCTGCCGGCCGTGAACTTCGGCACGCTGACTCCCGGCACCGTCAGCTCCCCGGCCGGACTCGGCACGTTCACGTACACCGACACCCTCTCCACCACCGCGCCCTGGTCGGTGACCGTCGCCACCACCGACCTGGTCAGCGATAGCGGTAGCGGTAGCGGTAGCGGTAGCGGTACGGACATCATCGGGTGGCGGAATCTGAGGATCGCGACCGGCGGACACCTCAACGGGACCGGCGGCCAGTGGACGGGCATCGCCAAGCCCGGCCCGGGCGGGTACTTCCCCGAGGGGGCCGACCCGCAGCCGGGCACCAGCCTCTCCCCCGCCGTGACGATGGCGACCGGAGACGGCGGCACCCGCGGCGCGTTCACCCACGACGGGTCGACGGCCCAGTGGAACATCCCCACGGAGACGGTCCCCGGCTCGTACAGCGGCACCCTCCAGTACACGATCACCGGCTGAGCCCATGAACGGCTGTCCGCGCGCCCAGGGCGGCGCCCTCGCCACCCACCGGGCACGATTCCCCGCCCTGTGGAGCCTCCTCCTCACGGGCCTCATGCTCGGTCTGGCGCCGGGCGCGCGGGCAGCGCCGGCCCCCGTCCCCTCGCCCACTCCACCGGAATCCGCCGCGCGCGCGCCGTTCGGCGTACGGGCCGGGCTCTACGGTCTGACGACGCTGACCGGCGGGCACTTCGGTTACGCGCTCAAGGCCGGCGCCCGGATCGAGGATTCCGCGGTCGTCCACAACGAGAGCGACGAGGCCCGCACCTTCCACGTCTATGCCGCCGACGTCGCCAACGCGGCCGGCGGCGGGCTTGCCCCCGCGCAGGAGGGCCAGAGGATGCGTACGGTCGGGGCGTGGCTGAAGCTGGACTCCGAGGCCACCGTCACCGTGCCGCCGAAGGGCAGCGCCACGGTCCGGTTCTCCCTCGCCGTCCCCGACGGCACCCCGCCCGGCAGTTACCTCGGCAGTCTGGTCACCGCGCTCCGCACCCCCGCGGTCAGCGGTGGGGTGAACACCGAGACCCGTATCGCCCGGCTCGTCGAGCTCACCGTCCCCGGCACCGCCGATCTCCAGGTGTCCCTCACGGAACTGGAGCACCGGCCCGTGGGCGGCGGCGAGGAGTTCACCGTGACCGTACGCAACACGGGCAACGTCCTCTACACCTTCGCCGGCACGCTGAACATCACCGGCGGCTCCGCGCGTACCGTCCCGCTCACTCCCACCGGGATCTACGTGATCCCGGGCGGCAGCGCCACCCTCACCGGTCGGCTGGCCAACCTTCCCGCTCTCGGCCGGATCGCGGTCACCGCCTCCGTGACCGCCACGGTTCCCGGCGGCGCGGCGAAGACCGTGGACAGCAACACGGTCCGGCTGTCCTCCTTCCCCTGGCTCATCGCCACCCTCGCCGTCGCCGGGCTTCTCGCCCTGGCCCTCTCCCTCCTCATCACGCGCGAGCGGCGGCGTGCCTGGCTGCGGCGTCGCGCGGAGGAACGTGCGGCGCTGCGCGCGCTGCGGAGGGAACTGCGGGGAGGGAGCCCGTCTGCCGGGGAGGCCCATGCGGCGGGGACGGGCGGGGGCGGCGAGCATGGGTGAACCGGCCCGGGGGGCTGCCTGAGCCGTGCGGGCCGTGCGGGCCGTCCTGGCCGTGCGGGGCCGTACGGGTCGTCCTGGCCATGCGGGGCCGTGCAAGCTGTCCTGGCCATGCGGGCCGTCCTGGCCGTGCGGGCCGTACGAACCTTCCTGGCCATGCGGCCGTCCTGGCCGTGCAGGCCCTGCCGGCCATGCGCTGTCCGCCCGCAGTCAGGAGCCGAAAGCCGGACCGCGCGGAGGCGGAACCGTGCCAAGCAGTTCCCACAGCGGTACGGAGCCCGCGGCCCACTGGGCGAGGAGCTCGCGGTCCACCAGGTGAAGGCGCTGGGAACGGGCGAATTCGACTGCCTTGCTCGTGAAGCGGCCGTTGGTGACCAGTACGACGACATCGCCGTGGTGGACGGGGCGGCCGGTTCCGTTGAGCACGTGGAGGTCCGGAGTCCCGACCGCGGCGCCGGCCACACCGGCCTTGCGGTGCTTGCACTGGATGACCCACAGACGGCCGAAGGGATCAGTGGCCTTCACATCGGCGCCGTTGTCCCCGGCCCCGCCGACCCGGATCGTCTTGGGGCAGCCGTCGCGGCGCATCAAGTCCCGTACGGCTTCCTCGAACTGCTGGTGATGCAGGGCGTCGATCTGCGGCAGCGCGTAACGCAGCCCCTGGTCCCGCACCCGGTTCCGCCGGGCTGTCTCCCGGACCCGACGCAACCAGACCGCGCCGGCCGCCGCAGCGGCCAGCAGGAGCGCGAACACCGTCCAGGGGTGCGCGGCCAGCCACCGCAGGACACCGGCGACCAGACTCCACACCACCGCGAACAGCAGCAGGAGCAGCGCGGCCCGCTCCCAGCCCAGGGTCCGCGGCGAGCGGCGCCTCGCCGCACCACGCCTGGACGCCGGCCTACGGCGGGACGGGGACGGTGAACGGGGGCGGCGGCCGCCCTGACGGGGCGCGGGGCTCACGATCCGGCCTGCGAGATGCCCTGGACCAGCCGGCCGATCCCGTTGAAGATGCTCTGGCCCACCGGAGTCGGCGCGATCAGAATTCCCAGGGCCAGGATGAGGAACGCGGTATTGCGCTCCTCAAGACGGCTCCTGGCCTGCGTCCTGCGGCGCAGCCTCATCACCACGATGACCGCGAGCAGCACCGCCACGTTGATCGTCATCATGTGCCATCCACTCCCACCGGCCCTCACGCCTCGCGCGCTCCCCGGCGCCCCTGACCAGTGCACCCGCCCGCGCCCGCGCGGCGCAGGCGGTCGGTGAACGTTGGCGGGAACCCCGTCGGACACTGTCCGGTTGCCGCCCGGACACCTGTTCTCGCCCAGCCGGCCCGAAAGCCGCGGCTGTAAGGCCCTGCCCCCGGGATGTGCGGCGCCTGCCTAAGAGTTGTCCCGTTATCCCGTGAGACTGAGGGTCAGGCTGTGTCCAGGTCGGCGCCGATAGCGCCGGCTGAGCGAAGCGAACGCCCGAGGTCTCCGGTGAGGATGCGGGGGTGTCGGCGCCACCACCACAGGTCGGGGCCGGGGATCCTGTGGAACTGGTCGAGTGCTATGCCGTCGTCGTCGACGGTCGCGGCCTTGTACCGGTCGTCCAGAGCTTTGATCTGCGGAGTCCAGAGCTGGACGATGTGGTCGTCCAGCAGGAGCCAAGCCTCGTGCAGCCAGTTTCGGCAGTAGAGGTCGTTGGCGTACTCATGGATGTGATCGCCGTAGCCGCGCTCGATGGCGCTCACCAGGGTGGCCCACGCGTTCACCCTTTCAGCGACGGTGAACGCCGTCCGCCAGCCGCGCTGGTGCAACAGCTCTCCGACCTCGGTTTCCGTAGCCACGGGTGTGAGGTTCTCATGCCGAATCCCTCCGGGCGACTGAGATGTTTCCAGCCCGAGGCAGGCGGCCCCACAGCGTGATCAAGATGAGACGATCTTGCCGTGGCTGGTGTGATCACGGCATCGGAACCGTCCTGGATAGCCCCGTTCACCGGACTGAGCCCGCGGCAGTTCGGCAAGCTGGTGACGGTGCTGCGGCGCGAGGGGGCGGACGCGGTCCGCAGGGGCCGGCCATGGAGTTTTCCGCTGGAGGAGCGGGCCCTACTAGTCGCGGCGTACTGGCGAACGAACCTGACGATGCGGCAGCTCGCCCCGCTGTTCGGGGTGTCGAAGTCTGCGGCGGACCGGATCATCGACCACCTCGGGCCGATGCTCGCGCTCCGACCCCGGAAGCGGTTCGCCAAGGACACCGTGCTCATCGTGGACGGCACCCTGGTCCCCACCCGCGACCACACCATCGCCGAGCGGTCGAAGAACTATCGATACTCCACCAACCACCAAGTCGTCATCGACGCCGACACCCGTCTGGTCGTCGTGGTCGGCCGACCGCTCGCCGACAACCGCAACGACTGCAAGGCGTGGGAGGAGTCCGGCGCCAAGGCCGCCGTCGGCAGCACCGTCACGATCGCCGACGGCGGATACCTGGGCACCGGACTCGTCATCCCGCACCGCCGGCAGCGCGGTCAGACCGAACTGCCGGACTGGAAGGAGGAGCACAACAAGTCCCACAAGCAGGTCCGGGCCCGGGTCGAGCACGTCTTCGCCCGCATGAAGACCTGGAAGATCCTCCGCGACTGCCGTCTGAAGGGCGACGGCGTCCACCACTCCATGCTCGGTATCGCCCGGATGCACAACCTCGCCCTCGCCGGATAGGCCGACAGGCTTCACCGCGATCCACCACGCCCGAGGCGCCCCGGAGATCATTTACGGGACAGCCCTTACCCCAGCGCCGTCAGCCAGCGCTCCGTCAGATCGCCGGGCAGCCATACGAGTTCGTCGTGGACGAGTGCGCAGCGGATGCGGCCGCTCGCGCGGGTGAAGGAGACGTAAGCGGTCAGGGTCTCGTCGGGTGGGAAGAGGGCGGTCGCGCCGGTCATGCGGGCGCCGTTGACGTGGGCGGGTTCGGGGAAGGTCAGCGAGCTCGCGATGAATCCCGTGGCGCGCGTGTTGGTCCTGAGCGCCGCCGCGTGCAGACCGTCCGGCAGCAGTGCCAGCGCGGTACGGCGTGAGTCCTTCGCCCGGTGGCGGCGCAGAGGTTCGGTCGTGCCGCGCACCAGGCGTACGGCCTGGTCCAAGTCGTGGGCGGTGACGGGTAGGTCGAGGCGGACCGCGAGCATCCGGTTGCCGGGGGCGTCGCGGTCCGCGTACGTGCGGTACGACATGGGGACGGCGATGGGGAGGGTGCCGCCATCGGTCCGGACCCGCGGGCCGTCGTGGAGGCGGGGTCCCAGGGCGAGGGCCAGGGCGGCGAGGCAGACGTCGTTGACGGTCGATCCGTGGTGGCGGGCCAGTTCGCGTACCCGGTCTTCCCGCGCGTCCCGCACGTCGACGGTGAACCGGCCCGAGGCGGCGCCGTACGGGTGTGGGCTCCGTGGGGACCTCGCCAGTTCCCGGGCGGCCTGGAGGGCACCTCGTACGGTCGGGCGTCCGCGCTCGTGCGGGAACGGTCCCCGGACTGGGCTGTCGGCGGTCAGGGCGAGCAGAGTGTGGGCGGCGCCGACACCGTCCTGGACGGCGTGGTGGATGCGGTAGCACAGGCTGAACCGGGCGTCCTGTCCGCCGGTGCGGATCACCGTCAGGTCCCAGGGGGGATGCGGCGGGCACGGGAAGGGGCGGACGAGGAGGGCGGCGAGCAGCGACGGCGTCCCGTCCGCTGTCGCGGCGTCCACGTGGTGTACGTGCGCGTCCGCGCTCAGCGGGGTGCGGCGGGCGGGGAACGTCCGGGCGCCCGGTTCGGGCCGCAGGACGTTCAACGCGGGCAGGTGCCGGGCCCGTTCGAGGATCCGCTCGGCGAATCGCGCGGGGTGCGGGGCCTCGCCGTCGAAGTCGAGCACCAGCATCGCGGTCGGGACGCGGCCGGGCCGCCCGCCGGCGAGGAAGAGGCGATCGAACGGGCCGAGTCGGTGGGAGGGGGCTGGGGTGGCGGCGGCAAGGGTGGACACGGGTGCGGGCGCGGGTGGGCGGATGCCGGTCGTCGGGTGGCGGGGGCGGTTTCTGGGCATGGGTCAGGGCTCCTGCCGCCGGTGGATCAGGGGCCAGGGGCTGGGCATCTCCCCGACGGGCACCTCGATCACCGTGGGCGGGCCGCCGCGCGCGAACGCCGCCTCGATCTCGCCGCGCAGGTCGTCGGGGGTCTTCACGCGTACGCCGTAGGCCCCGAACGCCTCCGCGAGCCGTACGAGGTCGGGGTTGAGCAGCTCGGTGGCGACCGAGTGGCCGAAGCGGTTGCGCTGGGAGCGGGCGACGTTGCCGTAGGCGTTGTCGTTGAACACGACGGCCACGACGGGGATCCGGTGGAGGACCGCGGTGGCGAGTTCATTGCTGGTGTACAGGAATCCGCCGTCCCCGGAGACCGACAGGACCGCCTTGCCGGGGTTGGCCACTTGGACGCCGAGGGCGGTGGCGAAGCCGAAGCCGAGGCACTCCTGGTAGGTCGAGATCACGTACGTGTAGGGCCGCAGGACGGGGAAGGCGAGGCGTGCCGCGATGCCGACCTGGGTGAGTTCCTCGACGAAGAACCCGTCGGCGGGCAGGGCCGCGCGGATGGCCGCGAGGTGGTCGAGCTGGGGGACGAGCCGGCTCACGTCGGCCGCGGTGCGGTCGCGGGCGTCCCGTACCGCCGCCTGCCATCGTGTACGCGGCGGCTGGGCCGGAATGCCGTCGGCGAGGGCCCGTACGGTCTCCGCCGCGTCGGCGACGATCCCGACGGCGGGCGCGGCGACGCGGTCGAGCTCGGCCGCGTCGAGGTCGACCCTGATCACCTTGAGCCGGTCGTGCGTGCCCCACCGGGCCTGGGGCCGCATCAGACGGGTGCCCACGGCGAGGACGACGTCGGTCCGCGGCCAGAGCCGCTGGGCGGCCAGGAGCGGGAGGGCGAGTTCGTGGTCGTCCGGCACGATGCCGCGTCCGCCGGTGTCGGCGGTGACCGGCGCCTGGAGCAGTCGCGCGAGCCGCAGCACCTCCGCACCGGCCTCACGGGCACCGCTGCCGACGAAGATGAGCGGGCTCTCGGCCTGCCCGAGCATCGCGCGTGCGCGCCGTAGGGCGTCCGGATCGGGGGCGGGATCAGGGCCGACGGGGGAGGCGGGCCGGGGATCGAGGGCGGGGGCTTGGGTGGTGGCCTGGGTGCTGGCCTGGGGGGCGACCTGGGCCGTGGTCCGCGTGGTGGCCTGGGCGGTCGCCCGGGCCATGGCTTCGGTGGTCGCCTGGGCGGCGGTCTGGTTGGTGGTCTCGGCGGTCGCCTGTGGAGTCGCCCGATCCGTGGTCTCGGCGGCCTGCGGAATCGCCTGCGCCGTAAGGACGTCCATGGGGATCTCGACCGCGACCGGCCGGGGCCGGCCGTGGCGCAGCCGGTGGAACGCCTCCGTGAGCACGGTGTCGGTCCGCTCGGGTCGGTCGAGGCGCTCGGACCAGCCGGTCAGGCGTCGCAGGATGCCCAGCTGGTCCGGGAGCTCGTGCGGCAGGCCGTGGCCTCGTCCGATCGCCGCCGTGGGGATCTGTCCGGCGAGACACAGCATGCGGGCGTCCCCCGCGTACCCGAGGGCGAGGCCGGCCGAGGAGTACAGGACCCCGGGGCCGGATACACACGCGAAGACGCCGACGCGGCCGGTCGAACGGGCGTAGCCGTAGGCCATCATGGCGGCTGCCTGCTCGTGCCTGGTGTGCACCAGGCGTACGCCGGCGCGCGCGAGTTCGCCGAGCAGGGCGTCGATCTGTTCCCCCGGCACGGTGAAGACGACCGCCACGCCCTCCTCGACCAGCCGTTCGGCGATACGCGCCGCGACACTGCCTGCCACCGGACCTCCGCTCCCCCGCCGTACCGACCGGCAGCACCTGTACCACGCCGCAGATGGCGCGCTCGCCGGGTCACCGACGGTGCCGCGGGCGGCGCGGTGCGCACAGTGTCGCTCCCACTCTTCGGGGTCTACGGCGTCCATCCCCCGTACGAGTGAGGGACCGCCCACCGAGTCAGCCATACGGCTCAACGGGTGGCGGGCCGTTGCGGACACCGGCGTCCCAAGCGGCCCAACGGAGCCCGCCCACCACCGGGCGGCCCGCATCGGGGCGAGCGTTCCCCGGCACCGCCCCCGCCTTCTAACCTGCCCCCGTCATCCCGCCCTCACGTCCCACGTGCCGCTGTGTCTCCGCCGCGCCGACGCGTGGGCCGCTTCCCGTCCCCAAGGAAGACGCCATGCCCCTCCTCGCCCTGCGCGCCGCCGCGCTCCTCGGTATCGCGACCGCCGGGCGCCGCCTGTGGAAACGGTCCGCGACCGTCCGGGGGCGCGGCTTCGAGCGGATGAGCGAGGAACCCCTGGTCGTGATCCCCGGCGAGGGCACCACCGCGGACGACTTCACCGCCCTCTACCGTCACCCCGCGACCCGCCGCCGGCGCAAGGGCGCGAGTCTGTCCAACCTGCACTTCTACTGGCTGTCGCCGAGTGCCGCGATCCACCAGGAGAACCTTGAGGACGGTCCCGCGTACGAACGCGTCGCGGCCACGACCCGGCGTATCCTCGCGGTCCCCCCGGCCGAGGCGCGCCACCTCGCCGGACGGCTGGCCGCCGAAGCCCTGGAGCGGCCGGTGGCGGACCGGCCGACCGTGCTGCGCGTCCGCGACCTGATGACACCGGTGTGGGCCGACTTCTTCTACGAGCTCGTCTTCCACGAGCCGTGCCCGACGGCCACCCGCGCGCTCATCGTCGCCAACTCCGACAACCTGCTGGGGACGATCAAGCACATCACGCCCCTCGACCTGCGCGTGCGCGACCGACTGATCTCCGCGCTCACCCATCGCCTGGCCACCGGCCCGGCGGTGCCCGCCCTCCCGGAGAGCCTCACGCTCCGCCAGCAGGCGCTCTACCTCCAAGGGGTCGTCTTCGGCACCGGCGTCGCCCAGATGTCCGAAGCGGTGGCCCACCTGTGCATGAACCTGGCGACCCGCCCGCCGCTCCAGCACGCCATCGCCCGCGACGCCGACAGCGGGCTGCTGCACGCGGCGATCCAGGAGTCGCTGCGGCTGTTCCCCCTGTTCGGCATCGCGCACCGCGTCACCACCGCGGACATCGAGACCGCCCGACTCCGCATCCCCGCGGGCTCCGTGCTCTGCTTCGACTACACCGCCTACCATCGCGAGGGCCAGGACCGGCCCGACGAGTTCCTCCCCGAACGCTGGCAGCACCCGTCCGCCGCCCCCACCCACCACGCCCCCTTCGGCGTCACGGGCAACCGGCCCTGCCCGGCGCGCGGTCTCGCGCCCGGCCTCATCGACGCCGCCACCCGCGAGATCCTCCAGCGCTACACGCTGCACACCGCCGCCCGCCACACCCGCCCCCTGCACAACCGAGGCCCCTGCCTCTTCACCCCGAAACAGGCCGCGTCCTCTCCCCACCGCATCCGCGCCCGGCTGCTCCTCGCGCGCATCCACCTGGGCGACCACCTGGAGGAGGTGTACTACCGGGCCGCCCAGCTCATCGTCGGCACCCGCACCACCCGGCGGGCGCGACGAGCCGGACTCTGCGATCGAGCGTTCGGAGAATGAGCTCAGCCGAAATTCCTCACCCACGGTACGGGCGGATCCAGGAGGGACAGGATGGGGAACAGCGCCACACCGGGACGCATGGGGAGCGAGGACACGACGTTGGACCTTGACCTTGGTGACGCCATGCGCAGCGTCTACCGGCACGCGGCGTCCGCCTGGCGTGAGCGGCTGCTCGACACCACGCCCGTCATCCTGGCCCTGTTCGACGGAGCCGGCGGGCGGCTGCTCCTCCACACGCCCGGCAGGCCGCCCGTGTCCGCACCGCCCGTGCCCGCCGTCTACCAACGGCTCAAGGATCTGGCACACGCTCCCGTCGCCGCTTTCGAGCTGGCCACCTCGCCCACCCGGGTCCCCAGGGAAGCCCACGACCAGCTCAGAACGGCACTGGCACACGCGCTGAAGGACCTGGGCGGATACGGCCTCGGGCCGGAGGAGGCACGCGCCGCCCGTGCCGCCCTCGGCCTGTGCGACCGGCTCCTCACCCGCCTCGACGACGACGGCCGCGTCCCCGAGGAGCACGTCGGGCGGTTCGCCCGGGAGTGCGCCCCGCTCGTCCTGTGCCTGACCGAACGCGCCGCCGACGCGCAGGTCGGGCACTGGACGAAGGTGCTGGACTCCTGGCAGGCGGAGCTCGGCGGCTCTCTGGAGCACGTGTACGCGGCCGTGAACACCGTGTACGTCACACGGACCAAGAACATCCTGTTCACGGTCCTCGCCCAGTACGTGGGCGAGCAGGCCATCGGCGAGCGTCTGTTCCTCTTCGAGACCTCGGAGTTCACCACCACGGAGGACCGGATGCTGGACCTCCTCACCCGTGTCGTCGCCGACCGCGAGCTCGGCCGCGCGTTCTTCGGGCAGGGCCGGGTCATGGACGTCGAGATCCTGGGCGACGCGGCGCGTGAGGCCGTCCGCCGGGAGATGGCGCGCAGGGGCCGCGAAGCCCTCCTGCCGACGACCGCTCCGTACGACAACCGTCAGTGGCCCTGGGCCACCGCCTGCGCCGACCCGGCAGCCGAGTAGTCGCAGCCGGGTGGTCGTAGCCGAGTAGTCGCCTTCGAATGCGGGATATTTCGGGAAAAGGGCCTGTCTTCGGCGGGGGCGTTCGAATCGGGTAACGTCGTTGTCATGTTCTTCCAGACGCCGATCCACGAGTGAGAGCGTGACGGGCCCCCGCCCGTCCCCCACCGGCGAATCCGCAGATCACCTCACACCACCACCGGGAGAACCCGTGACCGACAGCAAGAACATCAACAACCCCGTGGGCCAGGGCGGCGGCCAGCGCAAGAGGCAGTCCCGGGCCGAGCGGCAGAACAACGGGCCGCACCGCAACCTCGACCGTCAGGGGGCCGCCGACCGTAAGGCGGAGCTGGTGCGCAAGATGCAGGAGAAGGCCCGCGCGGCCGAGGCCGCCTCCCAGCAGGCGAGCGGCGAGCAGGGCTGACGTACCCCATCCGTAGGGGGCAGGGCCCGAACCGTGAGTCGCGGTTCGGGCCCTTCCTCTATCGGGGCTCCAGCGGGGACAGCGCGCCATGGCGGTCCGCCACATGGACGTCGAGGTCCGGGTGGCGGGCGAGCAGGTCGTCCAGGTCCGTGTGGAACTTCGGCGACCGTGTCATGTGCTCGGGCACCACGAGGTAGCCGCCCTGCTCCGGCGGGACGAGTCCGGCGACCAGGTCGCGGCGGACGACGCGGTCGTGCCGGGTCGCGGCGCCCGTGCCGTGGAGGGGGTCGTGGGCGAGGGCGACGACGCCGCCCCGGGCGGAGAGCTGGTCGAGGTCGGGCACCAGCCGCCACATCTGCTGGGCCTGGTGGCTCTGGACGGAGCCGGCGAGGTTGGCCTCAAGGCCCCGGGCGTGGCACAGGTCCACGAAGAAGCGGATCTCCTTCAGGGTGAGGATCCCGGCGCGGGGCAGACCGTGCGCGTCCGTGTCGTGGGCGTCCAGGTCCACCACCTCGTCACTGCCGGCCGTGGAGATGAGCCCGATGCGGGCGACCTTCAGCAGGATGCTGGTGTCGATCATGATGGCGTCGGCGCCCGCCGCCGCGCTGGCCTCGACCATGGCCCGGATCGCCTCACGGTCGGTACGGCGGCTGCGGGTCAGGCCGTGGTCGGCGTGCGCGAACGGCTCGTTGACCGTGACGAACGTGCCGCGTGCGGTGGGCGGCAGAGCCCCGTGGGCCTTCAGTTCCGCCTCGTCGGGCCGGTGGTCGGGGAAGAGCAGGCGACCGTCGTCACCCAGCAGCGCGTCCGCGAGGTCCGCCAGGTCGAAGGCGTCCGCGGTGTCCGGCGTGGCCGGGTCGTACTCGCGCAGCCCCACCAGGGCGCGGCGGACCTGCGGCAGGGTCTTGCGGGCGTCCCACAGGTCCAGGTCCTGGGCGAACAGCACCGACATCACGCGGGTGCGGCCCAGGCCGTCGGCCCGGCGCAGGGTCGCGGTGATCTCGCCGAGCACGTCGGTGAGCCGGCCGACGTCCATGCCGTCGAGGCCGACCTTGACGATCGGGCACGGGTGGACCCGCGTACCCATCGACACGGCGACGCCGAGCGCCGCCTGGGCCGCCTTGCCGACCATCTCGTACGCGGACTTGCCGATCGCCGTGCCGTCCGCGGCCCGGCGGTAGAGGAGCTGGTCCTCCCCGATGTTGGTGCTCAGCTGGACGGGCAGGTCCCGGCGGGCGGCGAGGACGGCGTCCGCGATGTCCATGATGCGGCGCGGCTTGATCGTGCCGAGCGCGCTGCGCGGGTCCTCGCTGTCGATGATCCTCGCCCCGCCCAGCACCGCCTCCCGGGCCTCCTGCGGCCCGAACACGCTGACCAGAAGCCGCCGGTCGCCGTCCATACGCTTGCCCACGTCCGTATCCCCACCCTCTCGTACCTCTCAGCCATGCCGGAGCAGACGCTATCCAAGTCGCGTGGCTGAGAGGGTGAGTTACGGAAGAGTGCTGAAGATGCTGCAGATGCCGTCCTCCGCGCAGGTGGCGGGGTCGGTCTCGGCGGCCCGTCGGGCGAGCTCGCGCAGTGCGGTCCGGGTCGTGCGCAGCTCGGCCATGCGCCGGTCGATCTCTTCCAGGTGCTGGTCGATCAGGTGGACGACCTGGCCGCAGGGGGCTTCGCCGCTGTCCCGGAGGGTGAGGACGCCACGGATCTCGGCGAGGGTGAGGCCCGCGTGCTGGGCGTCGCGGATGAACGCCAGGCGGGTCACGGCGGTGGGCGGGTAGTCGCGGTAGCCGCCGGGGGTGCGCGGTGGCGCGGGCAGCAGGCCCGCCTGTTCGTAGTAGCGGACCGTCTTGGCCGTCACACCGCCGGCCGCGGCGAGGTCTCCGACGCGCATGTCTTCACCCTAGCCCTTGACCTTCCAGTGCACTGGAAGGTCTAGCGTCGTCCCCGAGAAGCCACGAGCTGCGACGACGAGCTGTGAGGACGCCACGATGCGGATCACCGTGCTGACGGTGCCGGACTGCCCCAACGGTCCGGTCGTACGCGAACGGATCACCGTCGCCCTGGGCGGCCGGGCGGCCGAGGTCGTCCTCGTGGAGGTCACCGAGCAGGCCGACGCCGAGCGGACGGGCATGACCGGCTCGCCGACGGTGCTCATCGACGGCGCCGACCCCTTCGCGCGGGCCGGGGCGGAGCCGAGCGTGTCCTGCCGGATCTACCGGGACGCCGACGGCGGGGTGGACGGCGCGCCCAGTGTCGACGACCTGCGCCTGGCCCTGGCCCCCGCGGTGGACGTCCTGGACCTGGTGGGCCGGGCCGGCCGGGGTCGGCTCGCTCCCGTCGAGGGCGGCCTGCGGGCCGTCCACCGGGCCGTACTGCGGCACTTCGCCGCCACCGGTCGCGCGCCCGAGCCCGCCGCGCTTGAGCAGACCGCCGCCGAGGCGGGTCGGACGGCAGCCGAGGTGCTCGCCGAGCTGGACCGCGAGGACTTCCTGACCCTGGGTGGCGAAGGGCGGATCCAGGCCGCCTACCCCTTCTCCGCCGTGCCCACCCGGCACAGCGTGACGATCGCCGGCGGGGCCCAGGTGTGGTCGATGTGCGCGATCGACGCCCTCGGCATCCCCTCGATGCTCGGCCGCGACGCCGTGATCACCTCGTCCGACCCGATCACCGGCGACCCCGTGACGGTCACCAGCGAGGACGGGCGGACGACGTGGGAGCCGTCGACCGCGGTCGTCTTCGTCGGGCGCCGGGGCGGGGCCGGCCCCGCCGCCGAGGTCTGCTGCGACACCCTGAACTTCTTCACCACCCCCGCCTCCGCCGAGACATGGGCCGCGCGGCACCGCACGGACGTCACCGGGCAGATCGTCGACCAGGCCCAGGCGGAGGACATCGGCCGCCAGACCTTCGGCCATCTCCTCACCGGCGCGTAGCACCGTCTTCCCCGTCTGGACCCCACCACCCGTTAACAGTCACCAACCTGTACGACACGACGACCAGCTCAGTGTGGAAGCCGGGCTGGAGCACGCCGGACGGACGTCGACAACGCTAGGCGTCCACGTCACACCGCCGAGCAGTGGAACGACGAAGGTCGCGCCACCGCCTTCCTCACCTTCGCCGCGATCTACGCGGTGCCTTCGGCCGGGCGATCTCGAACGCCTACCTCAAGCCTTGCGTCCCAGCTCTCGACGCTGCTCGTACAGAGCCAGTGCCGAGGCTCGTGTGTCCGGGTGCCAAGGCCCGAGAGTGCTGCCACGCAGTTCCAACGTCCGCTCGAACCAGGTCAGCGCGTCCTCTGGCTGCCCGGACCTGCGGTGTGCGCGGGCCAGGAGATCCATCGTGACGAGGGTGTAGGGGTGCTCAGGGCCGATCGTGTCGCTCTGCGCCCGGACGATCCTCTCGATCTGCTCGACGAGACAAGGCCCGTACGGAGACCGCACACGCAGCTGCATCGCGAAGCACTCGATACGGCGCGCCAGCCGCTGATCCGGGATGCTTTCCGCGAGCTGCCACAGCTCCTCCAGCCAGTCGACCCATCCGGCGGCCAGCGCCCATTGTGCGGCACCGGCCAGGGTGGTGGAGTCAAGGCGCCGTGGGCCGTACGCCGCCAGTCGAGCCCGGTAGGCGGTCTCGCCGTATCGGCAGGACGCACGAGCGTCTCCGAGCTGATAGGTGGTTCGTGTCAGCAAGTCGAGAACCCTGAGGCGGATGTCCAACGGTACGCCCTCGGCGCGTCTCCAAGTCGCACGGAGTACGAGCAGACGATCGCGCACCTGGGACAGGCATCCCCGCTCCAAGAGAAATTCACAGCCGGCAAGAAGGGCGTAACGGCCGGCGGACGTCGTCAGGAACGCAGGGTCGATGGCGTTCAAAGCGGCCGCGCTCGCCTCCCAGCATGGCCAGTCCCCCCACAGCGCCTCGCCGTGGCCATCGGGCACGTTGCCGAGCAGCATCACCTCGGCCAGGCGGCCGGCCCGCTCGAGCTCATTCGGTGAGAGAGCGGAACGCACCAACTGGCACGTGAGCCAGACCATACGTACTTCACCGTCGACCAGTGTGACGAGCCCCCGCCGCTCCAGGTCCCTGAACACGGCAGCAAGGCCGTACAGGGGTGTGCGCCGGTCAGCAGGCAGCTCGTTGAGCGCCGACCGCCATCCCGGCCGCTCTGACCGGCATGCGAGAGACGACACGGGAAACGGCGCGCCGTCCATCAAGGCAAGTGCGCCCAGAACGTCACGAGGAGCAAGTCTGCCGCCATCCGGCACATCGTTCACCTTCAGACGAACCTCCTCCATCAGCGAGGCGGGACGCGCCGTGAGGTACCCCGACCCCTCTCCGTACATCAGATGGGGGTGAGTCCTGACCTTCTCGAGGAAGCTGTCGCCGGTGTCGTCCGGCGTGAACCATCGAAGGGCTCCTTCAAGCGCACGTGGCAGGTCCCCCAGGTGAGCAGCCAGACGATCGGCTTCCTCCTCCCCCAGTCCTACAACATTGGTCGTGAGGAACTGGATCGATTCCGCACGGCTGAAGGGTCCGACCTCCACTACCTTCGCAAGGTGTTGCCATCTGGCCGCCGGGTCACGTGAGACGACGATGACGTGGAAACGATGGCTCAGCAACGCGTCCGGGAACGATTCGGGCGTCAGGCCGTCGTCGACGACGAGCAGTACTGGTGGCCGCAGTTTCGGAACGAACTCGTCCTCGAAGGATTCCAAGTTCCTCAGCAGCTCATCGGACAACAGGACACGTGAAGAGAACTGTCGGGAGCACGCTGGATACACCTCCTGCTCGAGCAGGAACGACTTCCCGACTCCGTCCCGGCCGGTCACCACGACGATGCCGTAGCGGCTCAATGCCTCGACGACCGAGGCCGCCAGCGACTGCCGGCGGACGGGGACGGGTTGGCGAGAATCCCGTGCCACCACACCGCCGGCCACGTCTTCCAGAGGAGTCATTCACTCGCCTCTCAGAGGCTCAGCCGCGCGTCGAGTCGTCAGCCTGGCCATCACGCCGACCGCTGCCGACTGCCTCGCTCAACGAAGCGTACGGCGAGGGAGTTACGTCACCGCACATCCGTGTACCAGTCCTCGTTGGTGCTCAAATGATCGAAGCCGACCCACTCCTGTGCCAGCCTCTCGCCCCGCAGCATGAGGTCGCGAACCCGGTCGCGGTGCCTAGGGTCCAGCCAGGCGGCCAGCTCCTGGGCCCTTGCCGGCGTCATCCTCGCCTCCTTGGGCGGGCAGCGGCCCGGGGTGCCGAGCCGCAGCAGCGCGTCGTACAACTCGACTGCTGGGCGGACCTTCAAGCCGGAGACATAGCCGTCGGCTCTGACGGGAATACGCAGGCCACTGGCATCGAGATCACCGAAGTAGACGACGTCGGAGATGCGGTCCTCCGCGACGATGCTCCCGATGGACTTCTGGAAGATCGCGCCTACGCCCCACGCGACGTGACCGATGCGATGGTCGATGTGCCCCAGCATGTGGGAGATCGACCAGTAGGTCGTGGAATTCTCGACGACGAGCAGTCCACGGCCCTTGCCCAGTCTGTGGTGGCCGCCGCTCTCCTCATCCAGTCGTGACGAACTGAAGTCCTTGCTGAGCAGGGGCGGATCGACGTCGAAGGCATTGAGCAGCTTCAACACCTCCTCCCTGTCGGAGAAGATCGGCCCCGCCTTCAGAGTATCGAAGATCTTCTCCGCCGGGTGCCCCGGCTGCTGGAAGAACGGATGCTGCCCGAAGATCTGCAGTGCCCGCTCACGCAGAGGAAGACGCATCCCCGGGCGTCCGCGATGCAGCCAGGTGTTCAGCGCCTCATAGACGGCCCGGATCCTGCCGCTCGTCCCAGGCAAGCCCCAGTGCTTCTCAGCCCTCGCCAGTCTGCTCTGCCACAGAGGCATCGGCGGAATGGTCCTGGCCACGGATCGAACGGGCATCAGTTTGATGCTCAGCGACAACGCCCAGCGCCGTTCGCCGTCCGTCTTTTCCGAGAGCTTCAGATGTCCCGCATCTGCCAATTGCCTGAGGTAGTCCGAGAGGATCCGGTTGGGGAGTTCCTTCCCCCGCCCGGCGGGCGGTGGCATACGGAGGTAGATCTCCTGCACATCGGCGATCCCCACATCCCGATTCGTCGTGCCCTTCCACCCGCAGTCGAATTCCTTCTGATGGACCCTGGAGAGGAGTTCGAGCGCCGCCTCGCTCGGAGGTTTGCTGGAGAGACCGCCTTCACTCGTCGCCATCGGCTCCTTCTTCCTTGCTGAAGTAGCGGGACGCCGAGATCTGAGGTCCCCCCGCCGCAGACAGGGATTCGTCCAGATAATGCCCGAACACTCCCTCCACGGAGAGATACTTGCGCCGGGCCCGGAGATCCGCGTCGTTTCGCAGCCTGATCACCAGGGGGAAAGTGTTCAGCGCCTCGGTCTCGAACACGCCAGTCGTGTAGACGAGTTGCACGCCAAGCGTTCGGGCGACGGACTGCTGGAGTCTGAGAAGATAGGTCGATGAGGCCCGGCCGATCGGGTTGTCGAGGAACAACACCCCTGAGTGCTGCTTGCCCACCCGCCCACGGTCGTTGGCGCGCAGCGCGGCCATGGTGCAGTACAGAATGATCGCCGTAGTGAGGAGCTGACCGCCGGAGAAGACGGCGCGAATGTCGGACACAGGCACTTGCTGAGTGCGCAGTACGGAATCGGGTTTGAGGATCTTCACCTTGAACCCGCCCGGCACTCCAGCGGCGACGCCCTTGAGAATGAGAGAGATTCCGTCACGCCTGGGCTCCCGACCCGCGGACAGAGCCGTCATCGTGTTCTTGGACACGTCGTCCACCAGGAGGCCCATGCGATCGAGCAAGGCCTCTTCGGAAATGGCCTTGAACCGGATCCGCAAGAACTTCTGTCCGGACCAGTCGCCGAGCCCCTTCGGCAACCTGGAGAACCGCTCGGCGCGCCGCAGCGTCTCCAGAGCGTCGGCGACCTGCTGGGACAATTGCTGAACGATCGCTTTTCGATGCCGCTCGATGGTCTCCAGATCGTCGGTGAGCGACCGGAGGCGTCCACGCATGGCGCCGGCCCACTCGGCGGCCCGCGCGGGGAGGGCGACTCGCTCCGCCTTGACAACGATCTGGCGGCTGCTCGTCTCCAGGGACAGGAATTTCTCCTGGCTCGCGTGGCGGACCAATCTGTCGGAGTGGTGGCGCTCTTCGCCCTCCGCATCCGCCTTCTGCCTGCGAGCCTCCTCATGGGCTCTACGCGTCGCCTGATGTTCCGCTCTGGCGACCGTGAGATCTCCCTCGAACGGTGCCGGATCTGGATCGACAGGCGCGAACTCCTCGAACTCAGACCACTCGAAAAGTAGTTGTTCGAAGCCCGAACGGGAAGACTCTGCTTGTTCCCACGAGGCCTTCAACTGCCGGCGATGTCGCTCCAGATCCTCTACCACCCACTGTGCCTCGTTCCGTGCCCTCCTCGCCTCTTCCACGAGACCCAGGCCATGTCCGACGTGGCGCGGCCTCTCGAACGGTGTCAGGTCCACTTCGGTGAGAGGGGTTTCGAACGCGCTGTATTCGTCCTTACGGATCGCCGCCCGCGCACTCAGTTCGGCCGCTCGGCGGCGCGCTTCCGGGGCCTCCTGGTCGGCGAATCTGCGGGCGAGTTCACGGGAAGCGGTGTCAGCGCCGTGGGGACCCTCCAAGAAGGTTCGGGCCAGCTCGACCACGGCGGGCGCGTGCTCTTCGAGTTCCTTCGCGATCAAGGAGACGTCACTCTCCGCACGGCGCAGATCGGCCATCAGTTGATCTCCGACCGATGCCCGCACATGCGTATCGACGGCATGTGCGTAGTCGCGTCGGAGTACCTCCAGGGGCGCGCTCGTCCGTTCCGCCGGCCCCACGGCCTCCGTGTCCGTATCCGTGGGCAGGGCCACCAGTTCTTCCGAGAGTCTGCTCGCGGAGGCACGCAGGCCGTCCGCCCTGCGCTGCTGCATGGCGGCTTGTTCACGGCTCCGACGGGCCTCGTCCATGGCGTTGTCGGCGGCCTTCTTCTCACGCGCGCCCGCTGCTCTGTGCAGCGCTGCCGTACTCTCCCATCCCGGGACGCGCATCTCCTGGTCCGCGAGGCTCTCCAGTCGATGAACGCGCTCATCCAGTCCACGCTGCGAGGACCGGACCGGATGCGCCTCCTCCAGAGCCGCGGCACGGTGCTCCGCCAGCGTGTCGTGGACAGTGCGCACTTCCTCGACCTTGCGTTCCCCCTCGTCCACGAGCCCGCTCCGCTCTTCCGACTCGCTCTTCAGCTGGTCGAGCCGGCCGGGCGGGCATTCCCTGCGCCATTCCTGGAGCCGGGCGGTCAGAGCGGCCGCGGCAGCCCGCCGTTCGTCGAGCTCGGCAAGGCGCTCCACTCGTCGTTCGTGGCGCTGCCTCAGCAAGCGGCGTTCCGCGTCGGCGGCCCGCTCGTCGTACAGCGCCGGGTGCGGCGGTACGACGAAGTCCACACCGGCGATCGGCAGGAGTTCCTGGTCCGCGGATTCCACGGACTCCGTGCCTTCTGCGGCTTCCGTTGTGCTCACCGCGAGGAACACGCTCGGGTTCGGCACCTGTTCACGGACGAGCTCTCGCGCCGCGTGGATCTGGCCGGGGTCGTTCAGCAGGACACCACTCGCCAGCTGTGGCATCCGTTGGACGAGGGCACGGCGACGCTCCACATCGGGGAACGCCGCAAGGTACTCCCAGCCGGTCCAGGCGGTGATGCCGCCTGCCGCGAGGATCTCCTTGACCTGTGCGGCCTCGGGAGAGGCGGGGAGCAACTCGGTGCTCTCCAGGGCCATACGGGATCGCTCGTCCCGTGCCTCCGCGACACGTAGGTTCGTGATCTCGGTGGCCGCCTTCTCCTGGATCTCGACCAACTGGCTCCGCAGCGGCTCGGCGGAGGTCTCCAAGTGCTCGGGCCGGTGGCCGAGCAGGGCCACGAACGCGGGATCCATAGAGAGAGCGGCCTCGCGGTCCGCCACTGCCTTGCACTCCCTCCGGACGCTCTCCAGAGCCTGGTGCAGGACCGCCAGGTGTTGCTCCGATGCCCGGACCGCCTTGCTGGCCGACTGCTGCTCGGCTTCGAGCCGTTTGGCCTCGTCCTCCAGTAGCTCGACCCGACTCGCGTTGTCCGCCGCGGCACGCCTGGCCTCTTCCAGCTGAGTCGACGCGGGATGGTCGGGCCGGAGCAGGCCCTCACGTACGGCCTTCTCGACCAGCTCCCGCACTTCTCGCACGCGCTGCTCGGCGGATTCGCTCTCCTTCACGTGACTGATCGCTCGCGCGAGTGCCTCGTTGTGGGCCTTCTGATCATCCTCGGCCTGCTCGACGGCGGCTCGGGCTGCGGTGTCGTCCTGCTCGGCGGCGGCGCGCAGCTCCTCGATCCCGCTGCGGAGGGCACCGACCAGCAGCCCGGCCGCCCGGTCCCGGGCGACCAATGCGGGTCGCGCGGCCTCCTCGGTGGCTTCCACCACGGCTCGGAGGCTGCCCAGTCGCCGCTGTGCGGTGAGCTGTCGAAGAATGGTGGGGGTGACCTTCCACGCCGCTGCGATGCTTTCGGCACGCTGCGCGTCCGCATCCGCGTCTTCGGACTGCGACGCCGCGTCCTCCCATTTGAGTCGAGCGACCTGGCGCTCCAGCTCCACGGTTACGGCCGTGAGCCGGACGTGCTCGGCGTTCTGCTTCTCTTGCTCGGCCGAGAGTTGCGCGGCCTCCTCCTGAATCCGCTTGACCGCGGAGGCCTCGGCTTCGGCTCGGACCCGTAGCCGGCTCAGTAGTCCAGCCATTCTTCGTGCCGCGCTCGCGCGCTGGTCACGCGCCACGTCAGCGTTCTCCCGTGCCACGGCGAGAGATTGCAGAATGTCCAGCGATCCCTGCGCGAAGTCCCTCTCCAGCAGGAGTTCACCCCGTCGGTGCAGGCGGCCCGCATATGTGTCCAGCAGGTCCGCGAGCTCCCTGGCCGGGTCGGCGGGCAGGACCGCGCCGAGGAGGAAGTTCACGAAGGCCACGTCGCTGTTGAAGGAGAACGCCTCCGCTGCCTCCCCCTCGTCGGCGTTCATGCTCCGCTGGTACTTGAACAGCTCTGGATCCAGATTCAGATCGGCCAGCCGTTCCGTCCACTCCCTCTGTCGATCGAACTCTCCGTACTCCATGACGGGATGGGCGGCGTTGGCCTTCTGCAGCTCGGTCAGGTAGTCGCCTTGCGTTCGGTAGCGATTGCTCGACGAGAAGGGAAGGGTGTCCAGACCCAGGGTCGCTGTGGGGCGGAAGTGGTACCAACGCTGGATCAGGTTCCGAGGATCGGAGGACTCCCGTCGGTCCTTCCACTCCATCACCTTGCCGGTGATCAGCCGTCTCCCGCTGCCGGCATGCGTCCACTCCAGGGCCACATGGGCCGTGTCCTTGGGCAGGACGAATCGCTCGAGAACTCCACCGCCGGTCGTACCGACGACCTGGCGCAGTCCAGGGAGAACCACCGAGAAGATCAGCTTGATCAGGACGGACTTGCCGCCGCCGTTCTCCAGGAACAGCACGGTGGCCGGTGAGGGGCGGCGTACCGGTGCACCAGCGCCGAACAGTGACATCTGGCGGTCGGATACCGGTGTGCCGACTGCGCTGAAGTCGAGGAGGACGTTCTGGTAGCGGGCTCCACCTGGACCGACGGACTGGAGCGCCACTCGGGACAGCTCATACATCTGTGGCAGCCTTCGGATCGGCGTTCGACTGGGAGGTGCGCGCGCCTGGAAGATCGACCCGCAGGGTCCCTGCCGGGTCGGTGATCTCAGGGACGACACCGAGGGAGAGGAGTTCCGTGAAGGCGGTCGTCGAGGCAAGCTCGCGCACCTGCACCTGGTAGCGGGGGGTCGTGCGGAACACGCTCTCCTCCGCGTCATCGTCCTCGACCATCGTCAGGAGCCCCTGCTCCGTGAGGAA
This sequence comes from Streptomyces sp. NPDC094032, assembly GCF_040303965.1. Taxonomy (NCBI): domain Bacteria; kingdom Bacillati; phylum Actinomycetota; class Actinomycetes; order Kitasatosporales; family Streptomycetaceae; genus Streptomyces; species Streptomyces sp. NPDC094032. The sequence goes on along the minus strand of NZ_JBEOUE010000023.1, from coordinate 6,971 downwards.
CCGCAGTGCGCGAGACGTCATCGCCCTGGTCGAGTTCAGGGCGGCACGCCCGTCCTTGGTCTGGGATGTCTCCGGCCTGCGTGCATAGGCCCGCCAGGCCCGCTCCAGCTCCGAGGTACCGCTGGGAGCGTCCTCCATGCTCTCCGACTCTGCCGCCTGCCGGCGCAGCTTCCGGCAGATCTCCCGGACTGTTTCGTCGACCAGGCTCGCTCTGACCCTGCCGATGTAGCCATCGTCATCCAGATCCGCCGGGCGGGGAAATGCGAGGGCGGCCACCGCAAGGTGGATGATTCCGTGCAGTGCCTTCTCGCCCTCTCCGCGGTGGCGTGACACGCGGGCGTAGTCCTCGATCTTCGTCTCGAAGACGGACCCCGCGACAGCCGCCAGGACGACGCCCGTGGTGGGGCCGACCTTGATCACGTGAAGGCCCAGGCTGAACGCGATCCTCTCGGTCAGGAAGCGGAACATGTCTTCCTCGCGGAAGCGGCGGATGAGGCCGTCGTACTCCCGGTCCTGGGAGGGACGCAGGCGTGGGCGCATGCCGAAGGCCACCAGCTGAGCGGCATCCTCCGCGTCGGAGATCGGGAAAGTGTCACTCATCAGAACGCGTCCTCGGGAGAATCGGTGTCTCGCTCCGGCTCGACGCCTGCGGCGTGCAGGGTGATCGGGACGGAGCGGAGCAGCAGGTCGTCACCGCCGAAACGGGGAAGGTCAAACCGTTCTCCGGTGCCCACGCCGACGAGAACGTGAGCCGCATTGCGCGCGATGTGTTCGCCGACCGCCGGCTGGAACGCGTTGACGGCCCGGTGCAACAGCAACTCGGCTGCACTGGAGGCCCTCGACTCGGCCTCGGTGAGCAGGTCGCTCAGAGTCCGGGGTGCGTCGCGCAGATCCAGGAGCGCATCGGTGACGGACCAGTCCTCCAGGGTGAATGCAGGCCGCTCCGGAGTCTCCTCCAGCACAGGATCCGGGATCTCCTCGCCGAACCGCTCACGCTCCGGGGCGGGTTTGAGAAGCCTGGTGACCAGGGACGGCAAGCCGAGGAGAGCCGGAGCTTCTGGACCGACTGCACCCCGGAAGAACCCTTCGCCAACCGTGAGCGCGTCGGCGAGGGTGAGTCCCAGGACCGGAGTCAGGACCTGGCCATGGAGATCCAGTACAGCGCGCTTGGGGAGCTCGGCGAACTGCTGCCGGTCCTGCTCCTCGCGGAACAGGGAGCGAGCCGTGAGCAGTCTGCTCTGCAGCTTCATGTGGCGGCGGATGCAGTCGCGGACGATGCTGACCAGTTCCGCGGCCCTCTGCTTCCGAAGGGGATTGTCCGCCTTGTCGCGCGCCTCGCTGATGTTGCGCAGGATGCGATGCTCGAACTCGTAGCGCTCCTCGATGTGCTCCAGCGCGTTCGCGAGCAGGTCCGGCACCTCCTGCTCCCAGTCCACCGCACGGACGTCCCTCGCGGTGGCGTCCAGCAGTTGGCGGAGCATCTCCCCGTACTGAACCGTGCGGTAGCGGGCCTGCTCGGCAGCGAGTTTGGCTTCGGCCAGCCTGCCTCGCTTGATCAGACTGTCGAGCTTCACCTCTGCGGCGATCTGCGCCGACTCCACATCCGTGTCGAGCGCACCGACCAGAACGTTGATCGCCTCGTCGGTGGCTCGGAGGTACACCTCTCCGTCCGGGCCGGCCCGCTCGACCAGCAGATTGAACTCGAACGTAAAGCGCCGGTAGACGCCGTCCCCGTCAACCGACCCATAGGTCTCATTGAAGCCACGGTCCACGGTGCCGACGTTGATCAGACGCTCGAGTACGTGCCGGGCCACCCTCCGGTGTTCCTCGGGCGCACGGCTCGGTGCCTGGAGCGCGACGAACTGCCTCACCTGATCGAGCACCCGATCCCGGCAGGCTCCGGAGTCGAAGTCCATCGAGATGGTGACCTGGTCGATGGTGTGCAGCGCAATCTCGGCCAGTTGGTAGACACTCGCGTCCCCCCATCGGAGACTCGCCTTGTTGTCATCCAGCGCCCGTAGGGGAGCAGTGCAGGCCAGCGCCTTGGCTCGACGCGCCAGACCGTCATCGGGAAGATTGACGGGTACGGCCTCTTGGTTGTCGTACACGCCGCATCACGCTAGTCAACTCGCCGGGCCAGTGGGACGGAACAGCGAAAGTCCCCACGGCCACCGTCCACCCTGATCCGGTCCCTCGCCCGGGGTGTGCCGCTCGCGGGCACCGTTCCCCGGTCCGACGCGGCGCCGCCCTCCGCCCCCGGCGTCGAGCGGGCGATCAGTTCGTCGCGGTGGCGGGTGAGGCGGGTGATCTCCGCGTCTAGGGCTGCGATGCGGCGGCTCACCACCGGGGACGCGCGCATGCAGACGGCCTCGGGCATTCGGCGGGAGGTGATCGCGTCGGCGTCCAGGAAGGGGAGGCCGGCCACGCAGGCGTGGACGTCCTCGATCGTCAGGCCGAGGGCGAGGAGGGCCCGTACGACCCGGACTCGGGCGATGTCGTCCGGGGTGTAGCGGCGTTGACCGGACGGGGTGCGGTCCGGTGGCGGGAGGAGGCCGCGTTCCTCGTAGAAGCGCAGGGCCCGGGGCGTCGTCCCCGCCGCTGCCGCCGCGTCGCCGATCCGCATCCCTACCGCCCCTCGTCGCGACCCTCGCCGCGGCCTCGTCGCGACCCTCGCCGCGACCGCAACCGTCATGCGAAACCGTCACCCCAACTCGACCACCACCGCGCCGAGATGACGTCCTTCCATCACCTCCCGCAACGCCTCGGCGGCCCGGTCCATGCCCGCCAGCCGTACGTGCGGGAACGTGATGGTCCCCGCGCGCAGCCAGTCGCCGAAGCGGGTCCGCCACTCCGGCTCCGTCTCCGGGTGGTCCAGCGGGCTGAAGCCGCGCAGGGTGACGCGGTCGAGGATCAGGGCGAGCGAGTCGAGCTCCACGCGCGCCTCGTTCCCCGCGCCCTCCGGGTCGAGCTGGCCGGAGAGCGCGCCGACGAGGACGGCTCGCGCTCCCGGGCGGGCGGCGGCGAGCGCGGCGCTCAGCTGGTCGCCGCCGACCAGGTCCACGAGCACGTCGATGCCCTCGGGCGCGGCCTCGGCGAGCTGGGCGGCGAAGGGGGTGGGGCCGCCTCGGACGAGGGCCGCGTCGTAGCCGAGTTCGGTGACGAGCCGCTCGGCCTTGGCCGGTGACCCCGTGCTGCCGATCACCCGGCCCGCGCCCAGGAGCCGGGCGATCTGTCCGGCCATCGTCCCCACGGCGCCGGCCCCGCCGGTGACCAGGACCGTGTCCCCCGCGCGTATCTCCGCGCCCCGGGTGAGGGCCGCGTACGCGGTCCAGCCCTGGGACAGGTGGGCGACCGGGTCGGGCAGCTCGTCGCCCAGCGGGGTGCAGGCCGCCACGGGCACCGCGGCGTAGTCGCGCCAGCCCTGCCAGTGGGCGACGAGCTCCCCGGGGCGCGGGCCCGCGCCGTCCGGGGCGGACACGACCTCGCCGACGGCCGGGCCGATCAGGGGGTCGCCTGGTTCGACGGGCGGGAAGGGAGCCCCCTTCACTCCGCCCCCGATGAGGGTCCGCAGCGCGGCGGGGACCGCGAACCAGCGGTTCCTGACGAGGACGTCCCCGGGGCCGGGGACGGGCCGGGCCGTGGTGACGAGTTCGAAGTGTTCGGGTGCCGGGAGGCCGTGCTCGGGGCGGGTGCGCAGCCGGATCTCGCGATGGGTGGACATGGGCGCTCCAGAGAGAAAAAAGGGGGGAGGGAGAGAGTCGTGGCGGGCGGATCGGCGTGACCGTAAACCCTGCCGTGCGCGTCAGAGGCAAGACGACCACTCACCATCCGGCCGATATGCGCCATTTATCCGTTCCGCATAGCCTCGGACGAACCGCGCCCGTAGCGAGAGGGGTCACCCATGCCCGACGAACGTGCCGTTCCCGCCTCCCTCCTCACACCCGACACGGTGAAGACCTCGGCCGGGACCTTCCTCTTCGAGGACGGGATGCCGACGGTGGAGACGGTCGAGACCGTGTACGGGCAGCTGGACCGGATGCGCGGGATCGAGGCGCATCTGGCGGGGCTGCCCGCCGTGTCCTTGTGGGCGATGCGGCGGGCGATGCTGGCCGCCGGGGTCGCCGACGGGGACGTGCTGCTGTTCTCCGAGCTGATGGACGCGAACTCGCTGTTCCTCACCGCCAACGCCGACACCGTCTACTTCTTCACCTTCCTCGACCTGTCGGACGGGCCCGTCGTCGTCGACATCCCCGAGGAGTGCCTCGTGGTCGCCGACGACATGTGGTTCCGGTGGGTCACCGACCTCGGTGTGCCGGGGCCGGACCGGGGGGCCGGCGGGCGGTATCTGTTCGCCGGGCCCGGGTACGACGGGCCGCTGCCCGAGGGCGGGATGTTCACGCACCGGGTGCGGACGAGCCGGGTGTGGCTGCTGGGGCGCTGCTTCCTGGAGGACGACGACCCCGCGCCCGCCGTCCGGCGGATCCGGGAGCAGCTGAGGATCACGCCGTACGTGCCCGGCGGGTACGGCACGTCGATCGGCTCCTTCCTGCTCGGCGAGGCCCCCCTCGCGCCGCTCGCCGAGCCGCGGACGCCACGGTTCGTCGAGGGCAGCGGGCTCGTGATCAACACGGTCCCGCCGGTGGACGCCTCGTACTTCACGCTCCTCGACGAGGCCGTGCAGGCCGAGGCCGCCGCCGCGCTCGATCCGGAGGTCGCCGCCCCGATCGCGGCGATCGGCATCGTCAAGGACCGGCCCTTCGCGCCGGACGCGCGCCGGAGCGAGCTCCTCGCGGACGCCGTGGCCACCGCCAACGCGTACGCCCGCGCGGTCGCCCTGCGCCCGCGCCCCGAGGAGGGCTTCCACTACTACCCCGGGACCGGGTCGAACTGGACCTCGCCCCTGTTCACCGGGGGATTCACCTTCCAGACCCCGCCGGCGCTCGTCACCCGCGAGGGCGTGCGGCCGTTCCCCGACCACGGCGCGAAGCTGCTCGACGCCCGCGCGTCCTTCTTCTACCTCGCCACCGGCATCACACCGGCGATGTGCATGAACCTGCCGCGCATCGGCTCCCAGTACGTGGGCGCCACCATGGACGCGAACGGCGACGCGCTGAAGGGCGGGCGGACGTACCGGCTGGTGCTGCCGCCGGGGATCCCCGCCGAGAAGTTCTGGTCGATCACCCTGTACGACAACCAGAGCCGCTCCATGGTCGCCACCGCGCAGCGCTTCCCGCGCGCCGGTTCGCAGAGGTACCCGACCCCCGCCGCCACGACCGGGGCCGACGGCTCGACCGTGCTCTGGTTCGCGCCCGAACGCCCGGCCGAGGCGGCGGAGGGGAACTGGGTGCAGACCCTGCCGGACCGCAACTGGTTCGCCATCCTCCGCTTCTACAGCCCGCTGCCCTCCTTCTTCGACAAGAGCTGGCGGCCCGGCGAGATCGAACCCCGTACAGAGAGGCCGTGACCCATGACCGACGTACCCGTACCCGAGGACGCCCTGCGCTCGATCTCGATGCCCGACCACGTCGCCACCCCACTCGGCGACCTGCGCTTCTTCGACGGCCTGCCCGACGCCTCGACGGTCGCCTCCTCCTACGACCTGCTCGACCTGATCCGCGGCGTCGACGTCTACCTCAACACCATCCCCGGCGCCTCGCTCGTCGCCCTGCGCGCCGGACTGCGCTCGGTCGGCGTCGACAGCGCGCGGACCCTCGCCTACACCGATCCCCGGGCGAACTCCGGCAGCTTCTACCTCACCCCCAACACCGAGACGACCTACGGCACGACCTTCCTCGACCTGCGCGCCGACGGGCCGACCGTGGTGGAGAACCCGCCCGAATCGCTCTGCGTCGTGGACGACTTCTGGTTCCGGTACGTCGCCGACCTCGGGCTCGCCGGACCGGACAAGGGCGCCGGCGGGAAGTACCTCTTCCTGCCGCCGGGGTATGACGGCGAGGTGCCCGACGGGTACTTCACGTACCGCTCCCCCACGTACACCAACTGGCTCGTCGTCCGCGCCCTCGGCGGCGTCCCGGCGCTGAAGAAGACCCGTGTCTATCCGCTGGCGCGGGCCGAGGACCCGCCGCCGATGCGCTTCCTGAACATCGCCGACACCCCCCACAACACCGTCCACGCCAACGACTACACCTACTACGAGGAGATCGACACCCTCGTCCAGGAGGAGCCGGTCGAGGCGCTCGACGCCGAGCGGGCCGGGCAGCTCGCCGCCCTCGGCATCGTCAAGGGCCGCCCCTTCTCCCCCGACGACCGGCTGCGGTCCCTGCTCGCCAAGGCCGCGCCGATCGCGGCGGCCATCGCCCGCTCGCTGGTCTACCGGCCGCGCGACCCGGCCGTGTACCTCTACCCGGGCGAGTCCTCCTGGAAGACGCCGTTCGTCGGCGGCAGCCACGCGTTCCTGCGCGACGGCACCCGGCTGCTGGACGCCCGTACCCTCTTCCACTACTTCGCCACCGTCATCACCCCGGCGATGGCCGCGAAGACGGTCGGGACCGGGTCCCAGTACGCGTACACCGCAGAGGACGCCCAGGGCGCCTGGCTCGACGGGTCGCGCACCTACCGGCTGCGGCTGCCCGCCGACGTCCCGGCGAAGAACTTCTGGGCCGTCGACCTCTACGACACCCAGACCCGCTCCCTCCTCCGGACGGACAACCCGTACCCGGCCCTCTCCAGCCTGCCGGGCACGGTGCGGGCCGAGGACGACGGCGGTACGGAGCTCTTCTTCGGCCCGACACCGCCCGCCGGGCGGGAGGGCAACTGGATCCGGACCGTGCCGGGCAAGGCCTGGTTCGCGATCCTGCGGCTGTACGGGCCGCTGGAGCCGTGGTTCGACGGGAGCTGGCGGCCCGGCGAGTTCGAGCCGGTGAACTGTCGGTGGCGCTGTGCCGACGCCTGTCGCCCGCTCCTCCCAAGCGGGACGCGGACAAGCCGTCGCTGCGCGGGATCGTGGAGGG